>JBJDXI010000139.1:0-8419 GCA_051866595.1 Clostridia bacterium
CTCCCAAAAGATATGAACCGTAAAAAAAGATATGTTAAACCGTAGTTAAACTCTATACGGTAACTGAACGGCCAAATAAAGGAACTCGAAACCGTAGTACAGAGCTGAACGGCAGCTGAACGCCCAAATAAATGAACATTTAACCGTAGAATAAAACAGAATGGAAATGGAATGTGTACTTATTTCCATAACGGAAAAAAGGAATGTTTCACGTGAAACTTCCGGAAAAAAATTTTTAAAAATCATTTCTTAAATAGTTTTTCACGGCGTTACGCAGGAACTTCACGCCGCGAATCCCGAGCTGTTGTCATCTCTCATGAAAGGGAAAGCCTTTTTTTGTCCGCTGTTTTATGATATAATAAAACCATCGCGAATCGCAATTTCAACGGTGAGGTATGTTATGGGAAAAATTATTGCCATTGCTAATCAGAAAGGCGGTGTGGGAAAAACCACCACGGCGGTGAATCTCAGCGCCTATCTGGGCGTAAAAGGGAAAAAAGTGCTGGTCTGCGATATGGATCCCCAGGCCAACGCCACCGGCGGTCTGGGAATTGATAAAGACCACCTGGAACATTGCGTATACGACGCCCTGATCAACGATATGCCCCTTTCGGTACTGATTCAGAAAACCGCCACCAAAAACGTGGATGTGGTGCCTTCGGGCCCCGATCTCAGCGGCGCCGAGGTGGAACTGGTAGATGAAACCGACCGGGAATTCAAATTGAGAAAACAGCTGCTGCCTTTAAAAGACCGTTACGATTATATTCTCATCGACTGCCCGCCGGCGGTGGGGCTCCTCTCACTGAACGCCTTTGCCGCGGCGGATTCGCTGATGATAACGCTCCAGTGCGAATATTACGCTTTGGAGGGGCTGGGCCGTGTTACCGGTACGTTTCAGCTGGTGAAACAGCACATGAACCCTCAGCTGACGTTAGAGGGAATTCTTCTCACCATGTTTGACGGCCGCACCCGGCTTTCTCTGGAAGTGGAGGAGGAAGTCCGCAGTCATTTCAAGGAAAAGGTTTATAAAACGGTAATCCCCCGGAATGTGCGCCTTTCCGAAGCGCCGGGTTTCGGTGAGACGATATTGACTTACGATCCCAAATCCAAGGGAGCATTGGCGTATAAAGCTCTGGCGAAGGAGGTATTGAAACAGAATGCCTAAAAAACGAATGGGGAAGGGCCTTGGCGCGCTGATCCCCGCCGATCTGGAAGAAACCATTCTCCAGAAGGAAGAACCGGAAAAAACCGCGGCGGAAAGCGCCGTTACGGAAATAAAAATTGATGAAATCATCGCGGCGCGTTCCCAGGCCCGAATGGATTTCAACGATAAAAAGCTGGAAGAACTGGCTTCGTCCGTTCGGGAGCACGGTGTGCTTCAGCCGCTTCTGGTGCGCAAAGTCGATGACCGTTATGAACTGGTGGCCGGGGAACGCCGCCTTCGGGCCGCGAAAAAGGCCGGTCTTAAAAAGGTTCCCGTGGTGTTTCTCACGGCGGATCATAAAAACGCCGCCGAGATGGGGCTCATTGAGAATATCCAGCGGGAAGATTTAAACGCTATGGAAGAAGCCGCAGCTTACCGCGAAATGATGGAAAAATACGGTCACACCCAGGAAAGCCTCGGCAAGGTACTGGGCAAAAGCCGCAGCTATATCGCGAACAGCCTGCGCCTTTTAACCCTCGACGAGGAAATGAGAGCCGCGGTGGAAAAGGGAAAAATCAGCGCCGGTCACGGCCGGGCAATTCTCTCGGTAAAAGCGGAGCCCCGTCGGAAACAGCTTTTTGAACGGATTCTGAAAGAGGATCTTTCGGTGCGTCAGGCTGAGGAAGCGGCCAAAGCGCTGAATGAAATTCGTTTCAAGCCGGAGAAAAAGGCGCGGGGAACGGAAAATCCCTTTTATCGGGAAATGGAAAACAAGCTCCGTGACCGCTTTCAGACGAAGATCAAAATTTCCGGCAGTGAAAAGGGCGGTAAAATCGAGTTTTCCTACCACAGTAAAGAAGAGCTGGAACGACTCCTCGACCTCATGGTGGAGATTGAAAAATAAAACGCGAAACGGCGAAGCCAAAAAAACCGGCTTCGCCGTTTTTTGGCGAAAAAGCGGAATGAAAGAGCGAAATTCCCTTTTATGCCCTATTGAAATTTCCGAAGTTCCTCGCCTTTGGGGAAAACGGGGTGATTTTGTTTTAATGGAATGAGCGATTGTAAGGATATGATGATCCTGTGTTATTTTATTGTTTTTTCTGTATATTCAACTTTTGCATAGTTTTTTTCTTATTTACATCTGTTTTTTCTTTTTTTGATGTTACCGTCCTATGCAGGGAAAAGGATGCTTCTTTGATGGAATTATTGGATCGGGACAAAATATCAACCTTTTTAGCGCAAAATAACAGTATTGATTATTTTTCAGATTCGTGTATAATTTACATCATAAAAGCAATGGCGCTTTACCTTTGGGGTAGAGCGCTTTCTTTTTTGATCCGTCTGAAAAATGGATAAAGAGGCAACGGTGCCGGTTTGGGAAAATGCACCCCGATTTTCCCGCCGGCTCTTTGTTTCTTTGGAAGGAGGCCTTTGATGACAAAGGAACAGGCATTGGAAAAACTGAAACTCTCTCTGATTGAAGTGGATCCCGAGGGCGTGACGAAGGCGGCGGAAGAAGCCGGAAAAGCCGGCGTCGGCGCCGAGGAAGCCATCGAGAAGAGTCTCGCCAAAGCCATGGAAACGGTGCAAAGCCTTTTTGTGGGCGGATCCCTCTTCGTTCCCGATCTCCTTTTAGCGGCGGAAGCCTTTGAGGCGGCGGTGGCCATTTTAAAGGAAAGCAGCGGCTTTCGCGCCGCCGGAGCCTGATTTTACGGATCAAAAAAGAGTCGTTCCCGGCGTCGTTGCCGCGGCGCGGTGAGGGAACATTACTTTTATTTATCGAGGTGTTATGTATTTCTTCTCTCCTTTTCTACTGATTATACAGAACCGCCGGTGCCGATTCGACGGTCTGCATAATAAATTACCATAAGTACCTCTCGGTAAAATTACTCGAAGGAAAAGAGCCCCGTTTTCACGGGGTTCTTTTCCTTTTTACTGGATAACGGAGGTTTCGGCGTGTTAATCTTCGATATAAATAGAAAAGGAACAATCTTCTCTCCCGGGAGGTTTTGTTCCTTTAATGACAAAAAATAAAGCGCGCAATCGCCATTTATAAAATGTTTCACGTGAAACACTGTTTCCCGGGATCCGGTATTCCCGGCGACAGACGCAGAATAGGAAATCAAAGCCGCGGAAGAGAAAGAGATTTGAACAGTAGATGCGAACAGAATTTTTTAAGCCGTGAAATAAACAGAAAGCCTTGCTCCCATTAAAAAAGGAATCCTTTGAAAAAAAACGAAGCTGTGAAAAGCCGTTAAACCCTCTTTTTTTATAAAATAATGAAGTTCTATGCAAAAAACTGAAATCGACGTAAAAGATGTTATATGCGTTTTTAAACGGATTTCCCGGATTTTGAACTTTGTTGTCTCAAGGAAATTTGCCGCCGAAGAGAGAATTGTTTCACGTGAAACGAAAATCGGGGGCGGCCGTCATAAAAAGAAAAAAACGGGCATATATTTTTAACAGGAATGTTTCACGTGAAACAAGGTGAAATAATGATCTATTTTGATAACGCCGCCACCTCCTGGCCGAAACCACAGGAAACCAAAGATGAAATGCTCCGGGTGATGGAGCATTTTGGCGCCAACCCCGGTCGGGGAGCATACACCTTTGCCAAGGAAACGTCGGCCTATATGGAAGCGGCAAGAAGAGAAATTGCCGATTTTCTCGGCGTCATCCCCCACCGCCATCTTATTTTTACCGGCGGCAATACGGAAAGCGTCAATGTGGTAATCAAAAGCTGTCTTAAAGAAGGCGACCACGCCGTTTATACCTCCATGGAGCATAACGCCGTCTATCGTCCCCTGAAATGGATGGAACACCGGGGCGTCTCCCTGACGATGGTACCCTTCTCACCGAAAAAGGAAACCTTTCTTTCTTCTCTGGAAAGCGCTTTTCAAAAAAATACCCGGCTCATCGCGGTGAACCACGGCTCCAATGTTTTTGGCGCCGTTTCACCTTTGGCGGACATCATTGATCTCGCTAAAAAATACAATATTCCGGTTTTCGCGGATATGGCTCAAACCGCGGGATACCTCGATTTCCCCGTTTCGGTGGAGGGCCTTGATTTCGCCGCCTTCGCGGGGCATAAGAGCCTTTTGGGCTACGGCGGTGTCGGTCTTCTCTATATCCGCGACCCGAAGAATCTTTCACCCCTTCTCCACGGCGGTACCGGTTCCATGTCTCACCTTTCCAATCAGCCTTCGGTTCTTCCTTCGGGCTTTGAGGCCGGCACCCGGAATCTGGCGGGCGTCGGCTCTCTTTTGGGCGGTGTCCGCTATCTGAAAAAACGGGGGCTTGATTCCATCCGGGAGCACGAGATGAAATGCTTCCGCCGGTTCCGGCGGGGTCTCATCTCTTTAAGCCAGATCGAACTTTATGATTTTGATGTACCGGAGCACCTGCCGGTGATTTCCTTTAATGTAAAGGATATGTTCCCCGGCGAGGTGGCGACGGCGCTGGATAAAAAAGCCGGCATCTGCGCCCGGGCGGGGCTCCACTGCGCGCCCCTGGCCCATCAGACTCTGGGCACTTTGGATCGGGGTACCGTCCGGTTCAGCTTCGGCCCTTTCAATACCGAGGAAGAAGTGGATCTGGCGTTGAACGTTTTGAATGACATCAAAAGCCGTTTCTGAAAATCAAAAGGCAGGATTTCTCCTGCCTTTTTGATGGTCTCGATTTTCTTTACCGATTCCCTCTTTTTAAATATTTATGGTATAATGGTACAATAGCCGAAAGTTCAATCAAAGGGTGAGGTCGATGGAAAATATCAGGGTACTGGCGGAGGAATTCAAAGATTGTCAGAAAACGCTTACGGCATTGGGCGATGAAACCCGCCAGCATCTGATTCTGGAGATGATGCAGATGGGCGATTGCGACGGCGTCCGTGTCGGCGCCATTACGGAAAAGACCCATCTCTCCCGGGCGGCGGGGAAACATTTTGAAAAGAAAATCGGAGGAACAGAAAATGGATGATCTGACATTGATGAAAGAACGCCACAGCGTCCGTCAATATACGGAAAAACCGCTGGAAGACGCGGTGATAAAAGAACTGGAACAGGAAATCGCCGCCTGCAATGAAGAAAGCGGCCTTCATATTCAATTGGTAAAGGACGAGCCCAAGGCCTTTGACGGTTTCATGGCCCATTACGGAAAGTTCAGCGGTGTGAAAAACTATATCGCCCTCATCGGCAAAAAGAACGCCGCCCTGGACGAGACCTGCGGCTATTACGGCGAGCGTCTGGTGCTGAAAGCCCAGGAGCTGGGGATGAATACCTGCTGGGTGGCGCTGACCTATAAAAAAGTGCCCTCGGCCTTTGAAATCGCTCCCGGTGAAAAGCTGGCCCTGGTTATCGCCTTAGGCTACGGCAAAACCCAGGGCGCGGTTCACAAATCCAAAAGCCCCGCTGAAGTCAGCAATGTTACGTCGGCATCGCCCCAGTGGTTCAAAGACGGCGTGAACGCCGCCCTTCTGGCCCCCACGGCCATGAATCAGCAGCAGTTCAAACTCACTCTCAACAACGGTGCCGTAGAAGCCAAAGCTCTCCGGGGCATCTGCGCTAAAATCGATCTGGGCATTGTCAAATACCATTTTGAACTTATCGCCGGCAAAGAAAACTTCCATTGGAAATAAAGAAAGGATCCGCGTGTTGCGGATCCTTTCTCCGTTTATAAAACCGATCTGAGGCGTGTTCTCTGATCTTATATCCCCGCCAGCCGAAAGCAGATCCTCCGAAGCTCTTCCGGGGTTCGGGCGATGTCGTCGGGGCGGGATTTCTTAAGCTCCTCTTCAGGCTCGGCGCCCCAGGTTACGCCGACGGTCCGTACTCCGGCGCCCTGAGCGCACTCGATGTCGTAATGGGTGTCGCCGATCATCACGGCCTGTTTCGCTTCGGCGTTGAGGCCCGTCAGGGCGTATTCCACCGGCGCCGGATGGGGCTTGAAAAAGTCCGTGGATTCCTTCGTCACCAGCAGGTCGAAAAGGTTGTGGCCTTTGAGAAAATCGAGGTTCTTATCGAGGCTGTCTCTGCGCTTGGAGGTCACCACGGCGCAGGTCATGCCGACGCCGTGGAGGTCTTTCAGCAGCTCCTCCATGCCGTCGAAATAGCGGATCATCTCCGCGCCCCAATCCAGATAGCTCTTTCGGTAGGTATCGACAAATTCCGCGGCCCGGTCCTCGCCGCAGAGGTTCACCCCCATCTTTACCAGGGGCGTGCCGATGAGGCTTTTGGCGTAGTCCAGGTCGAAGGGGACTTCCATCACCTCCCGTGTCTTTTTCAGCGTGGCCATGATGCCGGGAATGCTGTCGGCCACGGTGCCGTCAAAATCAAAAAGAAATGTATCAATCATTTTCGCTGTCCTTCTGTTTTCTGTATTCCGCGTCGCAGAGCCGCCGGGCGTCTCTTAAGGGGATCCCCTGCTCTCCGGCGACGCGTTTTAAATCCTCATATTCGGCTTTCGCCTTTTCACCGCCGGGTCCGCCGGCGGTTTTGTATCTTACCTCGCCCCATGGCGTCGCGATTGTATCAACCTTTCGTTCCAGCACGAAGCGTTCCGAACGGTCACAGATCATGCCCAGGGTGGTCGTATGCCGGAAGATAGCGTCCCGGACTTCGGCAAGGCGGGCTTCCTCGGTCAGTACGGTGAGCTTCACCGCCGGCCGACCTTTTTTCATATAGACCGGCGTATAATACATATCGTTGGCGCCGGCGTTCTGGATTTCATCCCAAAGAAATCCCAGATCTTCCCCGGTCATATCGTCGATGGTACATTCCAGACGGCAAATAAGAGGAACATTTGTTCTTTCTTCTCCGATGAAAACCCGGAGGATGTTGGGAAGGTTGCCGTCCCTGGTGCCGCAGCCACAGCCGCACTGTTTTACCGTCATGACAGGAAAGGGGCCGAACTCGCAGGGAAAAGCCTTGAGCAGCGCCAGACCGGTGGGAGTGACGGTTTCTCCCTGAACAGGGGTTCCCCGGACGGAAACCTCCCTGAGCATCACCGCCGCCGCCGGCGCCGGCAGAGGAATTTCGCCGTGTTCGCAGCGGACGGTGCCGTTGCCCATGGGCAGCGCCGATGAGCGCAGTTTTTGGATGCCCATGTGACAGAGGGTCAGCACCGTGCCGCAGATGTCCAGAATGGTGTCGGCGGCGCCGACTTCGTGAAAATGGACTTCGTTTTTGGGAATCCCGTGAACTTCGGCTTCGGCTTCAGCCAAAAGGTCAAAGGTTTTCAATATTTTTTCTTCGGCTTCCCTGGGAAATTGGGCTTTCTGAATGAGGGATATGATCTCCGGCAGATGGCGGCAGACCTTCTGTTTTTCGATGAGAAAGTTGATTTTCGTACCGGCGAAGCCGCCCCGGAGAACCTTTTCCCTCTTCCATTTCCAGCCGGTCAGTTCCAGCTTTTTCAATTCCTCAAGGAGGTATTTCTCATCGCCGCCGCTGTCCAGCAAAGCGGCGAGGAACATATCCCCGGCGATGCCGCCGACAGGATCGAGACAGGCGGTTTTCATTTCGTTTCCTCCTCTTCCCGGTCGAAGCGGCCGCTTCGGAAGGGCTCTTTCTCCACGGTGACGGTTTCAAAGGGAATCCCCTTTTTGATTTTATTGCCGCCGATGCTCAAAAGCCGCTGATCGAAGGGCGAGGCCTCAATCACCGCTTCCTGCTCCCCTTTCCAGCGGAGTCGAAAATTGTCGTTTAAATAGACTTTTAAGTGGTGCTCCCCGATTTTTACGCGCTCGATGTCCTCGATGGTGACGCCGCCTTCCTTATCGTAGGGGAACCGCGTCATCAAACAGGGCTTGGAGGGCCGGTCCGCCGCTTCCAGCTCCAGCTCGGCGGCGTAACGCCGCACGTCGGCCTTGGTGAATCCCGCCTCGGCCAGGGGACTGCGGTACCCCAGCTCTTTGACGGCCCGGGTTCCGGGACGGTAAACCGTTAAATCGTCGGCGTTGCTCCCTTCCAGAAAGGTTTTGCCGTTGTGCTCCTCGCCTCGGCCTTTGATGGTGGAAAGCACCCGCTTTTTACAGTGATAGCAGCGGTCCTTGGGGTTGGCGGCGATTTCTTCCACGGCCAGAAGGTTCAGATTGATCCAGATCACCGGGCGATTTCGTCCCGTGGCCGCCGCGGCGCCGAAAAAGATGTCGGCTTCGTCCATATAAGGTGTGATAATGGAATAGGCCTGGGCCGTATCGGGATGAAAGCGGAAGGCCAGTTCCGTTAAGAGGGTGCTGTCCACACCGCCGGAATAGGCCGTTACCGGATTTTTACATTC
>JBJDXI010000140.1:0-8336 GCA_051866595.1 Clostridia bacterium
CATGAAAGCGGCATCGAACTCATCGGCGCTTTCGATCCCATGGTTGAAATCAAATCTTACCTCAAATGGCTCGAAGATAACAAATGCCCCAGATATTATGAAGGCATGGACAAACTGGTTTCCACTTTGGAAGCTATCGACAAAAATTTCGAAAAGAACCCGCCCAAAAAAGTCTGCTCCCACAATGACGTTCTTTCCGAAAACTTCATCTATGATGACGAAAACGACAACCTCCAGCTCATCGACTGGGAATACTGCGGCATGAACATCTACAACTTCGACGTTGCCGCCGTTATCATCGAAAACGCACTCAACAAAGAAAAAGAAGAAGAATTCCTCCGTTACTACTACGGCGGCGAACCCACCGAACGCCAGAGAGCCGATGTTCTCATCGGGAAATTCCTCGTTGACGCTCTGTGGTGCCCCTGGGCTCTGGTTCAGATGTGCTCCAAACCCAAAGAAGAAGAAGAATTCTATTGGAATTACGGCCTCGAAAGAATCACCCGCTGCAACGAATACATGGCCGACGAAAACTTTGACCGTTACGTTGCAATGATGGCTGAATAATTCAAAACCGATAAACAGCAGCTCCGATTTCACAAGAAATCGGAGCTGTTTCTTTTTCTGGAACTGTTTTCCGCAAACAACAGGATGAGCGCATCTCAAACCTTTGTCATGCAAAACACCGGATTACCGCCGTTCGGAAAACATTTCATCAATCTTACCTTATCCGTGTCAGCGGTTAAGAATCATTTCGAGATATTTATCCCAATTCGGGTTGGCCATATGTTTCTGGCAGCGTCTTACGCGGACATAACCCCAATCCCAGTAATCGTCGCGTTCATCCACTTTGGTAACGCTCTGTACAAGAGCCCAGGGAATCCAGAGACCATCCATGAGGAATTTACCGATCAATACTTCAGCTCTCTGCTGTTCGGTGGGTTCACCGCCGAAATAAGCGCGGATGGCAACTTCTTCCATTTCCGGTTCCATGTCGTTTTCGCTGATCACCGCCGCAAGGTCAAAGAAATAGTAGTTCATCCCGCAGTATTCCCAGTCGATCAATTCCATTTTATCATTGGGAACATCGTAGATGAAGTTCGCGGCAAGGCAGTCGTTATGGCTGCTGACCAGGGGGAACGGTTTTTCATCAAAAGATTTCTGAATTTTATTATAAACTTCGTCAATGTCTTTCAGTTCTTCATAAAAACGGGTCCAGTTATTGTCTTCCAGATATTTATAATAACCGACACGTTCTTCAAAAGGATTAAACACATAATTCAGTTTTAATCCGCTGTGATGAATTTTGCTGACCAAAGCCGCCGCGTGTTCAACAACATCTTTTCTGTTGTTGAAATCCGGTTCATGCATGGTATCCCCTTCAACAAAGCGGCAGATATTGGAACCGGTGGATTCATCATACCAGTAGAATTCAGGGCTGGTACCGATGATCTGGGCTTTCGCCACGGCATCATGTTCGCAGGGTCTGTTCAGATATTCGGCAGTACCTTCACCGGCGATACGGAACGCGTATTTCGTACCGTTATCAAATTCAACTTTAAAGTTTCTGTTGGTAAGACCGCCGGGCATATAGGTAATCGCAATAATTTTCTGACTACCGTCAAACATCTGATCCGCCATATTCTGGATTTTTTCAACTTCGCCGGGCTTCAAGCCTTCACATTTGATTTCAGCCATTGTAAACTCTCCTTATTCTTTCACTTCTATTAAAATACGACGCTTAAGCATCTTTTATCATTATAGCAAACTACGCAAAAAATTCAATAGAAATCCAAATTTTCCTACATACCGAACCGGCGGGATCCTTTCAGCATCACAACGGATCCCGAAAAGGCGTCCGAAAAAACGGACGCCTTGTCCTTCCGCTTCCCTCCTTGGGTTTGAAAGAACAAGGCGTTTCCATTTATTTCAGGAAGCCGGAGAAAACTTATTTTTCAGCTTTTCTTCTTTCGGCATATTCCGCGGTTTCTTCTTCAAGAATGCGGTTGAGTTCTTTTTGGGTTTCTTCAGGAAGCGGATCCGCAACCTTCTGATTTTCCAGAATATCAATGGCGACTTCATAGGAACGTTCCACAATATCCTGACCGCCTGTGGCCATCCAGCCATCGAAGTTGTTGCGGTCAAAGATTTTGGCATTAGGTTTGGAAAGTTTTCTGAAGTTCTGGAATGTATGCATATGAGATACGAATTCACCGCCGGGGCCGACTTCGCTGATAACGTCAACGGCAAGGTGTTCGTCATCCACAGGAATACCTTCGCAGGTCTTGAGAACCATACCAACCATTTCATGCTGCATAACGAGCTGTGCAAAGTCCCAGGTAATACCATTTTCGAGCATCCCGATACCATAGATCATGTTGGCACCTGCCAACGCGGGAATGATAGCGGTCAATGTTGCTTCGTGAGCGGACTGAGCATCGATGCATTTGGAGTCACACTACCCACCAGCTACCCAGCTGGGAACTTTGTAGAACTGAGCCATCTTCGCAACGAAAGCGGAGAACAGAGCCAGTTCGGGGCTGCCGACGCAGGATACGGTGGTGCTGAGGTCCATCATCGCAGTGGAGGAACCATAAACCATCGGAACACCGCGTTTGATCAGCTGGCCGAGAACGAACATGCTGACGACTTCGGCGTTATGAGTAACCATAGTGCCTGCCAGATGTACACAGGTGGTACCGCCGGCCATACCGAGAGGATTAATTTTAACGGGGATACCGAGTCTGGTTGCATAAATCAGCGCATCGGTGGCACCCTGAGCCTGTACGAGGGGGCTGATGGGATCCGTGGAAGTACCAAAGAAAGGTCTTTCTTTGAATTTTTCTTCACTACCGGCTACGACAGAACCCATTTTAAAAGCAACTTTAATGTTGTTGGGGTCATGCATACCGATATAACCGGGTTTCGTGGTGTTATTCAAAAAGGCATTCAAAACATGAAGCTGACCGACATAGGGGTCAACATCGGCGGGAACGATGTTTCTTTCAAAGACAACGATGTTGTCCATGTGGTCGATCATCGTAACCGAGCTATAGAGGTCATCTTTCGTGGGCGGTCTGCGTTTTCTGGTGTAGGGGTCGATTACATTGAGGGCTTCCCCAAAGTTTACGAAACCGGTGCGGCCGGATTCACAATACCAGTCTTTTTTGGGATCTCTACCGGTGCAGCGGAAATTCGGGGGAGCGACTCTCATGGAATCTTCAACGAGCCATGCGGGAATTTTGACGATATGGGTTGCTTCGTCAACCAAGCAGCCGGCACCCGCAAAGATTTCGCGAGCTTCCTTACTTTCGCATTTGATACCGACGTTCCAGAGAACATCCAATGTTGCCAGATGGACTTCAAAAAGTTCATCGTCGGTGAACATGTTCAAACCGAGAGCAGGATTTTTCGATGTGTTAGTTAATAATCCTCTTGCCAATATAAACACCTCCATTTTTGTGCTCCGGCGAAATCCTTGTTTGCGCCGGAACGATTGACAAAGATATTATACAATAAACAAAAAAATAATACAATACCTAAATTATATTTTTTTGTTCGTTGTCAAAGAAATTAAACCTTAAAAGGACACTTCCTGAAAACATCCTTTCGGTGTCACAAAAAAAATACAGAATTCCAATTTGGGAATCTTCCGTCATTGGAATTCTGTATCAAATTCTTATTTACGCCGCTGTTAAGCGGAGTGAATTAGCGTCTTGCCAATTCTTCGTTTTTGTCAGCTTCCGCTTCTTCCAGCATTTTGTGGAGAGCCACTCTGGTTTCTTCAGGAAGCGGCATTTTGGGTTTGCCGTTTTCGATCATATCGATAGCTTTTTCGTAAGAACGTTCGACGATGTCTTTGCCGCCCTGGGCCATCCAACCGTCGTAGTTGTTTCTGTCGATAATGTTCGAAGGCTGAGACAAATGTTTGAAGTTCTGGAAAGTATGCATATGAGAAATGAATTCACCGCCGGGGCCGACTTCGTTGATGACGTCAACGGCGAGATGTTCGTCATCCACAGGAACGCCTTCGCAGGTCTTGAGGATCATTTTCATCATTTCGTCTTCCATTACGAGCTGAGCATAGTCCCAGGTAATACCGTTTTCAAGCATACCGATACCGTAGATCATATTGGCACCTGCCAATGCGGGTACGAGAGCGGTCAATGTTGCTTCATGAGCGGCCTGTCCGTCAACGCATTTGGAATCGCACTACCCACCAGCTACCCAGCTGGGAACTTTGTAGAACTGAGCCAGTTTCGCAACAAAGGCGGAAATCAGAGCCAGTTCGGGGCTGCCGACGCAGGATACGGTGGTTCTGAGGTCCATCATAGCGGTGGAAGAACCGTAAACCATGGGAACACCGCGTTTCAAAGCCTGACCGAGAACGAACATGCTGAGAACTTCGGCGTTATGAGTTACCATGGTACCTGCGAGATGTACGCAAGTGGTACCGCCGGCCAGACCCATGGGGTTAATTTTTACAGGAATACCGGTTTTGGTTGCGAGAATCAAAGCATCGGTAGCGCCTGCGGACTGTACCAAGGGGCTGATGGGGTCGGTGGAAGTACCGAACCAGGGTCTTTCTCTGAATTTTTCTTCGCTACCGGCAACGATGCCACCCATTTTGATCGCGTATTTAACGTTTTGGGGGTCATGCATACCGATATAAGCAGGTTTGGTGCTGTTGTTGAGGAAAGCTTCCAATACATACAGCTGACCTACATGGGGATTGACTTCTTTGGGAACGATGTTTCTTTCAAAGAGAACGATCGAATCCAGATTGTCAATCATGGTAACGGAATTCCAAAGGTCATCCATGTTGGGGTTTCTGCGTTCACGGGTATAAGGATCGATAACGTTAACAGCTTCCCCGAAGTTTACAAAACCGGTGCGACCGGCTTCGCAATACCAATCGTTTTTAGGATCTCTCGCGTAAGCGCGATAGTTCGGAGGTACGGTGTTAATTGCGTCTTCAACGAGCCATGCAGGGATCTTTACGATATGCGTGTCTTCATTCACAGTACAACCGATACCTGCGAAAATTTCACGGGCTTCCTTACTTTCGACTTTAACGCCGACGTTCCAGAGAACATCCAATGTCGCCAGATGGACTTCAAAAAGTTCATCATCGGTGAACATGTTTAAGCCGAGGGCAGGATACTTTGCAGTGTTAGTCAATAAACCTCTAGCCAAAATTACACCTCCATAAATTTATGCTTTCGCATATATTTCGTTTTTATTATATAATAAAAGAACAATAATTTCAACAAATCCCATGTTGATAAATAAATCTAAAATTATGCTCGGATGACAAAATTTTATTACTTTTTTTGTTCTTTTCCCGAAACGCAGTATTTGCGGATCAAACGATTGGCTTTACTCTGGCTGATTTTCAGGACACGACCCACTTCATAGGAACTGCCGTACTCTTCATAGGCCCGGCGGATAATATCTCTTTCCACCTTTTCCACGGCTTCATCCAGAGAACCCCGTTCTTTTTTCGGACCTGTTTCCGCCACTACCTGGAAGCGGATGTGATCCGGCAGATGATAAACGTCAATCACATCCTCGGGAGACATAACGATGAGTCGTTCCAGCGTATTGTCCATTTCCCGGATATTTCCCGGCCAGGAGTATTCCGTCAGCACCTCCAGCGCGCCGTCGGTGAGCCTTCGGTGCAGTCCGTAACGGCGGTTATACCGTTCCGAGAGATAACGGATCATCGGCATAATATCCATGGTCCGTTCCCGAATCGGCGGAATGGTCACTTCAAAAACACCGATCAGATAGAACAGGTCCTCACGAAAATCCCCTTCTTCCGCCATTTTATGAAGATCCCGATTGGTGGCGGTGATAATCCGACAATCCACAGGAATACCGGAACGTCCGCCGACAGGATGATAGACTCTCTCATGCAAAGCATATAAAAGCCTCGTCTGAATAAACGACGGCAGCGCGTCGATCTCATCCAGAAACAGAGTTCCTCCGGCGGCCAGCGACAGCATCCCGGGCTTCTCCATTTCCCCGTTTTTCCCGGTTTTACCAAAAAACTCTTCCTCCAGCAGCTCCCCGGGCATCGCCGCGCAGTTCAGACTGACAAAAGCACCGCTCCGCCGGGAACTGTTACGGTGAATATACTGAGCCAGCATCACTTTGCCGGTACCGCTCTCACCGGAAATCAGAACGGTGCTGTCCATTTTCGCAAATTTCGTCGCCAACCGGAAAACCTGTGACATACTGTTTCCTTTATATATAAGGAGCGTATTTTCATCATCTTTTTCCGCGGTTTCTTCTTTTTCCCTCAAAAAAGAAACGATGAGTCCTTTTCCATCCTGAGTTTCCAGCGGATAAGAAAGCACCAGGAAAGAATGACCGTTGTTTTTGTCTTTCGGGAATGTCACCGCCTCGTTCCGTCCGGAGCACATCTCAAAAACCGAGGGAGCACCGAACAAATCCGCTTCATTCCGGCCGATACCGGTTTCCTTTATTTCCGCCATATTTTCAGCGGTCCGGTTCAGGTAAAGAATCTTTCCCTCGCGGTCCGTCACACAGATGCCGCCGTCCGCGCCGTCAAATAAAGCGGAAAGCAATTCATAATCTTTCTTTTTCGCCATCGTCAGGACTCCCCAATGCGCAAAAGGTTCTCTGCTTAAAGTATCCGACCTCAAATTCCGAAGCCAGCGCCAATCCCCGATCAAAATCGGCGAGAATATCTTTTTCATCATGGGCGTCGGAGCCGATGGTCAACCGTGTACCGCCGGCTTTTTTGTAAAGATCAAGGATTTTCTTTCCCGGCGCCGTTTCCTCACAGCCTTTTCTCAGCGGTGAAGTATTGATTTCGAGAATCCCCCCGCCGGCGACTACCGCCGCCAGAATTTCCTCAAACAAAGCGTCTTCTTCCGCGTCAACTTTCAAATACCGTTTGGGATAATCAAAATGTCCGAGAACATCGAAACCGCCGAGTTTTGCCACGGCCAGCAGATCCTCATAATAACGGCGGTAAATCCGAGGAACGGCAAAGGTGAAAATATCCGAACCGCCGTGTCCCGTCCAATGAAGTCCCATCGGCAGAATCACATAATGAACACTGGCGATCACCATATCGTAATCATCGGCTTTCAAAACGGCTTCATACTCCCGGGGATACACATGGGGCTCTCCCACTTCAATCCCTTTCAGGATTTCCAGTTTCCCGGCGTATTTTTCCCGCATCGTCTCAATCATCCGTTTATACCGTTCCGGATCAAAGGGAATGGAATCATCATAATGAGGATCAAAATCCACGTGTTCCGTAAAACAGATCCGTTCCAGGCCTTTCTCTACGGCACCCCGGCACATTTCATCCATATACGAAACCGCGTCACCGGAAAAATCCAGAGAATGGGTATGACTGTCCGTTCTTAAAATCATAAAGACCCTTCTTTCCTCTTTAGAGTTCGCTGCACTTATTATATACGGACAAGCCGCGAGAATCAAGTCATTTTTGACTTATGACAAAAACAAGGTTCCCGCATACTATAAAAGAGAATCCAAATGAAAGGAGAATCTTATGAACTTCTACCCGGATCAGCCCTATGAAGAACGCGCCCTGAAGATTAAAGTCATTGGCCCTCTGGCTATGGCTTATGTCCCTATGCAAAAATTCACCAATCTTTATAACGCGGCCGATGGTTTCCAGGCGGGTACCCTTTTCAAAGATCTCGATCTTCCTTTTAAAGGAGGTAAGTGCCAATGAGTGAAAGAGAACAGCTTTTAAAGGAATACGGAGCGATGCGCTTTGCCGCCCAGGACATCAAACTTTTTCTCGACACCCATCCCTTTCACAGTGAGGCGCTGGCGGCGTTCACTCATTATTGCCGCACAGCCAATATTCTGAAAAATGAATACGAAATGAAATTCGGCCCCCTGACCGCCTGCGCCGCGCCGTCAGGCAACAGCTGGCAATGGATCGAAGGTCCCTGGCCCTGGGAATACAAAGGAGGAAAATAAGCGTGTGGCAATATGAAAAACGGCTTCAATATCCCATAAAAATCAAAAATCCCGATGCCCGCGCCGCCGGTATCATCATCGCCCAGCTGGGCGGCCCCGACGGCGAACTCGGCGCGGCGATGCGCTATCTGAACCAGCGCTACGCCATGCCTTATAACTCCGTCAAGGGCGCGCTGACCGACATCGGTACCGAGGAATCTTCCGTGCGTTCTCCCGGCTCAGCGCCTTGAGAAATAGAAAAGCTCCACTTATTCGGCAGCAATTTCAGATACACATCGAAATGATCCCGATCGTGAACAACCATCCGGTCAAGGATATGTCTATAGAATTCATCGTCACATTCC
>JBJDXI010000141.1:0-8173 GCA_051866595.1 Clostridia bacterium
CCAAAGACCAGGTTCGCTACCTTCCGTAGCTCCAACGCCCCAAACTTCCGCTCGGCGCGTCAACGAATAATATATTATCACATCCATCCGCTTCCGTCAACCCTTTTTTTCATATTTTTTGAAAAAAGTTTTAGTCTCATCAAAGTACCTGCTACAGATCACAGGAAACCTTTTCGGATTCGAATCCGAAAAGCGGGTCGATGCAATATATTAAGAAAATTTTATCACATTTCCTTCAAAAAGAAAAGGTTATTTTTTAATTTTTTCCGAAAAATGTCGTTATTATTTCCCAAAACGAAATGCGTGGGGAAGAAGTTCCCCCAAAGTCAACGATACGAAGTCCGTTTCGTCTTTCGCCGCGATCACACGAAAATCATCGCCGCAGAATTCCGCCATGACCTGACGGCAGACACCGCAGGGCCAGCAATAATCCGCACCGTTTCCAATTACGGCAATGGCGGAGAAATCCCGTTCTCCGGCGGCAACAGCACTGCCGAAAGCAACGCGTTCCGCGCAGAGACTTGGGCTGTACGCCCCGTTTTCCATATTGCATCCGATATATACAGAACCGCTTTTCGTCAACAGCGCCGCGCCGACGGCAAAGCCGGAATAGGGCGCGACGGCGTTCTGACGACCTTTGATCGCCGCCCGGATCAGATCTGTTTCCCTCATGTCAGCGCCTCCACTCCGCAGCTGGCGCCAATACGGCTGCACCCGGCATCGTAAAAAGCCTCCAGCGCCTCGGCGGTGCGGATACCGCCGGCGGCTTTAATCTTTACGCCTTTCCCGATATGCTCCGCGAATAACGCAATATCCTCCAGCGTCGCGCCGCCTTTGCCGAATCCCGTGGAAGTTTTGATATAATCGGCGCCGCCCTCGGTGACACAGCGGCACACCGCGATTTTTTCTTCTTCCGTCAGATCGCAGGCTTCGACGATTACTTTGAGAATTCGATCGCCACAGATCTCTTTCAGCGCCCGGATTTCCACTGTCACTTTATCGTAATCCCCATTTTTCACCGCCATCCGGTTGATAACCATGTCCAGCTCTTCCGCTCCGTTGGCTAATGCGTCTTTGGCCTCGGCGCATTTCACCGCGGCGGTATGATACCCCAAAGGAAAGCCGATCACGGTGCAGACCGTCAGCTCAGGGAAACGCTCTTTCACGTAAGCCACCGCCGAGGGCATCACGCAGACCGACGCCGTATGATAAGTACGCGCTTCTTCACAGAGACGATCCAGCTGAGCCATGGAAGCACAGGGATTTAACAGCGTATGATCGATACATCGCAGTATTTTTTCTTTTTTTGCCTTGTCCATCCGTCATACCTCTTTTCTTTCCTGTTATTATACCATAAAAAAAGAAAATCACAGAATAAATCTGTGACTTTCTTTTGTAATGATCGAATAAATCAGAGCTCATCTTTTACAATTTTGCCCAAAGTATCCACAAGCTTCCCGAGATCCGCGGCACGATCCACCGCTTTTTCCAGCTGATGTTTATGGGCAATGGTAATGGCATTGAACTTTTCAGCGGCACAAACAGCAAAGTAATAGGCTTCTGAAACATCTCTCAGCATATGCGCAGCCTCCTCCTCCGTATAAGGACTGTTGTTGTCAAAATCCTGCATCTTTTTTCCTCCTTTTATTCTTTATTTATGTAAAAACGGAACATTTATGACAGGGGACCGCAGACATACTGCCGCCGCTTCACGCATAAAAAATATCGTGAGGTGCAAATATGAAGGAACTGATCACGGCAATATCATTGCTATATTCTATTCCCGTCTGTCGGATTGTGCCACTGAAAGACGAGAAAGTTTTTTTGATTCAGACAAAAACGGACCGGTTTGTTCTGAAACTGCTGTCCTTTCCCGCCATGGAAACAGGGTTCATTACCGATGCCATGACATACCTCAGTCAAAAAGGCTTTCACCGTTTTAACGAGGTCGTACCCACCACCGAAGGAAAGCCCACTGGGAAATACAAAGACTGTTTTACGCTGCTCACAAAGGAACTTCACGGACGTGTTCCTTCCTATAAAAAAACAGACGATATGATCGCCGTGACCGCCTGTCTCGCCGATCTTCATCATGCCGCCCGCTATTTCATTCCGATCCACCGTTATGAAGAACGCATCAAATGGGGAACCATGACCGATACCATCGACCAGGGCCGGAAGGATCTGATCCTTTTTCGCCAGAGACTTACCGATAAAAAAAAGAAAAGTGATTTTGACACCGCTTTTCTTGAGTATTGTGATTTTTTCATCGACGAATCGGAACAGGCTTCCGCGTCATTAAAAATCTTTTATCCCCGACTCTGCGAAGAAATGACCGGTTTTGGGGGGTTCTGCCACCACGATCCGGCGCACCACAATTTTCTCATCGACCGGCAGGGAAAAGCCGCTGTTTTCGATTTCGATTACGCCATCGCCGATCTGCGAGCCCATGATGTCGCCTCGTTTCTCCTGAAGATCCTCAAAACCAATCATTGGGACATCGAACCGGCCCTCATCGCCCTGCATACCTACGAAACACTGTTTCCTCTCTCCTCCATGGAAAAGGAATTCATATACCGTCTGCTGACCTATCCCTACGATTTCCATCATGCCGCTTACGCCCGCTACGAAGAAAACAATTTTACCCGGCGCATCGAAAAAAAGCTGTTCCGGCTTATCCGCGAAAAAGAGCTCCGGGAAAACCTGCTGAAAAAAATCAGACCGTTCTTATCGGAGGAATTATGAAAATACTCATCGACGCATCGGCTTCTTTTTTATATCAAAGCACCGGTATCGGTTCCTACGCCACGGAACTGATCAACGGATTCCGGGAAATTTCTCCCGCCGCGGACATCTTTCTTTTCAGCGGTGAGGCCGTTTATTCCCTGCACGAAAAGGACCTTCCCGCTCCCGAAACGGAAACCGCCTTCTGGGAGCGAATTTGCGAAAAAAGAGCCGCGGTTCCCGATTCCTTCGATCTCTATCACAATCTCCATAACGGCATCGCCATGAAAGATGCCGCGAAGAAAAAGATTGTCACCATCCACGACATGATCCCCTTTATTCTGTCGGAATGTTGCGGTTCACCCTACCGAGAACTGTTTCTTTCTCAGACCACCGCCGCGGCGGAACAGGCCGACGCCGTCATTACCGTATCGGAAAACAGCAAAAAGGACATTCTCCGTTTCACTCGAGTGAGAGAAGAGAACATCCACGTCATTTATGAAGCGCCGAAACGCCGTTGCAAACCGCTGCCGCCGGCGATGACAGCGGAGTTTCTCCGTTCCCGTTACCATCTTTCAGCACCGTTCTTTCTCTATGTCGGTGGATTCAATAAACGAAAAAATGTTGCCGGCCTGATCCGGGGCTACGCCGAAGTTTACCGAAGATTTCCTTACATCTGCCCTCTGGTGATCGTCGGCAAAGAGGGACACCGTCGGAAACACCTGGAAGAACTGGCCGAATCACTCTCTGTTGCCCAGTATATCAAATTCGTCGGCTACGTACCCGATGGTGAGTTACCCTTCTTTTACAACCAGTGCAAAGCTTTGATTTATCCTTCTTTTTACGAAGGCTTCGGCCTGCCTCCTTTGGAAGCCGCCGCCTGCCGTAGCGCCGTTATCATCTCCCGGCGGGCGTCCCTGCCGGAAATCATGGGGGACTGCGCCCTTTATGCCGAAGCAGAAGATCCCGTTTCCATCGGCAACCAGATGAAGCGCCTCCTTGACGATGAAAAAGAGAGGAACCGTCTGGCGGAAAAGGCTTACCGGCACAGTCAGAACTTTTCCTACCGTATCGCGGCGAAAGAAACGTTAAAACTTTATGAGAACATTTGTCGTTAATGTTCTGTCATTGATATTCCCTGCATATACTTAGAAAAACGGAGCAAACTTTTGGAAGGAGAAGAACCATGGATCATCGTTCTACATTGATACGCAACGTTGAAATTCCCTCGACACTGCCGCCCATGGACACATTGACAAAACTGAACGGAAGCATCCTGTTAAAAGAAGTCACCCCGGAGGAAGACGGCATCCGCATCGAGGGAGATCTCCTTTGGCGGGGATATTTTGAAGAAGGCGGCGGTGAATGTCTTTGGGAAGGCGCGGAATATTTTTCGGAAACCATCCCCCACAGTACCCTTCGCCAGGCCGATCCACCCCTTATTGAGCCGTCTCTTTTATCTTTAGAGGGCGAAGCCCTCTCGGAAAACACGTTCCGTCTGACCTTTGATATTCGCTGGTTCGAGGATGAAGAAGAAATGTCCGAGAGCAAAAAAGAGAAGGATGAAACCATCATCGACATCAAACCCTCCGAAAAACGGGAAGAAATAAAAGAGCAGGAAGAACGCAAAGAACCGGAAGAGCGTAAAGAACCGAAGAAGATCAAAGAGCCTCCACAGGAAAAAGCCGCCTGCGCCTGCTGTTCCAAAGAAAAACACAAGGAACCGCACCGTAAAGCCGAACCCCAAAAAGAAAATAATGCCAAAACCGCCGACGATTTTTCGGAAAAGCTGGAGGCCATCGACGAAACCTGGCGAGAAACGCTGAAAGGCATCAACGAACCCGCCCCCGGCGCCGTTTCTCAAAGCGCCTCCGGAGAAGAAACGCCTCAGGAAGAAGAAATCGAAGAAGTAGAAATCAAATGCTGTCCCTATTCAAAATTCTGTCTGCGCTATTACCGCACGCAGGAAGGAGATGAGCTGGAACAGATCGCTGAAAAATTTTCCGCTACCGTAGCGAAGCTGAAGGAGTTCAACCGTTTGGAGGAATCCACCCTTCCCACCGGACGTCTCTTGCGGATTCCCTGATCAAAACACGGCAAAGCCGTCCGAAGCATTAAAAAAGAGGGACGATTCCCAAAAGTCTCACGGGCTCTTGGGAACGTCCCTCTTTCTTTTTCCCATTCATTTTTCCGCCAAAATACCGTCTAAAATCCCCCAGTCGCTTATATATAAAGAAGGGATCTGCAAAATCTCAAAAAGAATCTCCAGAATTTCCATCCCGTAGAGAATAATCTCCGCCCGGGCCGGCGGCATACCGGGAACCGCTCTTCGTTCCTCCAGAGTCATGGCGGAAAGGCGGCGTTTCAGCTCCGTCAGCGTCCGGTAATCCAACGTCAGGCCGTGCACCGCTTCTCTCGTATAGTTTTCCACCTGATGCAGCACAGCACCGACGGTGGTAATGGTGCCGCCGACACCGATAAAGTAACGAATATCATCATAACGGCGAAGCGTTATGGAAGTCGCCATCATCCGTTTGACTTCCTCTCTCCGGGCATCCGTCACCTGCCAGCGGACAGCGCCCATGGGCATACTGATGCCTTTTAAATGCCCCCGCTCAAAACCGGCCAGTTCCGTCGATCCGCCGCCAATATCAATAAGCAGGCACTGTTCTTTGGGAAAATCAAATCCGCCCACAGCGCCGGAAAAGGAATACCAGGCCTCTTCTTCTCCGCTTAAAATCCGCAGTTCCTCACCGATCCGGTCCTTTACGGATAACGCGAATTCTTCCCGGTTGGAAGCGTCCCGCACCGCGCTGGTGGCAAAGATCACCGTATGCTCCATACCCGCGGCCCGAAGCTCTTTTTTCCAGCTTTCCATCACGGCGAGAGTGCGTTCCACCGACGAATCCAGCAGCCGGCCTTCATTGAAGCCTTCGCCCAGCCGGGTTTCTTCCACCTCCTGGCGAATCACCACAGGTTTTCCGTTTTTTTCATCAATCACAAGCAAACGCAGACTGTTGCTCCCTATATCAATGGCCGATTTCATGTTCGATCCTCCTGTTTTTCGTCTGATCTCATTATACAAAACAACAAAAACGCTGTCAATCAGTCTTCGATCAGGATTTCATCGCCGGAGGAGGGCAGTACATCATCATTGATACCGGCGTTCAGGTACAGCTTTTCCCCGGGGAAAATATAGCAGAGCTTTTCCCGGGCGAGAATCGTCAGATACGCCGGATCCTTCAGTTTTTCCCGTTCTTCCCTTAATTCTTCCCGTTCCGTTTCCTCCGCGAGGAGCGCCGATTCCTGAAGCCGGATCTCCCGGCAGACCTGAATCACGGAGAGCCAGCGTTCCCCAAAAACGAAGAAAAAGAAAAGACAAAGCAAAATCAAAGGCATCAGAGAAGCTTTTCCTTGCCGGGATCTTCTTTTTTTCTTTTTTCCCCGCGTTTTTCTTCTTTTTTCCCGATCCATTTTTCACCCTTGTCCACCATTTTCTCAAAGGGGTACAGAAGAACCCCCGGTACCTTTTTACCAAACAAAGATACGGCGTTTCCGGTCCGCGTCACAACATGATCGGCATAGGCCGATATTTTATTCCCCGCCGGACGCATCCACTGATAATAGAGGAAAAAACCCAGCACCATGGAGAGGAAACCGTAAATGCCCCACTTTCCTCCGTTGATTCCGTAAAGAAACAGCGCCGTAATCAGAAAACAAAGCACACCGGCGAACAAGTACAGCAGAATCAGACCCCCAAGGGAACGGAATCGCTCCGTTTGCCTTAAAAAGACCTGATAGCAAAATCCCAGCAGGATCCCCCATAAAATCATTGCCATGAGACTCCATACCGACGCCATTGACAACCCTTCTCTCTTATTTGAACAGTTTTCCGCCGAGACGGTTCCGCTTGATACGGTTCTTTTCCGTGCCGCCGGATTCCAGATAAACCAGAGCATCGATTTTCCCGGCGATGGCCGCGTCACCGCTGGACAGATCAAGATTCAGAATCCGCAGGTCACGACCTTCCACCACCATATCACCGAGCACGGTTTTTAGCGATATTTTTTTATCTTCACTGCTGTCCACTTCGGTAACGCCGCTTAAAACGAGATCGCAGCGATTTTGCAGAACCAGTTTATGCATTTTTTCTTCCATTAAAAACACCTCCGGATAATATCATTATATGAAGGAGGCCAAAGAAAAAGAACGGACATCCGAAGATGTCCGTTCTTTTTACAGATTGCCAAAAGCATCGTTTTGGCAAGATGAGAGGCTGTTAAGAAAGCTTTAGGTTGAGTGAAACTCGCCAATCTGCGGCGATGCATGATAGTCCGCCTATATGCGGCGTCGGAGATCGGCGATTTCGCCCAATATCAAGCTTTATCAACAGCCTCAGGAAAAAGAACGGACATCCGAAGATGTCCGTTCTTTTTTTGAGGAAGGGAAAACAATGAAAAAATTTTTTGTCACTTGAAACGTGTTGGCTTCGTTCCAGCAACTGTTATTATCATAGCCAAAGCCCGTGATAATTATTCAGCAATCAAAAGAAAAAATCATGAAATCAATGTGTAAATTTCATGGAGGCCCCCAAAAAGGAAAACACGGATCATTTTGATCCGTGCCTACAACAAAAAATATCATAAAAGAAGGGAAAACAATGAAAAAATTGTCACGAGGGAGGATTCCCTCATCAACTGCTTATAATATACACCCCTTCTATGTCTTTTATTTCCGATTCATGAGAAAAATTCGGAAAGAAAATGTGTCCTTTTCGTGATCAGCCCATCCGCTGGAACTTTTTGATAAATTTCTTCAGACGGTCCAGCATCAGATCACGGCCGATAATCACCGAAAGTTTGTCCAGATCCGGACCCTGTTCTTCGCCGGTTTTGGCCACACGCAGGGAATGATAAAGGTTCCGGCCTTTGATGCCGGTTTCTTTCGTGATTTCCTTCAGCATTTTTTTATAGGAATCCTGTGTGATTTTCTGGGTTTTTTCCAGCTTTTCCTTCATGGCGCGAAGAACGGTAAGAGCGTCCTCTTTGCAGTCTTTCAGGCTTTCCAGCACTTCATCGCTGTATTCCACATCGGTGCGGTATTTGGCCACCAGTTCCGGCAGTTCCGCGAAACAGCTGATATGGTTTTTCAAAGCATCGATGGTCATCATCGCCCAGATCATTTCGTCCATGGAGGGTTCTTCCGAAACGAAGCCGGCCTTTTTCAGGAAGGGCAGACCGTATTCCAGCAGACGCTCACCGGAGGCCTTGCGGATGTACATCCCGTTGATCCATTTCAGCTTTTCGATATCGAAAACCGCGGGGCTCTTGGAAACATGATCCAAAGAGAATTCCTTTGTCAGCTCTTCCAGGGTGAACAGCTCTTCTTCGCCGCCGGGAGCCCAGCCCAGCAAAGCGAGGAAGTTATCGATGGCTTCGGGCAGGTAGCC
>JBJDXI010000142.1:0-1624 GCA_051866595.1 Clostridia bacterium
GTGAATGTGGGAAAAAGAATAACGGTAAGTTTTGTACCCGCTGCGGTACGAAATACGTGGAGCTTGAGGAAGAACCGCTGGTATCCGGCGGGGAGAATATTTCCTCGGTTTCGGCGGGGAAAGAAGAGGCCGCGTCGGATCGGTTTGGTGCGGCAGTATCGGAAGAACCGGATTTTGGTATCTGCAATGCCTCGGCTTTGTGTCGTTCCCGAGAAAAAGTTCCGGTGATGGCATCGCAAAAAGAGGATGCGGATTCTTCTGTTATTTTTGAAGAGGAACGGCATCTTTCCGAAGAAACAGAGGAAGAGGCTGAAAAAGAAACCGTATCCGGGCGGTTTCCGTCTGAATCGGAGGAAGCTTTTTCGTCGATGGAGCCGGAACCGGCGATGACAGGAGAACCGGAAACCGAAGCCGATGTTCCCGTGTCGGAAAATGCGGAAGATCAGAAACTTAAAACGGAAAGCCCCTGGGTACCGCCGTATCTCCGGGAGGAGGAAACTGCCCGCGAACCGGAAAACAGCGGCACGGGTTTCCTGCGCGGGACGAGAAAAGAACCCGCGGCGGAAGGATTCCCTCGGGAAACGGAAGAAAACCCGGTTCCGGCGGAAGATGTGTCCGCTGTATTCAGGACGGAAACGGAATCCGAACCGGAAACCCGTTGGGTCGCGCCCTATCTCCGTGAAGAAGAAAGTCCGCCCGATGAAGAGACCTCCGGTGGGGATTTCCTTCGGGGAGAACGGAAAGAACCGGCGTCGGACTGGGAGAGAGAAGACGAACCGCTCTCCGCGGACAGCGTTTTTACCCATCGCCTGCCGTCGAAAAACGAGGAAGACCGGGAATGGCGGTACAGCAAACGAGTGCTGATTTCTGTCGGCGCCGTCGGCGGTGTGGTTTTTCTTGCCTTGATGATTCTTCTGGGTTCGCTGTTTATCAATCTTCATGCCGATGAAGAATCCCTGCCCGAAAGTTCCGGCGTTTACGCTTACGTATCCGGCGTGAAGGACACCACCCCGCTCTACGCCGATAAAAGCATCAAAAGCGATGTTTTGGCCGAGCTGGAAAACGGGGATACCGTGGAATATCTGGAAAAAATCAACCGGGAGTTTGTTTATGTTCTGGATCCCGAAACGGAACAATATGGTTACGTGCGCAGCGCGTATCTTGTGAAGGATAAAAACGATGTCGATTACGGCGATGTGGAAAATCAGTATGACAACGAAAAATCCCAGGGGCATTACTATGTGACCAAAGTAAAAGATTATCTGACCCTTTGGGAAAACCCCGACGGCGGCGGTGTGGTGAAAGCCAAAATGGAATGTGGCTACAAAGTCTCCTTGCTGGAAAAAACCAATGACAGTTACTGGTACGTCTTTGATTATACTTCCGCGGAGCGAGGCTATGTCCGTTGTTCCTATCTTACCGACAGCAAGAGCAAAGTGGTTTATCCCTTCAAAGAGCCGAAAGACAAAACGGTCATCGGCGAATACTATGTGATCGGCGTCAAGAATTACCTGCCCATCTATTCCAAACCCAATACTGGCGGCGATGTCCGGGGTAAACTGAACAACGGCGATAAAGTCGGCCTCATTGAAAAAACCAACGGTTCCTACTGGTATATCGGCGC
>JBJDXI010000143.1:0-8040 GCA_051866595.1 Clostridia bacterium
CGTGAATCGCGATGAAATCTTTGACGCAGCTGCGCAGCTTCCCCACAGTTACCAAAGCGGCGCCGGGATAGAGCTTCTGCGCGGCCACCATGGATGCCAGCGCGTCAAAATCAAGATTCGGATGAGCAATAATCGCTTTCATAAATCCTCCCTTAAAATAGTATTATAACAAATATTCACTCCGTTGGAAAGACTTACTTTTTAAAAGTTTCGTTTTGTTAAATCTTTCTTACATGAACAAAAAGCGACAGTTTTCCATAATTTTGTATAGATTTTTTTTGAATTTTATTGTATTATTTTTATGAATAATGTTTTGTCTATGATTCTTATATAGGAAATAACAGGAGCGAATGAAAACATTGATGACCGATAAACCACAAACCGTTTTGGGGCTGGACATTGGCTCCACAACCGTAAAAGTTACCCTTTTGGACAAAGAAGATCATTGCCTTTTCCGCTGTTACCAACGGCACTTTTCCGATGTCCGCGCCACCGTGGAAGACGTACTGAAGCAAGCCGAGGAAAGCGTCGGCGATCTGGAAGTAAAGATGGCCATTACCGGTTCCGGGGGGCTGAGCCTCGCGGATCAGCTTGGCGTGGATTTCATACAGGAAGTCATCGCCTGCACCAAAGCGGTGG
Organism: Clostridia bacterium; assembly: GCA_051866595.1. Lineage (GTDB taxonomy): Bacteria > Bacillota > Dehalobacteriia > UBA7702 > UBA7702 > UBA7702. The sequence goes on from JBJDXI010000143.1 coordinate 640, forward strand.
AAACCTTTATTCCCCAAACCGACGTCGTCATTGAGCTCGGCGGTGAAGACGCGAAAATCACCTATTTCGGCCGCACCACGGAACAGCGGATGAACGGCGCCTGCGCCGGTGGTACCGGCGCTTTTATCGATCAGATGGCGTTGCTCCTGCAAACAGACGCTTTAGGCCTTAACGAGCTGGCAAAGAATTATAAAGTCATCTATCCCATCGCTTCCCGCTGCGGCGTTTTCGCCAAAACCGATATTCAGCCCCTGCTCAATCAGGGCGCGGCCAAAGAAGACATCGCCGCCTCTATTTTTCAGGCTGTGGTCAACCAAACCATCAGCGGTCTGGCCTGCGGCAAGCCGATCCGGGGAAACATTGCCTTTTTAGGCGGGCCCCTGCATTTTCTGCCGGAGCTGAGAAACGCTTTTATCCGCACGCTGAATCTGACAGAGGAAACCGCCATTCTTCCCAAAGACGCCCACTATTATGTATCTCACGGCTGCGCTCTCGCCGCCCGGGAAGAAGGAAGTATGGAAACAGCACCCATCTCCGAGCTGATCCGGCGTTTAAAAGAGCTGAGCTCCGTAAAAATTTCCGAAGGCAAAGGACCGGAACCCCTTTTCTCCTCCAAAGAAGAACTGGCCGCTTTCCGTGAACGCCACGCCAAAGCCAAAGTCGGCCAAAAGTCGTTGAGCGAAGCCAAAGGCCGGCTTTATCTGGGGATTGACGCCGGTTCCACCACGTCCAAAGCGGTTTTGATGGACGATGAGAAAAACATCGTCTATTCCCACTATGAAAACAATAAAGGCGAACCGCTGGATCTCTGCATGAAAATGCTCAGTGAAATTTACGATCTTCTTCCCGAAGGTACCCATATCGCCAACGCCGCCGTCACCGGTTACGGTGAAGATCTGATTCGCTCCGGTCTCAAAGCCGACGTCGGCGAAGTGGAAACCATGGCTCACTACAAAGCCGCAAGCCATTTCCTGCCCGGCGTAGAGTTTATCCTCGACATCGGCGGACAGGACATGAAAGCCATCCGCATCCGCAACGGTGTCATCGAAAGCATCATTTTGAATGAAGCCTGCTCCTCGGGGTGCGGTTCCTTCATTGAAACCTTCGCCAAAAGCCTGGATATGAGCGTCAAGGAATTTGCCGCCCGGGCGCTGGATTCAAAAAACCCCGTAGATCTGGGCAACCGCTGCACCGTCTTTATGAATTCCAAGGTGAAGCAGGCCCAGAAGGAAGGTGCGACGGTGGAGGATATTTCCGCCGGTCTTTCCTATTCCGTCATCAAAAACGCCCTTTACAAAGTTATCAAAATCCGCCGTCCCGAGGATTTCGGCAAGAAAATAGTGGCTCAGGGCGGCACCTTTTACAACGAAGCGGTGCTCCGCGCCTTTGAAAAAGAAACCAAACGGGAAATCGTCCGTCCCGATATTTCCGGTCTGATGGGCGCCTACGGCGCCGCCATTATCGCCAGGGAACGTTTCACCGAAGACCATATTTCCACGCTGATTTCCAAAGAAGAGCTGAAAGATTTCCGCTATGAAAAATCCTACACGCACTGTGAGAAATGTCCCAACCGCTGTTTGCTGACGGTGATGGAATTTACCGACGGTCGCCGTTTCGTTTCCGGCAACCGCTGTGAGCGCGGCGCCGGCGAAGAAGTCCGAAAAAACGACATTCCCAATCTCTTTGATTATAAATACAAACGCCTTTTCCGTTACGCTTCTCTCAAGAAAGAAGACGCCAAACGGGGTGAAATCGGTGTTCCCCGTGTTCTCAATATGTATGAGAACTATCCCTTCTGGCACACATTCCTGACAGAGCTGGGGTTCAGGGTGGTGCTTTCCGGGAAAAGCGATAAAAAAATGTTTGAAGCGGGGATGGAAACCATTCCTTCGGAAGCGGTCTGCTATCCCGCGAAACTGGCCCACGGCCATATCATGACGCTGATTCAGAAAGGCGTCCGCACCATTTTCTATCCCGCCGTTGTTTACGAGCATCAGGAACATAAGGAAAGCGACAACAATTTCAACTGTCCCGTGGTTTCCGGTTATCCCGAAGTCATCAAAAACAACGTGGAAGACATCCGGGAACAGGAAATACGTTTTCTCCACCCTATCCTGACACTGGAAGAAAAGAGCCGTCTTGACGACGCGTTGACCGAAACCTTCAGGGATTTCCATATTCCCAAAGAAGAAATCGCCGCGGCCACAGAAAAAGCCTACGCCGAAAACAACGCCTTTAAAACGGACATCCAGAAAAAAGGTGAAGAAACCATTGAATACATTCGGAAGCATCACATCCACGGCGTAGTTCTGGCGGGGCGGCCTTACCATATTGATCCCGAAATCAATCACGGCCTGGCCAACATCGTCACCCATCAGGGCATGGCCGTCCTCACCGAGGACAGCATTTCCCACCTTTCGGAACCGGAACGTCCCCTTCGCGTCCGTGACCAGTGGGCTTTCCACACCCGGCTTTACGCCGCCGCCACTTATGTAGCGAAAAATGACGATCTGGATATGATCCAGCTCACTTCTTTCGGCTGCGGCCTCGACGCCGTCACCACTGATCAGGTAGCGGAAATTCTGGAACGCCATAATAAGATCTATACCAATATCAAGATTGACGAAGGCGACAACCTCGGTGCCGCCCGAATCCGCATCCGTTCCCTTAAAGTAACTCTGGATGAACAGAAAGAACAAAACAAGGAAAAACAGCCCTTCGTACCTTACGAAGCGCCGCCCCGGGCCGTATTCACCAAAGAGATGAAACCCCGGCATACGCTGCTTTCACCCCAGATGTCCCCCATTCATTTCCAGTTCCTTCAGGACGCTTTGGAAGCGGAAGGTTACCGTCTGGAGGTCATTCCCGAAGTCAGCACCGCCGATATGGAAGAAGGCCTGCGCCACGTCCATAATGACGCCTGCTATCCCTGTATTTTAACGACAGGCCAGCTCATCAACGCGCTGAAAAGCGGGAAATACGATTTAGACAACGTTTCCCTATTGATGACACAGACCGGCGGCCAGTGCCGTGCCACCAACTACGTTTCCTTCATCCGAAAAGCCCTGGCCGACGCCCACATGGAACAGGTGCCCGTTATAGCCCTTTCCGCCCAGGGACTTGAAAGCAACCCCGGTCTCAAATGGACACCGGGACTGCTCATCCGCTGTATCATGGCGATCAACTACGGCGATCTGCTGATGAACGTACTCTACCGCACACGGCCTTACGAAAAAGTCAAAGGTGCCGCCAACGCTCTCCATGACAAGTGGGTGCCAAAAATCAAAGAAACGGTACGGAAAGGCAGCATCCGTCAGTATAAAAAAGATATGTTCGCCATCGTCAAGGATTTTGACGAACTGCCCCTTACCGACGAAAAGAAACCACGGGTGGGCCTCGTCGGAGAGATTCTGGTGAAATTCTCCCCCGACGCCAACAATCATATCGTCGATCTCATCGAAAAAGAAGGCGGCGAAGCCAACATGCCCGCTCTGCTGGACTTCTTCCTCTACTGCGCCTACAACGCCCAATATAAAGCGAAGCATTTAAAAGGCAAGCTTTCCGGCTACCGCACCGGGAAATTCCTCGTTGCCGTGCTGGAAAAAACGAGAAAGTATATGCGTAAAGCGCTGGAACAGAGCAACCGCTTTGAACCGCCGGCCCACATTGAGGATCTGGCAAAAAAAGCCTCCTCGGTGGTATCCATCGGCAATCAGGCCGGTGAAGGCTGGTTCCTCACCGGTGAAATGATCGAGCTGATTGAAAGCGGCGTGACCAACATCGTCTGTATGCAGCCCTTCGCCTGCCTGCCCAATCACATTACCGGCCGCGGCGCCATGAAGGAGCTGAACCGTCAGTTCCCCGAAGCCAACATCATCGCCGTGGACTACGATCCCGGCGCCAGCGAATCCAATCAGCTGAACCGCATCAAACTGATGATGTCCGTGGCGAAGAAAAACATGAAATAACAAAAAACCGTGCAGTATCTTTAAACAGAACTGCACGGTTTTGTTTTATCCACAGATCATACAATATCTTTTTTACAATATTTCACATAGGCGGCAATCAGGAAAAGAACGGAGCCGAGAATTCCCACGAGAATCAAAGTACCGTCCAACGCACTTTCGGTCAGAATATCAGCCCCTTCGGTGTAACCGAAAGGCGTAAAGTATTTCAGAAACTCCGCTTTTTCCGAGATATTGGCGATAATGTTCAGAAAATATAGAACCGCCGCGAGGCCCAGACCGATACCGAGACCTCCCCGGCGAAGAAACGCCGAAATACCAAAACAGATACAGGCCACTTCGATCTGGAGCAGTAAATTCGCGAGATGAAGAAGGCCCAGTTCCCGCCAGGGGATTTCTTCCCCGATCAGCGCCGTTGAAGCAACAGCGATACCAAAAATCAAAAGATTCATCAGCACAATCTGAATCATGACCGATACGAATTTATCCGTGACAATTTTTGCCCGGCTCACCGGATGCGCCAGCAAAAACTCGGCAGTCCGTTCTTTTTCCTCTTTGACCAGAGCCGAGATGCCGATTAACGCCGCGAAAAACGCGCCGCCCAGTCCCAATATATTACCACATTCCACGGCATAAAATCCGATAAAACTGCCGAAATCCAGTCGGTCCATACCAAAGGCCGCCGTAAAAGAACCCATGGAGGAGAACATATCGGTCACGCCTTCCATCTCTCCTTCCATCTCGGGAAACATAAAGACGCAAATGGCCAGCAAAAATCCGATGGCCGCCGTCCATACACCAAAAGAAACACGGTTTTGCTTTAATTCATGTAATAAGATGGTCATACTTCTCCGCCCTCCTCCGCGTAATAATGGAGAAAAATCTCTTCCAGATCCGGTTCGGAAACGGACAGATCTTTCAGCTCAAACTGCGCCAGTTTCCGGGTCAGCTCATTAATATTGCCGTTATAGAGAAAGTGAACCGTATCACCGTCTTTCTGGAAGTCCCGGATTCCCGGAAAAGCGGACCAATCCGCCTTTCCCTGAACCGTCACACGCTTCGCGCCGGTTTTCGCCAAAGACTCCACGCTGCCGCAGGCAATAATTTTTCCTTCCCGGATAATCGCCGCCCGGCCACAGTTTTTCTGAATTTCCGAAAGAATATGGGAAGAAAGAAAGATCGTCGTCCCTTCTTCGGCCCGTTCCCTAAGGATTCCGAAAAATTCTCTCTGCATCAGGGGATCGAGGCCGCCGGTGGGCTCATCCAGAATCAACAGCTTCGGTTTATGCTGAAGCGCGCAGACGATGGCCGTTTTTTTGCGATTACCGAAAGACAATTCCCCGATTCTTTTCGTCGGATCGAGATTCAGACGTTCACAAAGAATCTGTGCTTCTTTCCGGCAATTTTTCTTCCGTAAATCCGCTGAAAATTTCAACAGGTCTTTCACCCGCATACCGGGATAAAAAACGGCTTCCGAGGGGAGATACCCCACCAGAGAAAGGACTTCTGTTTTTTCTTTAACAACATCTTTTCCAAAGATTTCCGCACTTCCGCCGGTGGGCTGTATCAACCCCAGAAGCGTACGGATCGTGGTGGATTTGCCGGCCCCGTTAGGTCCGATAAAGCCGAAATATTCCCCTTCCTCCACCTTTAAATTCACTTCGGAAATACCCCTGTTTTTACCGTAAAACTTTGTCAGGTTTACCGTCTCAATGGCTTTCATGGTTTTCCTCCTTCCGCAGATACAGCTTTTTCCAGAACGCGATCAGTTTCAGAAAATCCCGCTCCACTTCGTTTACATCAAGGTTGCCGCTCTGAGATTTTTCCCAAAGATAACCTTCCGATGCCCAGAACATATCCTTATACATCATCTCAAGATCCAGACCAGAAACGAACTGCTCCGGATGAAGCTTTTTTACGGTATTGTTCGAGGACAGCGAAGCAAAGGGTACAATGGTTTTCTGAATTTCCGAGCTGACCTCGGGATCTTTTTCATAATAGACTTTCACGGCAAAATTTCCCATATCGGGGTATTCCTTCATCAGATGGACTTTGGCCCGGAGCCCACGGTACATGGCATCAAAGAAATCCTCGGTTTCACCGCAGCCGTACCGCCGCAAACATTCAATCGTCACCCGCATGCAAGTATCCCACAAAAACAGATACAATTCTTTCTTATTTTTAAAATAATAAAACAGCAGTGATTTACTGATTCCCGCCTCCGCGGCAATTTCGCTGACGGGACTTTTTTTATAGCTGCTCTTTGAAAAGACCCGATAACCGGCATTTAAAATCGCCTGCTGTTTTTCTTTAGGAAGTGAAAAGAATTTTTCATTCATCACAAAACCTCCGCTGACCGATTCGGTCAATACTATTATACTCCATTGACCGTTTTTGTGAAGACCATTTATACTGCGATTTTCAATGATACATCCCATGATCGCCCGAACAAGTCTCATTTTTTACCTTTCTGCCGACAAACCGATCATGAAAAAGACAGGCCTCGCTTACGAATTTCAGAAAAAACAGATAATAAGATTAACAAATAATTATATATTCTCAATGGACAACAAGACATACATATGCTAAAATACACTTATCGAGTGAACACTTTTATAACGGGTACATATTTCAGTACGGAAGATTCCGTCCATCATCCCGGATGAAAACGACTTTTCTCAACGGAAAAGCAATGACAGAACCGTGTGTGATTTCACTCAAAAATATCACAGGAGGGATTGTATCATGAAAAAACAAATCATTTTTATGTTGCTCGTCTGCTGCATGGCACTGACCCTGTTGTCCGGCGCAGTTCTTGCAAATGAAACGGATTCTCAGGGTACGATCGAAAAGATCACCGAAGTCGGTACGGTAGAAGGCAACAACATCACTGTTGCCGGCGCTTCCCTTGATTGGTACGCCAAGGACACATCCGTCGGCAGATATCAGGACGGCTGGTGGGTCGGTGTCAAGATCGTCGCTCCCGCTTCCGTTACCGATGCCAATGTTGCCGATGTAAAATACTCCAATGACGGTACGGATAATCTCGCCAAAAGCTTCGGCACCAACAACGACGGTAAAACCGCCGACGGCAACTACTACATCGGTTGCTGGCTCCCGATCACACCGGAATATCTCGAAGGTGCTCTGGACGCGAATTCCGTTCTGAAATGGACTTATAAATTCGACTGGACAGGAAACGGCACTGTGGATCAAACCTTCACCATCACCGTGGATCCCGCCGACATCACCCTCAACAAAGACGGAGATGTATGGTGCAAAACCGTTGACGGCAAATTCACTGTTCGTGGCGGCGCTCCCGCCGACGGCACCATTGAAAAGATCACCGAAGTCGGTTCGGTGGACGGCAGCAACATTACCGTTGCCGGCGCTTCCCTTGATTGGTACGCCAAGGACACATCCGTCGGCAGATATC
>JBJDXI010000144.1:0-8019 GCA_051866595.1 Clostridia bacterium
ATTCGCCTTTGGATCTGCTCATCATCATGCTGGGCTCCAACGATCTGAAGGTGCGCTACGGCTATACCGCCTTCGATGTAGCCAACAGCGTCGGCATGGTGGTGGAAAAGGCCTTGCAGGCGCCGGACGCCTTCCGGAACAGCAAGCCTTCGGTTCTGCTGATCTGCCCGCCGCCCCTGGAAAATCTGGATCGCTCCTTTTTCGCCTTTGAGTTTGCCGGCAGTGAAAAAAAATCCCGGGAAATGGCGCAATTCTTTGAGATCATCGCCGCCAGATACCACGCGGCCTACCTTAACGCCGGCGATTATGTTCGTTTCAGCGATACTGACGGTCTCCACTTCGAATCCGACCAGCATCTGAAACTCGGCGAAATCGTCGCCGAAAAAGTAAAAACAATACTGTAACAAAATACCGGCAGGAATCTTCCTGCCGGTTTTTTCTTTGATATACGGCGCATCAATTTACTTTAATGTTTTGATTGGAAACTTTTCTTTACGCGTCTGCCGCTTTTTGTTATACTGTGGGTATATGAAAGGATCGGATACTATGAAAAAACGATTTTGGGCTTTTGCCGTTCTGATTTTTGTCTTTCTTTTTTCCCTGCCGGTTTCGGCGGCGGAATACCGTTTTACCGATGTCCCCGTAAAAAGCTGGTATCATGACGCGGTCTATTTCTGCGCCGAAAGGCATATTATGGTGGGAACCGGCGGAGATTTGTTTTCTCCGGATGAAGAGGTGACCCGGGGGATGTTTGCGACAATTCTCGGCCGCAGTGCCGGGGTGGATGAGGCACTTTACCGTGAGACCGCTTTCCCCGATACTTCACTTTCGGCGTGGTACGGCCCTTATGTGTCCTGGGCGGCGGAGAAGGGGATCGTCAGCGGTTATGACGACGGTCTTTTCCGGCCGGAAGTTTCCATTTCCAGAGAAGAAATGATGTCGATGTTCTTCCGCTATGCCGCTTACTGTGGTGACAATGTTTCGACAGATATTGCGCAGTTGGAAAAATTTGAGGACAGGGCGAATCTCGGGGACTGGGCCGTGGAGGCCGCGGCCTGGTGCGTGGGGAAAAATTATATTTCCGGTATGACGGAGACAACGCTTTCTCCGAAAACGACGCTGACGAGAGCCCAGGTCAGTAAAGTGATGACGGTGCGGATCAGCGGAAAATCCTATGTTCCACATTTTGATCCCGTTCCCGGAGAGAAAACGCTGAAAAATTTCCTCAATACGGCGTTGGAACCGGTGGGAACGACGCTCTATGTCTACGGCGGCGGCTGGAATGAGGCGGATACCGGCGCCGGGGAGGAAGCCTGTACCATCGGACTTGATCCCCGCTGGAAAGCGTTTTTTGAGAGTCAGGACGCTTCCTATGACTATCGTAATTATCGCTATTATCTGGGATACGGTCTCGATTGCTCCGGTTATGTGGGCTGGACCCTTTACAATACCGTGGAGACGGAAAACGGACAGCCGGGCTATGTAATGTCCTCAACGAAAATGGCCCGGGATTTCAGTGGCCGGGGCTGGGGAACGCTTACTGAGGCAAAGGACGTGAAAGATTATCGCGCCGGAGACGTCATGAGTACCGCGGGGCACGTCTGGATCTGTATCGGTCGGTGTGACGACGGCAGTGTCGTACTGCTTCATTCGTCTCCGCCGGGGGTTGCCGTTACCGGCACCGTAACGCCCTCGGGAAAAAAAGACAGCGAAGCCGTAAAGCTGGCCGGCGCTTATATGAAGAAATATTTCCCCCGCTGGTATCAGCGGTATCCTGAAAATTTTCGGGGGATTTCCTATCTGACGGAGTATGAGCAGATGCGCTGGACCTTGGATGGAACGGGGCTTCTGACCGATCCCGACGGATACGCCTCGATGACGCCCCGGGAGATTCTGGAAGACCTCCTCGGTTATTGAAAAGGAGTTCTGAAATGAAAAAAAGAACATTGCGAAGAAAAAAACAGGAATTGACGGAAAAAGAAATTCTTTCGGTCATCGCCCGTAACGATTACGGTGTGCTGAGCATCGCGGGCAAAGACGGAATGTCCTACGGTGTGCCGCTGAACTATGTTTACGAAGACGGCTGCTTCTATTTTCATTGTGCCGTGGAAGGGCATAAGCTGGAGCTCATCGACGAAAATGAAAAAGCCTCTTTCTGCATTGTGGATCACAGCACCGTGATCCCCGAGACATTCTCCACCGATTATATCAGCGTCATCGCCTTCGGTACCGTCGCGCGGATCGCCGAAGACGATGAAAAGCGGCGGACGCTGACGCTCCTTGCCGATGTTCTCGGCATTGACGATGAAGAAGCGAAAAGGAAAGAAGTGGAATCATCCTACGACCATGTGGAAATGCTCTGCTTCCGTGTGGAGCATATGACGGGCAAAGGTTCCATGTCGGTGATCAAAGACAAGGAACGTTTCTTCGCGGAATAAAACCGGTAATTTTTTGCGCTGTCAAAATCTCAAAATTTTGTCGGTTGGATTTTTCGCTGAAACGGGGTATAATAAAATCAATAATGAGCTGTTTGCGATAAACGTAAGTCCGATTATTGCAAAGGGCTCATTTTTTTATGTGTAAAAAGGAGTGATTGATTTTGTCTCAGGAACCTGAAAAACTGTGGACGAAAAATTTTGTGCTGATTATGGTCATTAACTTTTTCGTCTTTTTAAACCATCTGATGATCTTATCCACCTTCCCGTTCTATATTGAACACCTTGAGGGAACCGAGGCTGTTGCCGGGATTGCCGCCGCGGCTTTCGCCTTTGTGGCGGTGGTGTTTCGTCCTTTTATCGGCTGGATATTGGATACCGGCAAACGCCGGATTATCCTCGTCCTTGGTCTCATCGGCATGGGGCTGATGCCCCTTGGCTACATGAGCGTGGGGATCATCGTTTCCGCTCTCGTCTGCCGCATGGTCCACGGTCTCTCTCTGGCCTGTGCCAATACGGCTTCCAATACCATCGCTTCGGATTTACTGCCCCGTTCCCGTTTTGGGGAGGGGATGGGCTATTTCGGTACTTCCATCGCTTTGGCCACGGCGGGAGCTCCCGCCCTGGGCCTGTTTCTGATGAACCGCTGGGGCTTCTCCGCCCTCTTTGTTTTCTCCGCGGTGATCTGCCTGATTTCCCTGATTATGCTGGCGGCGATGAAGCTGCCGGTGATTGAAATGAAGAAAGTGAAATTTGAGGTTTCCGCTCTTTTTGATACCAACGCCTTGCCCGCTTCGGTAACGCTTTTTGTGTTTTTGCTGACCTTCGGCGCCCTTGAAAATTTCCTGGCGAAATTCGCCGCCGAAGCCGGTCTGCCCAGCGGCGGTGTGTTTTTTGCCGTGATGGCTCTGGTATTGATGGTTATCCGTATGACCACCGGGAAAACCGTGGATCGTTACGGTGAAGGTCTCTTTATCTATACCTGCAATCTGTCGATGTTTATCGCCCTGCTTCTGCTGGCCTTTGTGCCCAATACGGCGACCTATCTGATCAGCGCAGTTCTTGTGGGGTACGGTTTCGGCGGCATCGCCCCGGCGCTTCAGGCGGTGGCGGTGTTTCTCGCGCCGCCGGAGCGGAGAGGCGCGGCGAATTCCACCTATCTCTGCGCTTATGATCTCGGTTTCGGCTTCGGCGCGGGGATCGCCGGGGCGCTCATTACTTCGGTGGGCTACTCTTCGATGTTTGCCCTTCTTTCCCTGGCCAATATCGGTTCCGTTCTGCTTTATGTCTTCTGGGGAAGCAAGCATCCGTCTTCTTTCTCTTACCGGAAAAAGGTGGCCGAAGAAAAGGTGCCGGATTCTCCCGCCTTTGAGCCGGCTTCGGTGAAAAACAGCTGATTTCTTTTGGTTTCTTCTTTTTATCGGATTTTTATTGAAATGACAAGGCGCTCTCCCGGGCTGTCTCCGGGAAAGCGCCTTTTTGGCTGGTGTCCGTAGCGTCGAAGGCGATTTATTCGCTCTTTGGAAATCAAAAGCAGGAAATCCGTGGTTTTCAACGTATATAATATATATACTGTATTTTCGGAGGCCGGGATGAAGCGGGAAGATCTGGAACAGAGAGAAATGAATATTTTATCACCTTACGCCGCCAAAAGCGCCGAAAGCCGGGGGCGGCTGTTCTTTACGGAACCCTGTCCCCTGCGGACGGATTTTCAGCGGGACCGGGACCGCATCATCCATTCCAAAAGCTTTCGCCGGCTGAAATATAAGACTCAGGTCTTTCTGCCCGGCGGCGGCGATCATTATCGTACCCGTCTCACCCATACCCTGGAAGTGGCCCAGATCGGCCGCACCATCGCCAGGGGACTCAATCTCAATGAGGATCTCACCGAAGCCATCGGCCTCGGTCACGATCTGGGGCATACACCCTTCGGTCATGCCGGCGAACGGATGCTGGATCAGCTGATGAGGCCGGAAATGCGGTTCCGCCATAATGAGCAGAGCCTCAGAGTGGTGGACGCTCTGGAGGACGGCAAAGGGCTGAATCTCACTGAGGAGGTCCGGGACGGAATCCTCCATCATACCGGTGATGTCCTGCCCTTTACGCTGGAAGGGCGTATCATTCGTTTTGCCGACCGCATCGCTTATGTGAATCACGATATTGACGATGCCCTTCGTATCGGTTTGCTGAAAAAAGAACAGCTCCCCGTCACCTACCGTGATTTTCTCGGGGATACCCACGGCAGTCGTATCAATGCCCTGGTATCGGATATTATCGAGACCAGTGAGGGAACGGGTGAGGTCGTTCAGTCCGATTTGGGCAAAGCCGCCCTGGACGAGCTGCGCGATTATCTGTTCGCGCATCTCTATTCTTTGGAGGAAGTCCGCTCCGAAGAAGAAAAGGGATGTCATATTCTGAAAGCTTTGTTCCTTTACTACATGGAACATCCTTCGGAAATTCCCGACAGCATCCCCGAAGAACCGCTGAAAATCCGGGTGAAGGATTATGTGGCGGGAATGACGGATAAATATGCGGAAGAAACGTATAAAGAACTCTTTATTCCCCGGGGCTTCCATTTCTGATATTGTATAAACTTACCATTTTTGTGTAAACTACGGAGTGACTTCTATGAACCAGGGTATGATCCCCAGAGAATTGATTGAGGAAATATTGGATCGGACCGACATCGTCGCTTTGATCGAATCATACCTGCCGTTAAAACGGCAGGGACGCAATATGGTGGGTCTCTGTCCCTTTCATCTGGAGGACACACCGTCTTTTTCGGTCTCTCCCGATAAGCAGATGTATTATTGCTTTGGCTGTCAGAAAGGGGGCAACGCCATTTCCTTTGTGATGGAATATGAGCATCTCTCCTTTGTGGAGGCCGTGCAGAAGCTGGCGTCCCGGGCCGGGGTAACGTTGCCGGAACGGGAAATGACGGCGGGACAGAAGAAAGCCTATGATGAAAAGCGTCGTCTCCGGGAGATCAATAAAGAAGCCGCCCTCTATTACCGGCAGCAGCTGAAACACGCGCCTCTGGCCATGGATTACCTTGCCCGCCGGGGGATCAGTGAGGAAATCGCCGAACGGTTTTTTCTGGGATACGCCGCGGACAGCTGGGAAAATCTGAAGAATTATTTAAAACAAAAGGGATACCGTGAACCGGATCTGGTAAATTCCGGTGTGATCACCAAGGCCGAAAGCGGTAAATGCTACGACCGCTTCCGAAACCGGCTGATGTTTCCTATCTGCGATAAAAAAGGCGATTTTATCGCTTTCGGTGGCCGTGTTCTCGATGACAGCCTGCCCAAATATCTGAACACCCCGGAAACGCCGGTCTTTCACAAAGGGCAGAATCTTTACGGTCTCCATCTGGCTTATACCGCCATCCGCCGGGAGGAAGAAGCTTTTCTGTTGGAAGGAAATGTGGATGTCATCACGGCTCATCAATTTGGTATCGACAATGCCGTGGCGCCTCTGGGTACGGCTTTTACCGAAGACCACGCCAAAATTTTAAAACGGTACTGCAATCGTGTGATCGTGGCCTTTGACGGTGACGGCGCCGGACAGCGGGCCACCGACAAAGCCCTCGATATTTTAATGCGCTGCGGCTTCCGGGCTTATGCTATGGTCCTTCCTTCTCCGGCGGATCCCGATGATTTTATCCGGGCCAACGGGAAAGAAGGCTGGCAGAAGCTGCGAGAAACGGCACTGACCTATATGGATTTCAAAATCAAAACGGCCATGGAACGCCACGACCCCGATACCCCCGAAGGCAAAGCCGATATTTTAACGGAGCTGGGGCCTTCCCTCCTCTCGCTGAAAAACATGGTGGAGCGCAGTGAGTACATCCATGAAATCAGCGAAAAACTGTCCATCAGTGAGGAACTGCTGAAAAATGATATTCGCCGCAAAACCGCCGAGGGCCGCAGTGATTTCGGCCGGGACGCCGGTCTTTTTGAGACGAAAACCGCCCGAGGCATTACCATGGCGAAAAACAGCGTGCTCTATTTCGCCGCCGAAAACAAAGAGGTTTTTGATGAAATCGAAGCGGCGACTCAGTGGAATTTTCTGGATTCCGCTGCCCAAAAAGCCGTGGTGCGGACGATCCGCCGTAAGGGGGATGAGTACAGCTGGAAATTCCGGGATCTGGTGGAGCTGGCCGAGGAAGAGGATCAGAATATGATCTATTCCTATATTATGGACGACCCCTTCGCTTTGGTGGAGGACAAAAACAGAATGTTCCGGGACTGCTGGCGGTTGATCCGCAAAGACGCGCTGATGAAAAAGAAAGAATCCATTCAAAATCGCATCAAAGAATGTGAGAAAAGTGGAAATAATGGTGAACTTGACATTCTTTTGCGGAATTTTGCAGAGATTCAGCAGGAATTGAGAAAAATTTAGTGAATATATATTGAGGAAAATGTGAGATGAGTGATCATCTCCGTTAAAATAAAATGAAAAACGTACGGCAGACATAAAAAATTGCCGACGGAAAGGGGTGAAGACATGAAAGAAGACTGCATGAATCTGGATGTCGTGAAGAAACTGATGCAGATCGGTAAATCGAGAAACTATCTCAAGGCTTCCGAAGTCCAGGATTCTCTGTCTGAAATTGAAATTACCCCGGACCAATATGACGAAATCTGCGCAGCGTTTGCTTCGGCAGGAATTGTGATCATTGATGAGGGTACCGATCTGGATCATCTGGAGGCTCCCGACGATCTGCCCCAGATTGATGAAACCGAACTGGATTTCAGCGTTCCCGAAGGGATTTTCATTGATGATCCGGTAAAAATGTATCTGAAAGAGATCGGCCGTGTGCCGCTGCTTTCCGCGGATGAAGAAGTGGAACTCGCGAAACGCATGGAGCAGGGGGATGAATCGGCGAAAAAACGCCTGGCCGAATCGAATCTGCGCCTTGTGGTCAGCATCGCGAAACGTTATGTCGGTCGTGGGATGCTTTTCCTTGATCTGATTCAGGAGGGCAATTTAGGGTTGATCAAAGCGGTGGAAAAATTTGATTACCGCCGTGGCTATAAATTCAGTACTTACGCTACCTGGTGGATTCGTCAGGCGATTACGAGAGCCATCGCCGATCAGGCCCGGACCATCCGTATTCCTGTGCACATGGTGGAAACCATTAATAAGCTGCACCGCGTGAACCGTCAGCTTTTGCAGGATTTTGGCCGGGAACCCACACCGGAGGAAATCGCCGAAAATATGGGGATTTCCGTGGATCGCGTCCGGGAAATTCAGAAAATCGCTCAGGAACCGGTTTCTCTGGAAACGCCCATCGGTGAGGAAGACGACAGCCATCTCGGTGATTTTATCGAAGATGAAGACGCGCCGGCTCCGGCGGAAATGGCTTCCTTTGTTCTTCTCAAAGAACAGCTGGACGATGTTCTCGATACGCTGACGCCCCGTGAACGCAAAGTGCTTCAGCTTCGCTTCGGCCTTGATGACGGACGCACCCGCACCTTGGAAGAAGTGGGACAGGAATTCGGCGTGACGAGAGAACGTATTCGTCAGATTGAGGCCAAAGCTCTCAGGAAACTGCGCCATCCCAGCCGCAGTCGCAAAT
>JBJDXI010000145.1:0-1596 GCA_051866595.1 Clostridia bacterium
TTTTTTCATAAAAAAGACCTCTTTTCTCTTGCTGTTTTTTTCATTATATCACATTCCACCAAAAAAAACAGGCCATCGTTTCCGTTGAAAACGATGGCTCTTGTTTTACATGGGGTAATACTGTTTCCGCTCTTTTTTGCCCAGCCACAGGAGGGCGGAGCAAAAAGACAGAGAGATCAGGGGGATCAAAATGGTTCGTTTTTTCATTTTCTTTTTCTCCGTTATTTCATGAATTGAATGTTGATGGCGCCGGCGTCGGTCCGGGCTTCCAGGAATTTCTTGCCGCTGCCGCCGGAAGCCGGCAGGTTCGTCGTGCCCACATCCGCACTGCTCATAATGGTGAAGTCGCCTTCGGCACCGTCGACAATGCCGTTGACATTCCCCACATCGGTATAGATCCGCAGAGATTTTTCCACCGCGAGTCCGCTGAACTCAAAATCACCGAAATCGGAGCGGACATCCACATCTTCGGCCCGGACATTTTCAAAGCGGAGATAACCGCAGTCCACATCGGCGGTGAGGGTTTTGGCTTCGGTATCGTAAAGGGTCACGGAAGAAGCGTCGCTTTCAAAATGGAGGGCTCCGCCGATCTTCACCTTTTCCATTACCACCTGAGAGGCGTCACCGGTATAGGTGAAGTCCCCTTCCAGCTCCAGACCGGAGCAGTCCACATTCCCGGCACCGCAGCGGAGATCCACATTTTTCACCGAGGCGGGAACGGCGATGGTCATGGGCATGGAACCGATATCAAAGAAGCCGATGTAACGGTGAAGGTTCCGTTCACGATCCGTAAACCCGGGACGGAGCACCGCGGTACCGCCCTGATTTTCGCAGTAGAGATCTTCGTCATCCATAGTGCGGTAGGTCACATGGATCTCATCGTCCTCGGAAGGCACCACGCTGATGTCATACCATGCCGTAAACTCATCGAGATCGGCAAGAACCAGGGTATCGATATCTTTGGCCTCAATATCCACAGAGAACTCGGAAAAATCCTCTTCGGTAACGGCAAATTCATTCCAGTTGAAACCGGAGGCGGCAAAGGCCACACCGGCGATGATCACGCCGAGAATCATCAGCGCCGCGGCAATGATCAGAAAAACTTTATACACCTTTTTCATGCGGTTTTTCCTCCTTTTCTCAGGGATGCCAGTTTACGGAAGCACCATGCCGTGCCCTTGGCCAGCCACCGGGTGAGGATTACCGAAGGGAACATCAGCAAAATGCCAAAACCCACGAGGAAAACGCAAATCCCCACCGCCAGCATGGTGATATAAACACCGTTCACCGGTGAGCAGATCAGGGCAAGGACGATGCCGGCCAATCCGCCGAAGAAAAATCCCAGCGCCACACAGTAGAGCGTAAGAATCAGAATCCAGGGGATCATGTAGATCGTAACCAGCGTAACGGCAACGGCAAAGGCCACGGGCAGCCAGATGGGAGCCGCCAGCACCGCCAGAAGAATGGCCAGCCACAGAGGGCAACCTCCGACTTTCCGTCCGATCTTTTCCGGCTCCGTCGGTTCTTCGGCGGCGTCGCTTAAAATGCCTTTGGCAATTTCCTCCACCGACTCCATTTCCGCCAGGACTTCTTCTT
>JBJDXI010000146.1:0-38155 GCA_051866595.1 Clostridia bacterium
GCGGGAGTGATCCGCCTGCAACATTTCTGGCGATGTTAAACTGGTTTTCGAACATTGTCGTTCTTAACCTCATCGGTGAAAGACCCGGTCTCGGTACTGCCAACTCCATGAGCGCCTACCTCATTTACAGACCTACCAAGGATACCGTGGAATCCGACAGAACCTTGATCTCCAACATCTATGCCGGCGGTACTCCTCCGGTAGAAGCCGGTGCTCAGCTCGTTGACCTGATTCAGGATATTCTCAAATATCAGGCTACCGGCGTTAAACTCAACGAATTCACCAAATAATAAACTCCTTTAATAAACTTGGGAAAGGTGGTGTTCATCATCAGCTCTGCAGAACAAAAACTCATCAGTGTTGGTATTGATATCGGAACAACCACGACCCAATTGGTTCTCAGTCGTTTGACGGTAAGGAATTCCGCCCCCGCTTCGGTGATTCCTCATATGGAAATTTCCGATCGTGAGGTTCTTTACAGAAGCAACATCCATTTCACTCCCATCGACGATCATCTTTTGATCGACGCCGATGAAATCGCCAAAATTTTGGAAGAAGAGTATCGCTCCGCGGGGATGAATCCCTGGGATGTGGAAACCGGTGCTGTCATTATCACCGGTGAAACCGCCAAAAAGGAGAATGCCGCCAATATTTTGGAAGCGGTTTCAGAGTATGCCGGGGACTTCGTCGTTGCGACGGCCGGTGTGAATCTGGAATCCATTTTGGCCGGCCGCGGCAGCGGTGCTTCCGCGTATTCGGAAGAACACCATAAAGCCTATGCCAATATTGACATCGGCGGCGGTACGGCAAATATCGGCGTTTTTGACGGCGGCCGCGTGATTGACGCAGCCTGCATCAATGTCGGCGGTCATCTGGTGGAACTGGAAAAAGGCGGAGATACCGTGACCTATATTGCGGAACCGGCTCAGAAGATCTTGAATGATCTCGGTTTGGAACTGCAGATCGGTCAGAAAGCAACGCAAAAACAATTGATTTCCATCGCCGAAAGAATGGCGGAACTTTGTGTGGAGTCCATCGTTCAGCGCCATCCCGGCGAATTGCTGGATGATCTGCTGATGACTCCGGCGCTGAAAGATAACTATGATGTCTATCGGGTCGTTATCTCCGGCGGCGTTGCGGATTATGTTTACAGTGATTTTGAACCTGTAGCAATCAGTCAAATGACACAGTATGGCGATATCGGTCCTGTTTTGGGCTGGGCCATCCGCAAGAAATTTGCGGAAGCCGGCGTGACCCTGGCAGAACCGCTGGAAACGATCCGCGCGACGGTGATCGGTGCGGGCATCCATTCCATGAACATCAGCGGCAGTACCATTCATGTCAATGAAAAAACACTGCCTTTGAAAAATGTTCAGATCCTCACGCCTTTCCCCAAAGGCGATATGCCCAGGGATATTGACGAGATCGCGGGGATGGTCAGTGAAACCGTTGACCGTATCCATAACGAAGATCCCGATAAAATTCTCGGTATTGCCCTTGAATCCCCGGCGGAAATCACTTATGCCTGCATTCGTGATCTGGCCGAAGGACTTTATAAGGGGATGCAGAACTATCTCCGCTACCGCGGTGTTCTCATCGTTGTGGTCGGAGCCGATTGCGGGAAAGCGTTAGGTCAGTGTCTGGATATCGTTGCCAATCATAATATCGAATTGGTTTGTGTTGACCAGATTGATGTTGACGAAGGGGACTATATTGATATCGGCAGCCCGATTATGGGCGGCAGAGTCGTTCCCGTTGTTGTAAAAACGTTAGTTTTTGAAAAAGGTAATAAATAAGGAGGTATAAAATATGGCATTGTTAGACCCTGTTAAACCACATGTGTTAGCAACCAAATTTATCCCCAATGTTGCGCCGGATCTGAGACGCGAGCTCAATATGACCGACGATCAACAGAGTATCGCAATGTTTACCTGCGATATCGATGATTGCGCATATGTAGCGATCGACGAAGCAACCAAAAAAGCCGAAGTCCGCGTTGTATATGCGAAATCCCTCTATGCCGGCGCTCCCAACGCCATGCGTGCCGCCGGTCCGTTAGCCGGTGAATTTATCGGCATCCTGGCCGGCCCCAACCCCGCGGAAACCAAAGCCGGTTTGAATGCTGCCATTCAGAACCTTGCTGAGGAATCCTGGTTCTATTCCGCAAATGACGACGATTCCGTTGTTTACTTTGCTCATACCATTTCCAGAACCGGCAGCTACCTTTCGGAATGTGCCGGTATCCCCGAAGGCGATCCTCTGGCTTACCTGATTGCGCCTCCCATCGAAGCCGTATTCGGCGTTGATGCCGCCCTCAAAGCGGCCGAAGTCACCATGCCTCTGTGGTATGGTCCTCCGACGGAAACCAACTATGCCGGCGGTCTTTTAGCCGGTTCTCAGAGTGCCTGCAAAGCGGCGACCGAAGCTTTCAGAGACGCGGTTGTTGCCATTGCCAGATCGCCTCATGACTTTGAAGTCTGATTACCGCATTCTTTGAAGTTTATGAAGGAGGTGTGGTAAATTGAAAGTCATTACAGAATCTGAATTGCGTGACATTTATAAAAAGTCTCCTTTTACCTCCTTTGATCTTCCTTCCGGTATGAAACTGACCCCGGCGGCCTCCCAGTTCCTCAGTGAACGCAAAATCAAAGTTTTGCGGGATGGCATTGCCGAAAGTGTCCTGGCGTCGGAAAATAAACGTTATAACGTTTCAGCGCCGACACCGGCTTATCCGAGACTGGCTCCGTCTCCTCAGCCTTTGGCCGATCCCAATGTGCTTCAGGCTCAGGGCGGTTATAACACCGTTGTGCATCAGGGACTTCAGGCAACAGTACCTCCGGTACAGCAAATGCCTCAGGCACAGCCGGCTCGTCCGGTTCAGCCTGCACAACCGGTTCAACCTGTGCAGCCGGTACAGCCGGTACAGCCGGTACAACCTGTGCAGCCGGTTCAACCCGTGCAACCGGTACAGCCCGTACAGCCGGTACAGCCCGTGCAACCGGTTCAGCCCGTGCAACCGGTACAACCCGTAAAACCGGTACAGCCGGTACAGCCCGGCGGAAACGGCCAGTCGCCGATGGAATCCTCCCGCTATCGGAAAGATACCACGGCGCAGAATATGGATACTTCTCATACGGATCATTCCAAACCGGAACATATGACTCACCTTCGCGGCGCGGAACTTGTGCCCAAGGTACATCCGATCATCGCCTTCCGCGGTCAGCTTGACAGTTTTGAAGCCATGCTTTTAGAACTTGTCATCGACACGGAAATGGCCGGATTCAAAGATCTCTCCAGTGATCTCAATGAATTGCTGGAATACTCCCGTACCATTATGCGGGCGGAAGTGATGGAAGAACCTTTGGCTCCGATGGTGATCTGCGGATGGGATTCCGATGAAATTCGGGAACGTTCTCATTATCCCAACAAATTCTATAGTGCAAACCATTTCACGCCGCAGCCGCACCACGGTAAAATTATGGCGCAGCTGAACCGGTTGAGAGCGCAGTCCAGAGAGTTGGAACTCTCGGCGGCCCACGCTTTCTATCGTGAAGACGGTTCCACCGACCGGGATGATATTCTGAAAGCGGTGAACCGTTTCAGCAGTCTGATTTATGTATTCATGCTTCAGCTGCTCGGTGGGGTTTACAAATATGGAGCTTAACGGGGGGATGAAAGTGCAGGAATTAAAAGAAGCCAATGATCTGATCAAGGCTTATGAAAAAACCTTCAGAAAGCCCCTCAAAGCGGCAAAAGGAAAGAAACTTTATACCGGCGTCGACCTTGGTACAGCCTATATTGTACTTGCGGTCGTGGATGAAGACGGTACACCCGTGGCCGGAGCGATGCAGTTTGCCGAAGTAGTCAAAGACGGCCTCGTCGTCGATTACAACGGCGCCATGCAAATCGTGAAAAAGCTCAAAGCGAAGATTGAAAAAAACATCGGAGAAGAGCTTGAACTGGCCGGTGTCGCCTATCCGCCGGGTACAGATGTCAGCGATTGCCGTGCGATCCGCTATGTTGCCGAAGCCTGTGGTTTCCGCGTAGAATATACGATGGATGAACCGACGGCCGCCAATAATGTCCTTCACATTAAAGATGGCGCCGTTGTGGACATCGGCGGCGGTACAACAGGGATCGCAGTATTGAAGGACGGAAAAGTCATCAGTGTGGATGACGAACCGTCCGGTGGTACCCACTTGAGCCTTGTCATTGCCGGGGCCAAGGGGATTCCCTTCCTGGAAGCGGAGAAACTGAAAAAGGATCCCGCGGAACACCAGGGACTCCTTCCTATTGTTCGTCCCGTTTTTGAAAAAATGGGTTCGATTGTGAAAAAATCCATTGAAGGGCACAAAGTGGATACAATCTATTTGGTTGGCGGTACATGCTGTTTTGAAGGCGTTGAAGGCGTTATGCAGAAACAGCTTGGTATCACCGTAGTGAAACCCGATAACCCCATGCTTGTCACGCCTTTAGGCATTGCTCTCGGCAGCATGATCGAAGGCAGCAAGGAAAATTCTCTGTACGAATACGAGTAAGAGAGGATGTGAAGGATCGTGCGCATAGGTCGAGTTATCGATAACATCTGGTCAACCAGAAAAGAAGAATCATTAAGAAGTGCGAAACTCATGGTGGTCCAAATCCTGGATACTCCTTCCGATTTGGAAAATCCTGCCAATAACGGCGGAAAGGTTCAGATCGCGGCCGATATTATCGGCGCCGGTATCGGGGAATTGGTCATTACCGTTGGCGGTTCCTCGGCAAGACGGGCCGGAGGTTATGACAGCAATGTCCCGATCGACCTTCTGATTGTTGGTATCATTGACGAAAATGAATGGAGTTTCTCACGGAATAAGGAGTAATATCATGGCTTCCAAAGTGATTGAACAAATAAAAAACGCAGGAATCGTCGGCGCCGGCGGCGCCGGGTTCCCCAGTCACGTAAAATATAATGTAGACGCGGAGGTTGTTCTTGTCAACGGCGCAGAATGTGAACCGCTGATCCGTGTGGACCAGCAGCTTATGATTGTAGCCATTGATGAGCTCATCCGGGGCTTGGAAATTGTCGTTGAACAGACCGGTGCAAAAGAAGGGATCATCGCAATCAAAGGCAAACATAAAGAGGCCGTCGCGTTACTACAGGAAGCCGTTGCGGATAAAGAAAAATTATCCGTGTTTATACTGGATGATTTTTATCCTGCCGGTGACGAGCAGGTAACCTTATATGAAGCGACAGGGCGCCTGGTGCCTCAGGGTGGAATTCCAATCAATGTTGGTGCAGTTGTGACCAATGTGGAAACGTTGATCAACGTCGCTGCTGCCGTCGATGAAGAAAAGCCCGTAACCGATACGTATATTACGGTAACCGGACAGGTTCCTCATCCCGTAACGGTTAAAGTTCCGGTCGGTATTTCCATCCGAGAGCTGCTCAGGCTGGCCGGTGTTACGGATACCGATGGCCTTGGCGTGATTGATGGCGGCCCGATGATGGGTGGTCTCGTGAGAGATCTGGATGAACCCGTGAAAAAAGCAGCCAAAGCATATATTGTTTTACCTGAATCTCATTACCTGATTCGGATGAGAAATCTATCCATGAAGGCCATCTCCAAAACGACGCAGGCGGCCTGCATTCAGTGCCGTTACTGCACCGATCTCTGCCCCCGCTATCTCCTGGGTCATCATATTGAACCCCATCGCATTATGCGGGCGCTGAAATACGGAGAAGCCAGTGAAGATGTTTTAAGAATGGCGTTTACCTGCTGCGAATGCGGTATGTGCGAGCAGTATTCCTGTGTTGCCCATTTAATGCCCAGAACAGTAAACGCGCAGTTAAAACAAGTTCTCTCGGCCAAAGGCCTTAAACCGTTGGACAAGCCGGAAGATCAAAAGGTCGATCCGCACCGGAAGGATCGGAGAGTGCCCTCCAAACGGATTGTTGCCCGTCTTGATCTTAATCGCTATGATGTCGCGGCACCCCTCGTAGAAGAAGAATATCACTTTGATACGGTTAAAATCGCGTTGAAACAGCACGTCGGAGCTCCCTGTGTTCCCATCGTTCAGGTGGGCGATACGGTGAAGCGCGGCGACAAAATCGGTGAAATTCCGGAAAACGCCCTGGGCGCTCCGGTTCACGCAAGTATTGACGGAACCGTAACGGAAATTACCGATTCTGAAATCGTAATCAAAGCAGGAGGTGCAGTCAAATGATCAATGCCATCGGTTTAGTTGAATTCTCGAGCATTGCCAAAGGGATTGAAGCGGCGGATGCTATGCTGAAAGCTTCCCGAGTGGAACTTTTGGACGCCCGGCCCATCTGTCCCGGCAAATACATCGTATTAATCTGGGGTGAAGTCTCCGCGGTGTATAACTCTGTTCAGGCAGGGAACACCGTCGGCAGACAGTCTGTTGTGGATGATTTCGTCATTCCCAATGTACATCCCTCTGTTATAAAAGCTATTTCCTGCGCATCGGAAGTGACGGGCCTCAAAGCCCTCGGTGTTATCGAATCCTTTTCCATTGCGGCGCTGATCGTTGCGGCGGATTCCGCGGTAAAAGCCGGCCAGGTCGATCTCATTGAGATCCGTCTCGGTACCGGTATTGGCGGTAAATCTTTCGTAACGCTTACCGGCGACGTCGGTGACGTAACCGCTTCCGTGAATGTCGGGAAAGACACCTGTGCGGAACGGGCCATGCTTGTGGAATCTGTCGTGATTCCTTCCCCGCACAAAGCACTTACAGATCACATTTTATAATTTAAATATTCAGCCCTTTACATTTTCAAGGAGGTGAAAAAGAATTGAAAAGACTTATTTCCGTAAATGACATCAGAAGTCTGTACGAACAAGGTCAAAAAGAATTCTATCAAGATGACGACACCGTCATCACACCTGCAGCAAGAGATGCGGCCACTGAATTTGGGGTAAAAATCATTAAAGGTCGCCTGCCTTACGGCGTTGGCAACCCCGACTCTTATCCCGTATCCAGCGGGGCTTCTCCCGTAGTTTCCGCCGGTGCAACGGTTGTGAAATCCGATGCCTGCTCCCCGGCTACGAAATGCCCTCCGGTTCCCGGTTATAGAGGCGACCAGCCTTTATATACTTCTCCCTGGCCGGATGTAGTTCCCAGAACCAACTGCTCTGTAAGAACGCAGAATACTCCGTCCTCTTATACGACGCCCTGGCCCAAAGCCAACCCCGTTGCCCGTCAGGCGCTGAAGTATATCGAACCGGCAAGAACCTCTCCCGGTCCCTTTAATGCCGGCGCACCTTCTCCCATTCAGCCGATTACTTCGGTATCCTGCTATCCCGGCCAGAATGACGCGGTTCCCGCCGCTGTCACTCCCTGCAGCGCCGCGAATATCGCAGACGCTCCCGCGGCTCCCGCTCCCGCAGCTTCCGCTGTGGATCCCGCGATGATCGCTCAGATCGTTCAGCAGGTATTGAGCGGTATGGGCAACACCTGTGCCCAGACCAGCCTCGACCGCGTTGTAGATCCCGGTACCGGCTTTATGCTGATCAAATCCTCCAACGCCGCGTTGGAACCCTTCAATGACGGCACACAGGATCGCCCCGGCATCTATATCAAAGAATTTACCAATCCTCAGGAAAGCCCCAATATGACTTCCGGGATTATGGAATTCGATCATTCCTCTTTGGACTGGACGCTCACTTATGACGAAATGGATTATGTGATCGACGGTACCTTGGAATTTATCGTCAACGGTCAGAAATTTACAGGTCATGCCGGTGATTCCTTCTATATCCCCGCAAATACCCATGTAACCTTCACGACTCCGAACACGGCTAAGTTCTTCTTTGTAACTTATCCCGCTAACTGGGCCGAAACTTGCGGCTTAAAGTAAACCAAAATCTTTATTAAAAAAAATATTCTTTAAAAAATAAAAATAAGTTTATTTTCAAAACAGGAGGAAAATAAAAATGACAAATATCGCATTAGGTATGATTGAAACCAAAGGTTTAGTTGGCTCCATTGAAGCGGCCGATGCCATGGTAAAAGCTGCTAACGTAACTCTTATCGGTAAAGTACATGTCGGCGGCGCTTATGTTACCGTTATGGTCCGTGGTGATGTCGGTGCTGTTAAAGCCGCTACCGATGCCGGTGCCGCTGCTGCTCAGAGAGTCGGCGAACTCATTTCCGTCCATGTTATTCCCCGTCCCCATCATGAAGTTGAATACATTTTACCGAAACTCGGCAACGAATAATATCGCTTCTTAATGAAACCGGTAAAGGGGTTGAACTTTATGCCAACTCAAAATATCGCTTTGGGCATGATTGAAACCAAAGGCCTTGTCGGCTCTATTGAAGCGGCCGATGCCATGGTCAAAGCGGCAAACGTTACCTTAATCGGTAAAGTCCATGTCGGTGGTGCTTATGTCACCGTTATGGTACGCGGCGATGTCGGCGCGGTGAAAGCCGCAACCGATGCCGGTGCCGCTGCTGCTCAGAGAGTTGGCGAACTCATCTCCGTGCACGTGATTCCCAGACCCCATCACGAAGTGGAATACATTTTGCCTTCCCTTCCTTTGATGGACGAAGACGATGATGACAACGGTCCCGATTCTCCGCAAACCGGCGGGGAATCGGAACCGGAAGAAGAATCGCCGGCGGAAATTGAAGAAACGGAAGAATCCGCGGAACCGGCTTCCGAACCGGAGGCTACTCCGGAAGAAGAGCCTGCGGCGCCCGCAGAAGAAACATCTCCTGCGGAAGAAAAACCGGTTGAGACCGTTGAGGAAGCCGAAACCAAAAGCGCCAAAATGTCGGAAATTGACATTGAACGGGAGCTTGAAGGTTTGGCGGTCAAGGAATTGAGAAAGCTTGCACGTAAGACCGAAGGGATCGCTATTGTCGGCAGAGAAATTTCTGCGGCAAATAAGAAACTCCTGATCAGCGAAATTACCAAAGCAAGACTGAAAAAATAAAACCAACGAACACACTTCTCCATTTATAACAGTGTATGGACGGTGTAAGGTTTATAAATCTGTTATTGATGTTATGGAGAAAGGGGGATATTCACTTGACACTTGATTTTGATTTAAGAATTATTCAGGAAACCAGAGACCTCGCCCGCAAAGCGAAGGAAGCTCAGGATATCTTAGCTACGTTCTCTCAGGAAAAATTGAATGAAATCATTAAGGCAATGTCTGACGCCGTTGTCGCCAACGCCGAATGGCTTGCCAGAATGACCTGTGATGAAACGAAATACGGTGTTTACGAACACAAAATTATTAAAAACACTTTCGCCGGTAAAGATGTCTATGAACATATCAAAGACATGAAAACCACCGGTTACATTAACGAAGATCCCGTAAATAAGGTATATGATATTGCCTGCCCCGTCGGCGTTGTGATGGCCATCATTCCCACCACCAACCCGACTTCCACCGTTATTCACAACGCTATGTGCTGCGTGAAATCCGGTAACGCTGTGATCTTCTCGCCCCATCCCCGTGCTGTGAAATGCATCAATGCCGCGGCACAGGTATTGGCGGATGCCGCTTCCCGCGCCGGCGCTCCCGACGGCACCATTCAGTGCCTCTCCAGAGCCAGCATGGAAGGGGCCGATGCCCTCATGCACAACGATAACGTTGCCGCGATCGTCGCCACCGGCGGCCCCGGCCTCGTAAAAGCCGCTTATTCTGCCGGCAAACCCGCTCTCGGTGTTGGCGCAGGTAACGTTCCCGCTTTCATCGAAAGAACTGCCGACGTGAAAAAAGCTGTTCATGACATCGTTGTAAGTAAAACCTTCGACCATGGTATGATCTGCGCTTCGGAACAGCATATCCTTGCCGATCAGCCCATCAGAGATGAAGTTATCGCCTGCCTCCAGGCTGAAAACTGCTACATCATGAATGCCGAAGAAACCGATAAAGTCGCGAAAACCATCATGACCGCCGACAACGGTATGGACGCCAACTATGTAGGTAAATCCGCCTGCTACATCGCGGATCATGCCGGTATTACCGTTCCTCAGGGCACCAAACTTTTGATTGCTCCCATGGATGGTTACGGTGCGGAATATCCGCTGTCCCATGAAAAACTGACCTCCGTTCTCGGCTTCTACTGTGTGAAAGACTGGCATGATGCCTGCGCCCTTTCCATGGGTCTTCTCAGCATCGGCGGTATCGGCCACAGCTTAGCAATCCATAGTAAAGATGACAAGATCATCCGTGAATTCGGTGCGAAACCCGTATCCCGTATTCTGGTGAACACACCTTCTTCCCTCGGCGGTATCGGTTACACCACCAATATCACTCCTTCCCTGACTCTCGGCTGCGGCACCTGCGGCGGTTCCAGCCTTGATGAAAACCTCAGCCCGCTTCACCTGATCAACGTGAAAAAACTGGCCTATGGCGTATGCGATCCCGTGATTCCCGAAGAAGGTTCCGGTCAGACCTGCAGCACCGCTTCGGCCGCTCCCGCTGCCGCCTGCAACGGTAACGCTGACATGATCTCTGAAGTGGTCAAACAAGTTCTCGCTCAGATCAATCGCTAAGGAGGTCTGACTTATGAACGAACAGGAAATTGCGGCCATTGTTGCGAAAGTTGTCGCGGAACAGCTTGGTAAAGGCGGCTGCTATCAGGCGGAAGAAGAAGATGCCCTGATTCCTGTGGGGATCTCCAACCGTCACATTCATCTCAGCCAGGAAGACTTTGAAACGTTATTCGGCGCCGGCGCGACGATGACCCATTTCAAAGATCTTTCCCAGCCCGGACAGTTTGCCTGTCAGGAAGTGATGACCATTGTCGGCCCCGGCGGCGCCATTGAACGTGTCCGTCTTCTCGGCCCGGCCAGAAAGCAGACTCAGGTTGAAGTTTCTGTTGCCGATTGTTTTAAATTAGGCATTAAGGCTCCGCTGAGAGATTCCGGTGATCTTGCCGGTTCGGCGCCGATTACCATTGTTGGCCCCAAAGGCTCTGTCAATATCCCGGAAGGCTGCATTATCGCGCTGAAGCATATCCATATGCACACCGATGACGCCGCACGTCTTGGTCTTAAAGACCGTGACCATGTGAATGTTCAGACCTGCGGTGAACGTAATCTGATGTTCCAGGAAGTTCTGATCCGCGTCAGCGATAAGTTTAAACTGGAAATGCATGTGGACATGGACGAAGCTAACGCCGCTTCGCTTTCCAACGGCGATAAAGTCCGTATTGTGGGTAAATGCTGAATTTCAGCTTTATATCTGAAAAAGAGAGAGAGTTTTAAACTCTCTCTCTTTTTTACCGATTTTTTCTTTTGCGCTAAAATATGAGTAAGTCAAAAATGACTCAATGAGTTTAACAGGTAAAATCCACTTCATCTTCTTTTTATAAAAGTATTTTCTGTGGGTAATTTCTGTGTCCGATATTGAAAATAAGCGGTAATTATGATAGAATGACACTGAGCAATTATGAATCTTTATCGGTTAAAGGAGAGCATTATGCAGAAGAAAAAATTACGAAAAACAAGCAAAATCATGATGATGTTTTGCGCCCTGATGCTGGTTTTTGGCGTCGTTGCTGCCGTGAGTGACGGCGTGGAAGCTGCCAGTATTTTGGACATTCCTGTGACTTATCAGGCTGGTGATGGACCCAAAGCAGAAGAAGTCACGATTCCCGAAGATGAATCTTGGAATATTGGAAAACATAAACTTCCCGATACTCCTTCCTGCAAGAATTCAGATTTTACATTTATAGGCTGGATGGAAGTAAAAGAAAATAGTACCGCCCAAGGCAAAGTATATGACGCTGGCGCGGAATATGAAGTAACCACGGAAACCACGGGTACGCTCACTTTTAAAGCGGTTTGGGGCGTGAAAGTAACTTTTGATAAAAATGTAGATGACGAAGCGATCAAGGATATTCCGGCAGAGTCTACCCAATATAATAAGGCCTATTCTGTTTCAGCAAAGTATGATGATACGGAATATTACAAGTTCCTTGGTTGGTCTACGGAAGCGAAAAAAAATGACTTAACTCCGGAATACAAAGTCGGAGATGTGATTGACGCCAAGCTGGTTACCGGTCCCTTCACTCTTTATGCGATTTGGGAAAAGCAATTTTATAGTGTAACCTATCATGCTAATACCGGCAGTGATACTACGGACAGCAGCGTGACCGTTCCTGTGGACCGCACCAAATATATGGGTGAAAATCTCACCGCCACCATCATGGGGAACGGAAAATTAGCCGCGGACAATGTCAACGCGGCAACGATGAAAGACGCGACTCCTGTTCGTACCGGTTATACTTTTGCCGGATGGGCCACGACAGCCACGGCAACGGCCGCGGAATACAAGCCCGGTGATAAAATTGACAAGATAGAAAAAGACATCGATCTCTACGCTGTATGGACCAGCGGCACAGCAACTGCCGCTGCTTCCGGTTCCGGTACGGCCACAACGACCAAAACCCCTCAGACCGGCGACAGCGATTATCTGATGCTTTACATCGTGATGGCGGTACTTTCCTTGGCCGGTATTGTCTATCTCTGTTATGATCAGAAGAAAGCGAAGGCTTCGAAATAAAAAAGAAAACCCACATCCATAAAAAGATCAATCTGTTCTTTATCGTGATTCTTTCCGGAATCTTTCTTTTCAGCGCGTATAAGATCATTTCCATTCAGTGGGGCTATGTGGAGGCCGAGCGGCTCTATACCGAAGCGGCGGATACATATCTCTCCGGGGATGGTTCCGACTCCTTAACCGTTGATCTGGCGTCGCTGAAAGCTGTGAATCCGGAAGTCATCGGCTGGCTGACGGTGGATAACACCGACATCAGCTATCCTCTGGTGCAGGGACCCGATAACGATAAATATTTGAAGACAGCTTACGACGGAAGTAAAAGCAACAGTGGCAGTATCTTTATGAATGCCTATAACGCGCCGGATTTCAGCGATCAGAATACGCTGATTTACGGCCATCACATGCGAGATGGTTCAATGTTCGGTAAATTGCTGGAATTTGAAGATCCCGGCTATCTGGATCAGCATCGTACCTTTACCATTTATACGGAAAGCGGCGCTCTTCAATATCAGATTTTTTCTGCCTTTGTGACCTACTCCGCCAGTTTTGTCTATACGGATCACTTTGAATTTTCCTGGGACTTTTATGATTTTATCGAAAAAGCGCGATCTTCGTCCATTCTTGATATGGGGGTGGAGGTGACGGAGGAAGATAAAATCGTGACTCTTTCCACCTGCACTTCCCGAGGGAACCGGGCCGAGCGCTTTGTGGTGATGGGAAAACGGGTACCGTAAAATGAATGTTCAGCCATCCGCGGATCATCCGCGGGTGGCTTTTTGTGTCCGCGGAAATTGATGGATTCGATTTTTGGTTGGATTTCGATGGGTTATCTGTTTATGACGGTGCATGGGAAAAAACGACGGTGGGTTCCTCTGTGTGGAACCGCCGGGCATCGGTTTTTCAGAAAAGAGCGCCTTATGTTGGGTGGATATGAAAAAACCGTCCTTTGCTGAATTTCAGCAAAGGACGGTTTTTGTTATTCTTACGGTAATCAGTTTGAGGTTTTGCTTCTCTTCAACGCTCTCATGCGTTCAGCGTGATCGAGAAGGCGTTTACGAATGCGGAAATTTTCCGGTGTGACTTCCAGCAGTTCGTCATCGTTCATAAATTCGATGGCTTCTTCTAAGCTCATGCGGCGGGGCGGTGTGAGGCGGAGCGCTTCATCACTGCCGGAGGCCCGGGTATTGGTCATCTGTTTCTTTTTGCATACATTGACGGTGAGGTCTTCGGCTTTGGGGGAGAATCCCACCACCATGCCGGCGTAAACCTGTTCCCCGGGGCCGATAAAGAGGACGCCACGTTCCTGGGCGTTAAAAAGGCCATAAGTGACGCTTTCCCCGGTTTCAAAGGCTACGAGGGAGCCGGTGCTCCGCTGTTCGACTTCACCTTTGTATTCGCCGTAATTATAAAATACGGAGTTCATGATCCCTTCACCCCGGGTGTTGGTCATGAATTCGTTGCGGTAACCGAAGAGACCACGGCTGGGAATGATGAATTCCATCTTTACGCGGCTTCCTACGGGCTGCATGGCACGGAGCTCCCCTTTACGGAGGCCCATGCTTTCCATGACGTTGCCCATGCTTTCTTCGGGGACGTCGATGACGAGTTCTTCATAGGGTTCCAGCACTTTGCCGTCGACGTGTTTAAAGAGAACTTTCGGTGTGCTGACCTGGAATTCATAGCCTTCACGGCGCATATTTTCGATGAGAATGGAAAGATGCATTTCCCCGCGGCCCATCACACGGAATTGATCGGTGTTATCGGTTTCTTCCACCCGAAGGGAAACATCCTTGAGCAATTCACGGAAGAGCCGTTCCCGAAGCTGACGGGAGGTGACAAATTTGCCTTCTTTTCCCGCGAAAGGGCTGTCGTTGACGGAGAAGGTCATTTCCACGGTAGGTTCGCTGATTTTCACAAAGGGAAGGGGTGCCGGCACGTTTAGAGCGCAGACGGTATTCCCGATATTGACATTTTCAATCCCGGAGAAAGAAACGATGTCGCCGGCTTTGGCGCTCTCTACCGGTGTGCGGTCGAGTCCGTCAATCTGGTACAGCGCCGTGATTTTCGCCTTATAATTGACGGTTTCATCGTGGTAATCGCAGACGGTGACTTCCTGATTCTGGCGGATTTCGCCGTGTTCAATACGGCCCACGGCGATGCGGCCAACGTATTCGTTATAGTCGATGGAAGAGACGAGAATCTGGAGATCCGATTCGGGATCACCTTCGGGAGGATCAATGTAGTCGATGATTTTTTCAAAGAGAGGGGTCATATCCACGCCTTTGTCATCGGGATGCTCCACGGCGATTCCCTGACGGCTGGAACAATAGAGGAAGGGGCTGTCCAGCTGTTCTTCGGAAGCGCCGAGATCCATCAGAAGTTCCAGAACTTCATCTTCCACTTCATCGATCCGGCGGTCGGGGCGGTCAATCTTGTTGATGACGACGATGACCTTGTGGTTCAAGGCCAAAGCGCGTTCCAGAACGAAACGGGTCTGGGGCATGGGACCTTCGGAAGAATCCACGAGGAGAATGACGCCGTTGACCATTTTCAATACGCGTTCCACTTCGCCGCCGAAATCGGCGTGACCGGGGGTATCGACAATATTGATTTTGATTCCTTTATACATGGCGGAGGTATTTTTTGCCAAAATGGTAATACCTCTTTCACGTTCCAGATCGTTGGAGTCCATGACGCGGTCTTCCACCACCTGGTTTTCGCGGAAAGTACCGCTTTGTTTTAATAATTTATCGACGAGGGTCGTTTTCCCATGGTCAACATGGGCGATAATCGCGATATTTCTCAAATCTTCTCTTTTCAAACTGTTCACCATAGCTTTCTGCTTAATCTTTTAACAACCAAATATTATACACTTTTTTTAAGGAAAATACAAGATTTTTCAGAAGATTTCCGTATTTTTTGCGGTAAGAGGTTCTTTCTTGTGGAGAAAGGAAAGGTCTGATTTGATCGTTTAGGAATAAAACCGCGTCCATTGGATTGCAGACATTGTTCCTTTATTTTCCGCGGACGACGGCTTTCGGAATTTGTTTGTTATTTCGCTGAGATACAATAAAAAGCCCCGTACGTGAGTACGGGGCTTTAAAATCAATGGTAATTACAGTTCCAGATCCAAACCGGAGGTTTGCTGGGTGAGAATCTTGTCCACAAGAGATACGATCTGGGCGCCGGCTTCTACCGGAGGAATACCGCCTTTGTGGATGTTGGAAATCATGGTGCGGTCCGCTTCAACGGTGCCGGCCACAGGACGGTAGGTGAGATATGCGCTCATGGATTCGGCAGTGCCGAGACCGGGGCGTTCACCGATGAACAGAAGAATCAGTTCCGGTTTTAAGATTTCACCGATGCAGTTGACTATACCGACGCGGGCATTTTTGACGAAAATGTCTTTGCCGAGATTGTAGCCTTTGGCCTGAAGGCCGGCTTTACAGGAGGAGAAAACGTCTTCGATATTGGCGTCAATGGCTTTGGCGCTGAGGCCGTCGCCGACGACGATCTGTACCTGCGCTCCGGCGGGAGCTTCGGCTTTCATTTTGGCGATGCTTTCATCGGAAAGAATACGGCCGAGGTCGGGGCGGGTAAGGAATTCGTCTTTATCGGAAACTTTCGATTCCAGCTGAATGAAACCGAGGCGGTCAATCAAAGCCTGATCGGCATAACTCAAAACAGCGTCCTGAGCTACGGCGTGGTCCGCGCGGAATTTCAGCATAGTCTGGGTGAGGGGACGGGTCCCGGCTCTCCATACGCCGATACGGGCGGTGGTGGAGTTCATCATATCTTCGTAGGCGCTTCTGTTTTCCGGATCGGGAACGTTGAGAGGATTGCCGATGGTGGAAATATCGGGAACTTCACCGGTGGAGGTGTTCCCCATTCCGCAGGGTGCGCCGGATTTTTTATTGATTTCCGCCATAACGGATGCAACGATATTTTGGATATCCTGATTATTCATATCTCTGCCTCCTTACATGATCGACGACGCGTCGCCGGCTTTTTTCGTTAATTTACCGTCTTCCATGAAGCCGTATTTTTCCATCCAACATTCGAATTCCGCCAGAGGACGTGTTTTGGAAATGGCTCTCAAAGAAGCGATGTCATGGTAACTGGAGGTCTGATAGTTCAGCATAATATCGTCGCCCATGGGAACGCCCATGAAATAGTTGCAGCCCGCGGTAGTCAGCAGAACGGCGAGGTCTTCCAGGTCGTTCTGATCGGCTTTCATGTGGTTGGTGTAGCAAACGTCAACGCCCATGGGAACGCCGGTCAATTTACCCATGAAATGGTCTTCCAAACCGGCACGGGTGACTTGTTTGCCGTCGTAGAGGTATTCCGGTCCGATAAAGCCGACAACGGTGTTGACAAGGAAAGGCTGGAACCGTTTGGCGAAACCGTAGCAGCGGGCTTCCAAAGTGACCTGGTCGGCGCCGCCGTGAGCTTCGGAAGAAAGTTCACTGCCCTGCCCTGTTTCAAAATAGTTGACGTTGGGGCCTTCGGCCATGCCGCGTTCCAGCATCAAAGCACGGGCATCGGCAATCATTTTACCGTCGATACCGAAGGAAGTGTTGGCCGCCTGGGTACCGGCGATACTCTGGAAGATCAGGCCGGTGTGAGCGCCGTCTTCAATGGCTTTCATCTGGGTGGTGACGTGGGACAGAACACAGCTCTGAGCCGGTACGTCATATTTCAGCATATATTCTTCTACGGCATCCAAAAGGCGTTTGGTGCCTACGGGGTTATCTTCTACGGGGTTGATCCCGATAACGGCATCACCGATGCCATAAGAGAGACCTTCACGCATGGAAGCCAGAATACCGTCGACATCATCGGTGGGATGGTTCGGCTGCAGGCGGACGGCGAGACGGCCTTCTTCCCCGATGGTGGTGCGGCAGTGGGCGGTAACTCTCAGTTTCTGCGCGGCCAGAACCAGATCCATGTTGGACATCAGTTTGGCAACGGCGGCGACCATTTCCGAAGTGAGGCCCCGGCTGATGCGGCGGAGTTCCGAACCGGTGACATCGATGTCGAGAATGTATTCACGGAGATGTTCCACTGTCCAGCCTTTGATTTCGTTATAAATGGTTTTGTTAACGTCATCGATAATGATGCGGGTGACTTCGTCTTCTTCATAGGGAATTACCGGATTGTTGTAAAGATCTTCCAGTGTCATTTGGCTTAAAACAACTTTCGCAGCAACTCTTTCTTCAATACTTTGCGCGGCGATTCCGGCCAACGTATCGCCGGATTTTTCTTCATTTGCTTTGGCTAAAACATCTTTTACATCTCTGAATTGATATGCATGGCCAAATAATTTTGTACTTAATCGCATCTTTCCACCTCTTTTGACTGGATAAAACATAAGGTTTGTTTTATCCTATGTTTTTATCCGTTAGGCACGAATAAATCTCTACGTCATCAAGATAATCCACTTCTTGCCTCTTATATTCTATAAAGAAGTGAAAAATCCTTCTTTTTTTCGGGGGAATATAGAAAAAATTATAATATTTTTGATTTTTTGCGTTCTTTCCAATTCTATGCTATAATGGAACATATTCATTTCGGGAGTTGATTCGGATGAAAAAAATATCTGTTTTTATAGCGGCGCTGGTTTGCTGCGTTGCTTTTGCCGCTTGCGGCATGAATGGGACGGCGACGAAAAATTTTACGACGATCGCGGAAGATTTCACAATGAAAATGTATCAGGGTGATTATGACGGCGCCGCGGCTTATGTCAGTGAAGACAACGCGGATATGCTGAACGCGGAAGCGTTGGAAGAGATCGTTACCGGTACGGAAAGTGCTTACGGCGATTTCCAGGAGATTACCGGTTTGGAACAGACGGATATGGATACGTATATCAGCATGATGGGTATGGTGGATTATGATCTACCGGACACCGGTGATTATGTGGTCTATTATGAATCTCTTTCTTTTGAAAAAGGTGAAATGGGTATTTATTTCTTTTTCGATTACAGTGACCGCACGATTTCCGGTATTACGGTTTGCGGTACGGAAGAACTCCAGAGAGAAGAAGAGGTAGCGGAGGAAGCGTCAGAGATGGAGCCGTAATCTGTTTCTCAGGATAAGCAATTGAGGATAAGCAATTGATTGCCGGGATATGCCGGCATAACAAAAAACCGCAGTCATGTACTGCGGTTTTTTGTCGTTTAAATTTGTTTTACTGTTTAGTTGTAAAGGTTTTCATGATGATAACCGCTGTCCAGACCTTCGTCTTCCAATTCCGGTGTTACGCGGCCGTGGGCCACTTTCATCAGCACTTTGATGATCACGAAAGTGATAACGAAGAAATAGACGCCGGAGATCAGCGCGCCGAGGCACTGAGAACCCAGCAGGGAAAGGCCGCCGCCGTAGACAAGGCCCGCGGCGCCGCCGGTAAGGGAAGGATCGGCAAAAATGCCGACAAGGAGAATCCCCAGAAGACCGCTCATCCCGTGGAGGGCCCAAACGTCCATGGTGTCATCCCATCCCCGGGCGGTGCGGAACTGCACGCAGCCGTAGCTTAAAAGTCCGCCGAAAATCCCGACGATCAGAGCGATGCCGGGCTGTACGAATCCGGCCATCGGTGTTACGACGATGAGGCCGGCCAGACCGCCTAAAAGGCCGTCGAGGAGCGTGACGGATTTTGTTTTGGCATAGGAAATCAGCATCCAGCTGAGCATGGCGGTAGCACTGGCCAGCAGAGAATTGGACAGGGCCAAAGCCGCGGTACCGTTGGCGGCCAGAGCGGAACCGCCGTTAAAGAAGAACCAACCGGCCCAGAGGATCCCGGTGCCGATGGCGACATAAGCCATGTTGCAAGGACGGTAATCCTGGTCACGGCGTGCTCCCAAGGCGATGGCCGCCGCCAGGGAAGAGAACCCCGCGGACATATGAACGACGATGCCGCCGGCGAAGTCTTTCACGCCGAGGACTTCGGTGAAGAAACCGCCGCCCCAGAGCTGGTGGGCCGCCGGAGCATAAACCAGAATACTCCAGAGGATCAGAAGCCAGAGATAAGCCGGGAAAGAAAACCGTTCTGCCACAGCGCCGGCGATAATCGCCGGTGTGATGATGGCGAAAGCCAGCTGGAAGCAGAAAAACAAAATAAAGGGGACGTTGGCGCACATGGGATTGGCGTCAACGGAAACATTGTTCATCAGTGCGTAGGAAAAATCACCGATGATACCTCCTACATCATTGCCGTATGCCAGTGTGAAGCCGCAGACGCACCATACCACGGTGACAACGCCGATGGCAATAAAGCATTGAAGCATCATGCTGATAACGTTTTTCTTCCGGGCCAGACCGCCGTAAAGCAATGCCAGTCCCGGTGTCATGAAAAAGACCAGTGCTGTTGAAATCATGAGAAATGTAATATCTCCGCTGTTCATTGTAACCCTCCATAAAATAAGCTTTTGTTTACAAAAAGAAAGAAGCTGCCTGTTTTTTTAAAACAAACAGCTTCTTTTAATTGTTCCGTTATTTTTTATAATAATAGCATTTTCCGCAAAGTCTGGGCATGCAAGTGTATGCGTCATGATTTTCCGGTTCGAAGGTATAGCAGTCCCCGCCTTCGTTGGGTTTTTTCTCTACTTTGTAGTAAGCGCACATTGCCGTTTCCTGTTTCGGATCTTTTGCTTTTTTGCATTCAGTGTTTGCCATTGATACACCCTCCTTAAAGAACACTAATAAAACTGTCTTTACAAAATATTCGACATTGTATTGAAATCTCCTTTTTTTCTCGGAGAAAAAGCATCGTTTTTTTATAGATATTTTTTAAAGCTGCAAACGCATCATACGCGTCATCTGAGCGGATTCGGCTCGGGTAGCGGAATTCTGAGGACGGAATGTCCCGTCGGGGAACCCGTTGAGTACGCCGATGGTCGTCAGGAGCGCCGTGTCTTCTTTTGCCCAATCGGAAACGCGGTCGGCGTCGCTGAAAGTCATTTTTCCGGTTGTCGGCAATTCCTTTGTGGAATACTGCCGGATAAACCGCATGAGGAAGCAGGAAATTTCTTCTCTGCTGACGGGGTCGTTGGGACAGAATCGGTCCGTGGCTTTTCCTGCGGCCAGATCCTGCTCATAAGCCCAGCTGATGGCTGCTGCGTACCAATCGTCCGCCGTCACATCCTTACAGGGAGCGGTAAACTTTTGGGCGGAGAGATCGGCTCCCGCGGTTTTTGCCATGATGGTCACGAATTCGGCCCGGGTAACGGTGGCTTCGGGATCGAAAATATGATTGCCGCGGCCATGAAGGATGTCATCGGCGGTCAGGTCGTAAATGGGATTGGCGTACCACAGATATACATTCACATCGGTAAAGTATTCGGTAAGACCGGAGCTGCCCCAAAGAGGCCAGCCGTCATTTTTATTGCTTTTGTCGGCGGTAAAGGCGTCGGTACCGCGGTTCAGCATGGCGACAAAGCCATTGGTCTTCATGTAATCGGCGTTCTTGGCGCAGATGTTGTTATCGGAAGTTCCCTTTGTTACCGTGTCTGCGGCATAGAAGCAATTGAATACCGTTGAATTGTAGACGAAATTGACGATCCCGCCGGTACTGTTGGTGCCCGTGATTTTCCCCGCATTGTAACAACGGTCTATGGCAGCGTTGTCCTGCAGATAGCAGCAGATCCCTGCTGCGCTGCCGCTATTGGAACGGATCTCGCCGAGGTTATAGCTCTGGCTGATCGTACCGCCGTTGACCACGGCGGCAATACCCGCTGTGTTGTCGCCGCGAAGGGTCGCCCGATTGGAACAGCCGAGGATCGTGCCGGTATGAAAACCGCAGAGGCCGCCGGCGGTTTCGCCTTTGATGGTTCCTTCGGTATGGCAGTTGATCAGGGTTCCGTAATTTTCGGTGGCGAGGAGGCCGCCGTAGATGTCGTTAGCGATCTCGCCCTGAAGGGTCAGATTCTGAACGGTTCCTTTGGAACCGATGGTATTAAAGAGATTCTCGTCGAGGCCCGAGATTTTATGTCCGTCGCCATCAAAAACGCCGTTGTATTCCACGGTAATACCGGTAAAGTCCGGAGAGACTGCGATGTCGGCATTGAGGCGGCCGGCGGCTTCGGTTTTGCCTCCGGAAACGGTGAGGCAGAATAAGCGGAGATCCGATTCATCGTTGATGATATAAGGATCCTGGACGGTGCCGCTGCCGCTTAAGGCTTTCGTGTCGGCGGTCACTGCTTTGAGCAGGGCTTCGAAATCAATGAGGCCGTAGCCTGAGGCAATATCGTAGCCGGTCGCTTCCAGATCCAAGGAGGTGGCGCGGAGGTAGTATTTGAATTCCTCCGGCGTGATGGTAGGATCCTGGGCCTTGGCCAGGGCGGCCAGGGCGGCGACATAAGGCGTAGCCAGGGAAGTACCGCTGAAATACTCATAGGAACAATCGTAATAGCTTTCATTGGCCAATGTGTAGATATAGCTTCCCGGCGCGGAAACATAGACGCTTTCGTTTTTGGTGGAGTCGGCGCTGATGAGGTAGGAGGAATTCATATTGGCCACGCCGATGACTTCATCGTAGGAGGCGGGGAACTCATAGTTCGATCCGTCTGCTCCGCCGTTGCCCGCGGCGGCGACGAGGATGGTGTTATGATCCTTCGCGTAGCTCACGGCTTCCTGCATGAAGATGTTATTTTCGGTCCCGCCGAAGCTCATGGAAATGACATCGGCGTTGTAGTCGTCTATGGCACTGTAAATGGCGGTGATGATATCGGCGTCTTCGGCAACGGCTTCTCCGTTTCCGTTGTCCTTGAAAACACTGATCACGATCACGCGGCACTGATCGGTAAGACCCGCTATGCCGATACCGTTGTCGGTAGCGGCGCCGATCACGCCGGCGCAAGCCGTACCGTGGGTGAAGTAATCGTGGTCGGTATTTTTGTATTGGCCGGTTTTGGGGTCGATCCCCGCTACGATGTCTTTGCCCGGCAGGATGTTGCCTTTGTCTTCATGGGAGAAATCAAAACCGGTGTCGATGACCACAACGGTACTGGTATTCCCCTTCGGGAGGGACCAGCCGTATTCGGCATTTACGGCGTCGATGCCCCACTGGAGACCCTCGGTGTAAAAGGGGTCGTTGGGCGATTTCGAAAGATAATAATAACCGGTTTCGGCGATTTCTTCCACTTTGGGATTCTGTTCGATCTTTTCGGCGTTTTCCTCATCGGTGATGTAAAGACCGTGATCTTTGGTGGTGAGGGGGGTGAGATTGTATTTCTTTTCAAAGGCTGCGGAGATGTGTTCGCCGTCTCTGATGGAAACGATATAATTTCCGGTATCTGCGAGGATGCCCGAGGGCAACAGAAACAGGGCGGCGGTAACAATGGATAAAAGGAGCTTTTTCATGTTTTTTTCTCACTTTCAACGGGAGGCACCGTTTTTGTTTTTTCTATTTTAGCACAATTTCCCTGTTACGCATATAGAAAAAGACAGATTTCTCTGTCTTTTTTCTTAAAATTTTCTTAAATTTGTTCGGCGAAGGCCGATCCGCCGATAAATTCCCTTAAGAGGGAGTTGGGCGGAACGAGAGTCGCGTCGATGGGACGCATAAAATCGAGGATGGTCAGAAGCCGCCGGGCTTCGTTATAGGCCTGCTGGTCGGTGGTGATTTTCAGCAACTCCGGTTCGATAAAAGGCTTTAACACGGCCATTTCGTAAATGAGAGAGGTGTTGCAGAAGAAGTCGGCGTTTTCCTGATAAGGATAAATGTTGATGTTTTCACCCCGCTGTACCGATTCCCAGCGCATGATGGTTTCCGCCGGCGAGGTGTTGCGGGTGGCTTTATCCCGGGTCATCCGGCGGAGCAGACGGTTATCTGTGCTGGAAATAGGGTTGAAGCGATCGAGATTCAACTGGGTCAGTACGCTCATATAGAGACGGCGTTTGTTCTTTTTGGGAATATTGGCGGCGATGAGCTCGTTGAGACAGTGAATTCCCTCAATGACCAGAATCTGATTTTTGCCCATGACCATGCGCCGCGTTTCCTTCTTGCGCTCGCCTTTGATAAAATCGAAGATCGGTGTTTCCGTGACGTTGCCTTTGATCAGGCTTTCGATGTCCTGATCCAGCCGCTTGAGATCAACACAGCGGATGGATTCAAAATCGTAATTGCCGTTTTCATCCCGGGGCGTTTGATCCCGGCCGACGAAGTAATCGTCGGTGGCCAGGGTGACCGGTTCGATGCCGTTGATTTTGAAAAAGACGCTGAGTTTATGGGAAAAAGTGGTTTTCCCCGAAGAAGAAGGTCCGGCAATGAGCAGAACCCGGATATTTTCAATGTCGTTGATGATTTCCTGGCCTATCTCAAAAATATTCTGCATCTGCATGGTTTCGGCCATTTCGATAAGATGAGACACGTTGCCGTGGCGGATGGCGTGATTCAGTTCACCGACGGTATTG
Organism: Clostridia bacterium; assembly: GCA_051866595.1. Taxonomy (GTDB): domain Bacteria; phylum Bacillota; class Dehalobacteriia; order UBA7702; family UBA7702; genus UBA7702. The sequence continues at coordinate 23,940 of JBJDXI010000146.1, forward strand.
ATTTTCAGGGACTCGGCCCAGTGGTCGAAACGGAGAAACAGCGTGCCGATACGTTGAATCGGCAGTGTCGGCGGGACCTGATCGGGATAGTCCGCCGTCGGCGCCCGCATGATGAAACCACGGTCGAAGGCGGTGAGGTCGAAAATGGGCATTTGGGCGCAGTTGGTGACCACAGTACCGTGAAATCCCTCGACGGTGCTGTCGATTTCGTAGAAATTGAATTTATCTTTGGTGGAAGCCAAAAGGAGCTCTTCCTGGGTATAAGCGCCTCTGTGGTGATACAGCGCCTTGGCGTCCTCCGAAAAGATGCTTCGGTGCTTGATGGGAATTTCTTCCCGGATCAGGCGGGAGATTTCTTCTTTTAAATCCGCCATCATTTCCTTGCTGAACTCGGTGTCGCCTCGGCTTTCGCAGTAAGTACCGTCGCCCAGGGTATGCTTGATGAACAGTTCCCGTTCGGGAAAGATGTTATTATGGGCGGCGAGAAGCATCAGACGCTGACCGTTCCGGTAGATGCTGCGTCCCAGATTGGATGTAAGGTCGATCCAGGAGATGGTGCAGTCGATAACAATGGTGTAATAAAGACCCCGGACATAACCGTTGACAAAGGCGCCGACCACCGGAATTTTCTGTTTGCCGAGGGAGGCTAAAATATTTTCCAGACGGCTTCCGTAAGGGAAGATGTGCTCTTGGCCTTCGATGGTGATGGTGATGGTATTGTCTTTCTTCATTCCGCATCATCCTTTCTTTCAGAGTGCGGTTCAGGGATTCAGTCCTTTCAGTTCGTCGAGGACGAACAACCCGTCTTTACGGATGAGGACGTCGTCGAACCAGATTTCACCGCCGCCGTATTCCGGCGTCTGGATCAGCACCAGATCCCAGTGAACGGCGCTGCGGTTGCCGTTAAAGGCGTCGTCGTAGGATGCGCCGGGAGTAAAATGGATGGAACCGGCGATTTTTTCGTCGAAGAGAATATCGCCCATGGCGCTGTGAATCTGGGGATTGAGACCGAAAGAAAATTCACCGACGTAACGGCTGCCCTTATCGGTATCAAAGATGGCGTTGCAGCGTTCACTGTCGTTGGATACGGCTTTGATGATCTTGCCGTTTTTAAAGGTCAGCTCCATGTCTTTGAAAACGAAGCCGTCGTAAGGGGAGGGCGTGTTGTAACGGATGGTGCCGTTGACACTGTCTTTGACCGGAGCGGTGTAAACTTCGCCGTCGGGAATATTCTTTTCGCCATCGCATTTCACGGCGGGAATTCCTTTGATGGAGAAAGTGAGATCGGTACCGGGCCCTTTGATCTGTACTTTATCGGTTTTTTCCATCAGACGAACGAGGGGATCCATGGATTGGGACATTTTACGGTAATCCACGGTGCAGACGTTGAAGAAGTAATCCTCAAATTCTTCCGTGGACATTTCCGCCTGCTGGGCCATGGAATCGTTGGGATAGCGGAGAATGACCCATTTCGTTTGCGGTACCCGGATCTGTCCGTGAACCGGTTCCCACAGCAGTGTGCTCTGCATTTCATGCTGTTTGGCGGGAATGTTTTTCATCGTGTAACTGTTATTGGTGGCCCGGACGCCGATGTAAGCGTCCATTTCTTTCATGCGCAGTTCTTCCCATTTGCGCTGGGTGAGGAAGGATTCTTCCGGCGCCTGTTTCAGAATGGCGGCATTCAGCACGGGGTTTTCCACATTGATGAAGGGAATGCCCCCGGCTTTATAGGCTTCTTCCACGATGTCTTTGCAGAGATCGGCGCAGTCGCCGATGCAATCGATGAGGACTTTTTCTCCCGGCTGCAGATTGGTGGAATATTGGATCAGTAATTCTGCTAACTTTTGTGTTCTCGGATCTTTCATTTTGGCCTCCGTATCATTAAATATAGAAATATCAGCTTTATTATACCATATTTCCCTGAAAATTAAAGCATTCCTCCTCTTTGTTTTAAGGGGGAGCGTTTCCTTTTATTATATTGGGAAACAGAAAAAAATATTTGGCCTTTTTGTGTTTTTTATGTTTAGATGTTGCTTTTCATCGTGAATGTGTTAAAATATAAATGGATTATTGTATCAGCATGAGCTGGTTATTTCGCCGGTAAAGAAAGAAAGGAAAAACCGGCAGTAAGAAACGCAAAAGAGGTTTGAAATGAAATTACATTCCAATCGCAGAGCTTATGAAAAAAGAAGGCGGATGCCTCAAAACGGAAAAACAAAAAATCCCAAAGTGATTCTGGCGTCATTGGCGGCTATTGTTATCAGTATCGTGATCCTGTGCATGGTTGTGATCATCGGCGTGATCGGTGTTTCCTCCGGTCAGACGGCGGAAAACGATGCGCCAAAAGCGGTGAGTACCGCCGAAGGACCGTTCCACGCCTGGTTTTTCGCCGGCAGCAATGAGGCCAAAGATGAAGCCGGCGCCTATGAAATGGATGGCTCTTTTGTGGTGAAGGACGGCGTCAGTTATCTGCCCGCCGACGGTATTGCCACCGTTCTCGGCGGTTATATTGATTACAATAAAGAAAAAGGTACCGTTAAATTCAAGGAAATCGGCAGTCGGGCCAAGGTGACGGTGGGCAGTGAAACCATGAAGGCGTCACTGTTCAAAAAGGTAACCATGTCCGTACCGGCCTTTGAGGAAAACGGTGTCGTTTATGTTCCTGCCCGTGATTTCTTTGAAGGTCTGGGCTACGGCGTTTCCTTTACGGCTCCGACGGAACGTCTGGACGTTTTTGCTTTGAGCGGCGGAACCGATGAGGTGCCGACGGCTTCTTTTACAACGGATAAAGATACTTATTCCGTTGGTGAAAAAGTGGTTTATGACGTAACGAGTTCCTCTCCGCAGGGGTATGAAATCGTTGAGGAAAAATGGGAAAATCAGGCTCCTTGGTATTTTGAAAGCGGTGAGGTAACGATTTCCTATTCCGTGAAGGATTACAAAGGAAATTGGTCGGAACCGGTCTCCAGAACCATTGCCATTGAAGGGGAATATCGCGCCGATGAAAGCGTTCCCGTTCTCGGCTATTATTATATTGTAAAAGATGCCTCCCGCATCAGCAAAGTAGTGACGGAAGAAAAAGAAACCAAAGAAAAAGATCCTTCGGATCCCACGGGGCAGAAGGAAATTGTGAAAAAAGAAGAAGTAAAGAAAACGGTGAAAGGCCCCTATTACGGTGATGATATGGTCATTTCCCTCGATCAGTTCAAAGAGGAAATGAACATTCTGGCCGAAAAAGGCGTTCATACGCTGACAGTTTCTGAGTATCTGGATTATGCCAATTCCGGTGTGATGCCGCCGGCAAACAGTGTGTTGATTCTTTTTGTCAACGGTTACGCTTCCACTTATGATCTGGCCTATCCTGTTCTGAAGGAATTGGGATTGAAAGCCAATATCGCGCCGGAAATTTCTCTGGTGGAAAAATTCACTTCCGCCGCCGGTGATGAAAACGCGTTGAAGGAACTGGAGGATGATTCCCGCTTTCCTGTGGTCACTTTCGATCAGTTGAAAGAAATGATGAACGACGGAACCTTTGATGTGGGATGTATCAGCTATGATTCCAATGATTACGGGAATAACGCTTCTCTGCTGGCGGCGGCCAACGGAGAAGAAACCGAGGAAGAATACGCCGCCCGGGTGAAATCCGATGTGACGGCGGCCATTACGGTTCTTTGTGAACAATTGGGCGAACAGCATAAACCCTTCTTTGTCTATCCTTACGGCGAAACCTCGGATGTTCTCGTATCATCGGTACAGAATGCCGGTTTTTCCGCGGCTTTTGCCAAAGGGGATGACGGCTGTATTCGCGGGGACAGCGACCGCTACCGCCTGGGACGCATGAGCGTTACCCAATCAATGAGTAAGAGTAAATTCAAGGATCTGGTAAACTGAAAACGGAACTTTAAAAAAAGAAGTGTCTCCTTTCCCGGGAGACACTTTTTTTATTGACTGTGGAAACGGATTGGTTTCTTTCCGCTTTTATCAGAAGCCCGATGCGATCAGAAAGAGGCTGTCGTTGACGACATGAATCAGTCCGTGGGCAATCATGGCGTACTGAATGCCGTATTTCCGGTAAAGACGGCCGAAGATCAGCCCCAGACCGCCGTTGATCAGGAAACAGCGGATCAGAATAAGAGCGCTGAATTTTCCGTACATGGTGTAAGTCGCCGGCAGGTGACCGGCGGCAAAAGTCATCGCGGCGATGATATTGGCGGCGATGAAAACCGCGGCGGGGATTTCTTCTTTGGCGTATTTTCGGGCGAAAATTTTCCATATCAGAAAGGCCAGCAGGGTCATGAAAAAGAGCCGGAGTAGCACTTCTTCGATGACGCCGCCGTAAAAAATCTCGCTGACCAGGTAAACGGCGGAAAAGCTCTTGTTTTCATAAAAGACAGCGACTTCGGGAATGAGGGCGCAAAAAACAATGGATTCCAGAAGGAAGAACGCCGCGCCGGCGAGGATTCCGGTGGAAACCGTCCGTATCAGCGGCTTTTTTTGGATTGTGAAAGGGCGGAGCAACCCGGTCTGGCCGGCCAGAAGATGGCCGGCAAAACCGGTGAACATGGCATAGATCACGGTCTGAATGAGGACAATAAGAATAAACTGGGACTTTGTAATGCCTTCGAGGACGGCGGCGATACCTGTGGTCCATTCGTAAAAGCCGATGGAAATTCCGGCGATAAGGGCGAAGGGCAGCAGAGCGGCGTCAAATTTCAAAGCGTTGAGCAGGCGTTGTTTCATTGGTTTCCTCCGTCGTCGGCCGTTTCGATGCACCATGTTTTCCGGTGGCAGGCCGTGCAGGTCAGTTTTCTCGTCTTGGCGGTGTGGCCGGCAAAGAAGAACTCACGGAAACCCGGTTTGAATACGGTGTTACATTCCGGGCAGATGTAGTTGGTTTCTCTGTAACACATCCGTATGATGGCGGCGGCGCCGACAATAGCCAGGGCGATACCGATGAAAAAAGGCCACCAGATCCCTTTGAAAATGCCGATGCAGAGGGTGACGATCTCAACAATATCCATGGGAATACCGAATGCGAGCATTTTTGCGTGGGTGCGTCTGAGTTTTTTGCGGTTGTTCATATACTGGTCTATGCCGTTGTTTAATGTTGCCGGAATGGCCGTGGTGTCGGAAAGATCATTCAATACCGCTTTGACGGCGCGGAGCTTTTCTTTCTCGCTTTCAACGGAACGCTCAATCTCTTTGACTTGTTCGTTCAGTAGTACGCTTAAGATTTTGCCGGGATCTTCACTGCTCAGCACGCCTTTAACGGCGCTGAGGGACAGCCCCAGGGATTTCAAAAGGCAGATCTGCCGTAATTTTTTCAGATCTTCCTCGGAATAGAGACGGCGGCCGTTTTCCGAAAAGGATGATGGCTTCAGCAAATCTTTCTGATCGTAATATTGAACGGTGCGGACGGAGACGTCACATTCTTTGGCCAGTTCTCCGGTGGTGTAAGTGGACATAGATTTTCACCTCCTGACGGTATCTTACATCATGACGCGGGGTCACAATCAATACCTTACCCTGGGTCACATGGGAAATTTTTTTCATTTTTTTCATTTTACCATGATTCCGCCGGATGCTCAACAAAAGGGAATTTCGGAAAGTCATATTTATTGCCGTTTCCGCTTAAAATGAAGGGAGGTGTGCTATGAAAAAAACCGTTCTGATTTTAATGATGATTTTTCTCTGTTTCTCTTCCGGTGTTTCCGGCGCGGAGGAATCGCCGTCGGTGAAAGCCGACGCGGCGCTGATTTATGATATGGATGAACAGATGGTTCTTTGGCAAAAGGAGGGAAACACCCCGATGGCCCCGGCCAGTCTGATCAAAGTATTGAACCTTTTAACGGCGGAACCCTATCTTGCCTTTGAGGAGGAAATCGTCATCGGTCCTCTAGCGCAGACGGTCTATAACGGTCAGCTTATGGGACTCTCCGCCGGTGATGTGGTCAAAACCGACGATCTGATATACGCCATGATGCTGTTTTCCGCCAACGATGCGGCGGTGGCGATTGCGGATGAGCTTACCGGTAATATTTCCTTTTACGCGGCGCTGATGGATACCAAAGCCTGGGCTTTGGGAGCGGTTCATACCACTTCGGTGAATGTCAACGGCTATTCCGAGGAAAATCAGAAAACCACCGCCTATGATCTGGCGGTGATCGGCACGGCTTTTATGGATAATGAGCGTCTTGCCGGTTTTGCCGGGGCGCGTTCTCATAGGCTTCAGTGGCTGGCACCGGAAAAGGAACAGGAAATTACCAATATCAATAAATTTCTCTTTTCCTATGAAGGAGCCACGGGGCTGAAAACGGGAACTACCAGCATGGCGGGGAAATGCCTGATGGCTTCGGTGGAGAAAAACGGAAAACGCTACCTTGCCGTGGCGCTGAACAGCTCCGACCGGTACGGAGACTGCATCCGCATGATGGATTACGCTTATCAGGAGGAGGGTGCTTTATCCGCGGAGATCGTGGATGATATGGAATAACGGCTTTTGTCCGGCAAAAGGAAAATCCCCGATGGAAACATCGGGGATTCAGAAGGGGATTTATTGGAGTTTTTAACTTTTTACTTGGTTGTATTCGGTTACCACTTAATTTTTATCTACGTTTCGGCAATGCACTTCCTTTCTGTATCGTATGATCCTATCATATCGGTTTTATTTGTCTTTTCCGATACTGTTTCTGTGTCGGTTTTGAAATGTTTCCGTAGAAAAAATAAGTGCTTAAAAAAATCGGGTTCCCCGCTGGGCGCGGGATACCCGATCTTTTTTCATAAATTTTATTGAATATATTTTTTGATTTCATCGGTAGCCAGTTTATCGCATCGGTTGTTTTTTTCGTTATCGCTGTGGCCTTTGACTTTAATCCATGTAATGCGGTGTTTTTGATCCATTTCGATAAGGATTTTCCATAGATCGCTGTTGAGTACCGGTTCTTTTTTGCTGTTTTTCCATCCGTTCTTTTGCCAGTTTGCGACCCATTTCTGTCGGAATCCGTTGACCAGATAAGCACTGTCGCTGTATAGTTTGACGACGCAGCTTTCCTTCAATAGAGTCAGCGCTTTCACGGCGGCGGTAAGTTCCATGCGGTTGTTGGTTGTCGAGGCGTCAAAACCGGAGATTTCTTTTTCTGTTCCTTTGTATTCCAGAATAGCGCCCCAGCCGCCGGGACCGGGATTCCCGGAACAGGCTCCGTCGGTATAGATACTTACTTCCTTCATGAATAATCCTTTCCCATAAAAATATAATATTTTAATTATAGACGAAATAATTCGGGTTGACAACAATTTTTCTTTACTTTGGTAAAATTTTCATGTAAAATATATTATAGAGAAATATAGAATTTGAGGCGAAACTGATGGAAGACCGCAGACGTATCGTATTGGAACAATTTAAAAACGGCGAGATCAGCGAAGATGAAGTGCTGGATTTATGGCAGCAGAATTCCTTCGCCGATCTGGGATTCGCCAAAATTGATCTTCATCGTGAGTCGCGCTGCGGTTTCCCTGAAGTGGTCTATTGCGAGGGGAAAACAACGGAACAGGCGGTGGAAATTCTCCGTCTGCTCTATGAAAAAGCGGAAGGCAACGTTCTGGCCACGCGATGCCCGGAAGAAACCGCCGAAGCTGTGCGGAAAATCATTCCTGAGGCGGAATATCACCCTTTGGCAAAAACCCTTTCTATTTATAAAAAAGAGAAAGAAGGGAAAGGTAATATTGCGGTGGTTTCTGCCGGAACCTCCGATTTGCCGGTGGCGGAAGAAGCGGCGGTTACCGCGGAAATCATGGGAAATCGCGTGTCGAGGATTTACGATGTCGGCGTAGCCGGTATTCACCGCCTTCTTGCCCACAGAGATCTTTTGGAAGAAGCGAGGGTTCTCATTGTTGTAGCCGGAATGGACGGCGCTTTGCCCAGCGTTGTCGGGGGCCTGATTAAAAAACCGCTCATCGCTGTGCCGACGGATGTTGGTTACGGTGCCAGTTTTCACGGCCTTGCCGCCCTTCTGGCGATGCTCAATTCCTGTGCTTCCGGGGTGACGGTGGTCAATATCAACAACGGCTTTGGCGCGGCCTGCGCCGCCAGCCGCATCAATCAGCTGGACTGATGCTTCTTTTGCGCCTCTTTATTGAAACGAACTACATTTAGACATCTTGGAAACAGAAAAGGGTAATGTTATGAAAAAATTATTATCTAAGTTTTTATCGGTGGCAGCGGCCTATTCTCTGCCCTTGATTTTTGGTATCATTATCGCGCTGATATGGGCCAATATCTCTCCCGAGAGCTACCATGCCTTTGTGGATTTTCCTCTTTTCGGCAGTGAATTTACCGTTCACTTCCTTGTGAAAGATGTGTTTATGGCCATCTTCTTTGCCATTGCCATGACGGAAATCACCGAAGCGGTGCGGCCCGGCGGAGCCATGTATCCCATTAAAAAAGCGTTGAATCCGCTGATGGCCACCGTCGGCGGTGTGGTGGGGCCTGTCGTTGTCTATGTTCTGATGATTATTCTCTTCGACTGCCCGGAATATATTGACGGCTGGGGTATCGTTACGGCAACGGACATTGCCATCGCCTGGCTCGGTGCCAAACTGATTTTCGGACCGAGTCATCCTGCGGTGAAATATTTGCTTCTGCTGGCCGTGGCCGATGACGCCATCGGTCTTCTGATCATCGGGATTTTCTATCCCACCGCGCCCATTGAATACTCCTTCCTTCTGCTCTGTGTTTTCGGTATGCTGATCGCCTTTGTTCTCAGGGCCATGCACGTGCAGCATTACGGTTACTATCTGATTTTGGGCGGGATTCCCTGCTGGCTGGGACTTTACCTCGCCAATATCGAACCGGCTTTGGGACTCGTGTTTGTGGTTCCCTTTATTCCCTCAGTTCACCGCAAGGAACAGATGATTATCGACGGCGTGGTTCCCCGGGATCCCGATCATCTGGCGTTGGAAACATTTTATTGGCACTGGAAACCCGTGGCGGATTATGGCCTGTTTTTCTTTGGCCTTGTCAGCGCCGGGGTGATGTTCTCCAGTATCGGCGTTGTGACGCTGATTGTTGCCGTTTCGCTGATCTTAGGGAAAGCCCTCGGCATTTTCTTCTTCGGTTTCGTCGGCTCGAAAATCGGCTTCCATCTGCCCGAGGGTATGACGAAAACCGATCTGGTGCTGGTTGCCACCGTTGCCGGTGTCGGCCTTACGGTGTCGCTGTTTATCTGTGACGCGGCCTTTACCGATGAAACGGTGATCGGCGCGGCGAAAATGGGGGCGCTGTTCAGTATTGCCGCGGTGCTTTCCGGTTACGGCGTCTCAAAACTTTTGAAAAAGAAACCTCTAAAAGAAGAAAAGGAAATAGAATCATAATGGATATTACCGATCTTGTAAAACAGAAAACCGCGGATTGGGGCGGGGATATTTGCGGTATTGCCGGCCTTGATGACGTACAGGAGGAAATCCGTGCCGTTTACGGTTCCCGTTTTGACGGGCTTCACCGGGCGGTTTCCTTCGGTGTGTATCTCCCCAAACGCATTGTGGATGAAGTGATGGAACACCCCACCCATACGTATCTCGCCTATTACGATATTGCCAACAGTCTGATCAATCAGATCGGTCTGCGTGTAAATAATTTGCTTATGAAGATGGGCTATGAAGCCTATCCTGTTCCTGCGTCCCAACGTCTCGGCGCCAAAGACGTCAGTATCTTCTCTCATCGCATGGCGGCTCAGCTCGCCGGCATCGGCTGGATCGGCAAAAGCTGCGCTTTGGTGACAAAAGAAGTGGGTCCCCGCCTTCGTCTCGGTACCGTGCTGACCGACGCGCCCCTCCGTCCGGATACGCCCATGGAAGATCAGTGCGGTGACTGCCGCCTTTGCACCGAGGCTTGTCCCGCCCACGCCATTTTAGGGAAAAATTTTAATCCTCAGGATGATCTTTCGGAGCGGTTTGATTTTCATCTCTGTGACGATTTTCTGACGGAAACGAGACAGACTTTCGGTAAACGGATCTGCGGACGCTGTGTGGCCGCGTGCCGTTACGGAAAAAACGGAAGGGATGACCGCGAATGACCGTAAAGGATTCCCTCTGGAAAGAAGTAAAAGAAGAAACCGCCGAGGAATTTTCCCTTTTGGATTGGGAAGATTTCCGGGAATCTCCGTCGGAATGTTATTTTGTTACCGGCGACGCCTTGGGTGGCGGTGACCATGGCCGGGAGCTTTTAATGGATTTCTTTGTGACTATGGCAGACCGGCGCTCCTTTCCCCAGTCTGTTATTCTGATGGACCGGGCTGTGCTGTTTCTGCGAAAAACCGATCCGCTGTACTCTGTCTTCATGGAAATGGAGAAAAACGGTACCTTTGTGGCGGCTTCGGCAAAGAGCATCGCTCTTTACGCTGCGGAAGATGAAATTGATCCGCTTTTCGCCGCGGAGACCGGGAGGATCCAGGAAATTCTGCGCCGGGCGGATAAAGTAATTACATTGTGAGGATACCATGTCTCTGACTTCTTTTTTTCAGCGGCTTTTTCACCGCTCTCCGGATAAAGTCTCATCGGAGGAAATGCTCTGGACGGAGCTGAAAGTTCCGGAGGATATGGAACCTATTGATAAAAAAATATTGAACGCTTTCGCCGGAAAGGCGGATCCTCTCCGGGGAGAGGAAGCATTGGCGGAATTTCTGGACTGCGGCTGGGAACGGATAAAAAATGAGGTTTACGCTTTCGCCGTGGGCAAAAAGAATTGTCTGCCCACTTATTTCAAGCGGATTCTGGACGCTTATCCCGAAGAAAGTTTCAAATTGCTGGAATGCTGTTTTGGTGAAATGTCCCCGGAGCGGCGTTTGCTTTATCTGAGTCTTCGCGGAAAAGACAATCCCCGGATGGTTTCTGATGAGGTGAGAAAAATCCTGCCGGAGCTGGAACCGGAAGAATTGAGTATGGCTTTTTCCGTGCTGACCGCGATACCTTCCGCCGAGGGGGAAGAGCTGGTCTGTTCTTATCTGGAAAAAGATGACTGGCGGCTGAAAATGAAAGCGGCCTCGGCATTGCGGGAGATGAAGGCGGTTCATTGTGTTCCGCGGATTCGGAAAGCGGCGGAAAGCTGTGACGATACCGTTGGAGCGGGGCTTAACGCCATCGCGGATGAAATGGAAAAGGAGCAGACGGATGATTGATTTTTTTCGGGCCGTACAAGTCTGGTATGAAAACGGCGGTTTTTTGGTGACATTGTTGGATATTGCTCTTATCGTTATTTTATCCTTTATCTGCGACCGCTTGATTTGCGGCATTGTTGACCGAGCCATGCGGGGTAAAGTCTCTGTCGGGGAGAATAATCGTAAAATCACTCTAAAGCGCGTTCTTAAAAATGTTACCCATTATATTGTTGCTTTTATCGGCGCGATGATGATCTTTTCCGAGATTGGCATCAATGTGGCCTCCATTCTGGCGGCGGCAGGGGTTATCGGTCTTGCCGTCAGTTTCGGCGCCCAGTCTCTGATCAAAGATATTTTTGCCGGTTTCTTTATTATTTTTGAAGATCAGTACGGCGTTGGTGAATATATTACCGTGAACAATAATTTTACCGGGATCGTGGAGTTGGTCGGTCTGCGTACCACCCAGCTCAGAGGGGATTCCGGCGAACTGATTGTGATTCCCAACGGTTCCATAACCGATGTGGTGAATTTCTGCCGCGGCGGCCTGCGTATCAAAGAGGTTTTTGAAATTTCCTTTGACAGCAACATCGATCATGCCGAAGAGATCATCGGCGGTGTGGTACAGCGGTATTACGAAGATCATCTGGATTGGATGGCGGGAAAACCGGTGGTGGACGGTGTGGATACTATCGGTGCCAGCGGCATTTCCCTTTGCGTATTTCTCTATGTCCAGCCCATGGAGCAATGGCACGTGGGGCGGGAAATTCGCAAGCTGGTGGTACAGGCCCTGCAGAAGGAGGGTATCACGATTCCTTATCCCGTTACTGAGCTGATTACCAAGGAGGTTCATCATGGAAGTTAACATCGGCGATGTTTTGCGGCTGAAAAAACCTCATCCCTGCGGCGGTTACTGCTGGGAGGTGCTGAGAGTTGGCGCGGATTTCCGTCTGAAATGCCAGACTTGCGGCCATGTGGTGATGCTTACCCGGTCCGAGGCTATGCGTCGTACCAAAGAAATTATTACGAAGGAAGAAAATACGGGAAAATAATTCTTGCAAACAAAATAGCGTTGTGATATAATAATTAAGCTTATTGTGGAATCTTAGGGTTTCACTTAGCTCCTTGCTTCCGATGATGGAAGCCAAAGTCCGAAAGGAGGTGTCGTATACGATGCGCAATTATGAAGCTATGTACGTTCTCCGTCCCGATATGGATGAAGAACAGGTCAATGCAGCGATTGAAAAATTCTCCGACATCATTGCCGCCAACGGTGGTGAAGTGACCAAAGTGGAACAGTGGGGAAAACGTCGCCTGGCTTATGAAGTCGAAAAATTGCGGGAAGGTTACTATGTGCTTTGCTATTTCACCGGCAACACAGAACTTCCGAAAGAATTGGAAAGAAATTTCAAAATTTCCGACCGCGTTATTCGATTTCTTGTCGTTCGTGAAGGCGAATAATTAAGAAAGATTCAGGTGTCATTATGCTGAACAGAATCGTTGTGATCGGTCGTTTGACCAGAGATCCGGAACTCCGTTCTACCAGTAACGGCGTGGCGGTAGCCACCTTTACCGTGGCGGTAGACCGAAATTTTTCCAATAACCGGGGAGAAAAGGAAACGGACTTTATTCCCGTTGTTGTCTGGCGCGGTCTGGCGGAAACCTGCGGACGTTACCTTTCCAAAGGCCGTCTTGTGGCGGTGGAAGGCCGTCTTCAGATCCGTACCTACGAAGCCAACGACGGCGGTAAACGTACCATTGCCGAAATCGTTGCCGATAACGTTCAATTCCTGTCGCCCAAAGACAGCAGTTCCGGCGGGGGCAGCGGTTACACCCCAGATTTTCCGGGAGAGGAAATGACTCCCCTGGATGAAATTCCGTTTTAAGAAAGGAGAAACATCATGGCTGAAAGAACGTCCCGTCCCCGCGGCGGCCGCAGAGTAAGAAGAAAAGTCTGCGCCTTCTGTGTGGATAAAGTCGATTATATTGATTATAAAGATGAAAAACGTTTAAGAAAATATATCAGTGAACGGGGTAAAATTTTACCCAGAAGAATTTCCGGTACCTGCGCGAAGCATCAGAGAGCTCTGACCACCGCGATCAAAAGAGCAAGACAGGTTGCTTTGCTGCCTTATACTACCGACTAATCCGCGGCGGTATCTGTCCGCTGAAAAGCCCCGAACCTCGGGGCTTTTTTTGTCATTAAAAGAGGTCATTTCATGGAACAAACATATTCTCACGGGAAAACGGGAAAAGAATTTGTCCTTTTATTGTTGGTTTCCGTATTGCTTTTGCTCTGCGGTTGTTACGTTCCGGTTTTGGGTACATTGGTCACCTTTGTGTGGGCGGTGCCGGTCTGCCTCGCGGTATTTCGCTGCGGTATCGCGGCGTCCTCTCTGTTGGCGGCGTTTCTTGCCGGGTTGAGTTTTATTCTCATGGGTCCTTACGACGGCATCGTGACCGCCGGAACCATGGCCTTTCTCGGGTTGTTTTACGGTATCCGTCTGAAAGAAAAAGCTTCTCCTGGGATGACGCTGTTCTGGGGGATCCTGATCGCGGCGTTGATTGAAGGATTGTATCTTTGGGCTGTCTGGAAATTCGGCGGCGTTTCTTTTGCGGATTTTCAATCTTCTTTTGAGGCGTATATGACGGAAATTTATTCCGATGCTTCTGTGGCGGAGCTCGCTGTGGCGGAAGGAATGTCCGCGGCGGCTTACGCAAGGGAATTATCCATGATGATGGCCCAGATTCTGCCGTCTTTTTACTTTATCTCGGTGATGATCGTCGCGGTGGTGAACTATCTGGCGGCACAGGCTTATCTGAAAAAGAAAGCTGTGGATGCCGTTTTCTTACCGGTTTTTGCTAAATGGCATTTGCCGTGGTGGATTTTGTGGGGCATTGTGCTGGCGTTGATTCTGTTGGTGGCCGGAAACGGGCTTCATCTGGAATTTTTGACGATCGCGGCAAAGAATATCTTTGTCTGCTTTGCTCCGTTTTTCCTGATTGCTGGGATTTCGCTGCTTCGTTACTATTTTGTGAAATGGCGTCTGAGCGGAGGAATTCAGATCC
>JBJDXI010000147.1:0-7826 GCA_051866595.1 Clostridia bacterium
ACACTCCCGGAGAAGGCGAATGGTATCCTGTTCAACCACAAATCCCACCTCCTTTAGCGAAAAGAACCGGGAGCCACCTCGGTTTTGGGGAAACAGGAATCCTCCGGTGAAGGCTCGGAAAGATTAAAATACCACTGCGCGTCCTCGGTGGTGCCAAAATCCCTGTTGGAACCGGTATTCCGGACTTTATTGAAGGCTTTCCTGAACATGGCGTTGTGGGCCTCCTCCCGGTTGAGCAGGAAATCAATGGTATTTTTCACCTTTTTATCGTCAATCTGACGGTAGAGATACTCATAAACCACCTTCGCCCGCTGTTCCGAAGCGATATTGGAGAGCAAATCAGCGCAGAGGTCTCCGGTAACTGTGACGTAATCGCCGGTCCAGGAATAACCGGAGGCGTTGACCAGACCGGGGCTCAGGCCGAAAAGGACGTGGGTCTGAATCTCCCCGGAAGGCACCGCCTCAGCGTTCACACCATGGCCGTTGAGGAGACTGATGGTCTCCGCCACCATCTCCATGTGACTGAGCTCTTCCGCGGCAATGTCCATAAACAAATCTTTGATTTCCGGATCTTTCACCCGGAAACTCTGGGCCATATACTGCATGGCCGCTTTCAGTTCCCCGTTGCCGCCGCCGAGCTGTTCCTGTAAAAGAGCGGCGTACTGAGGATTGGGTTTTTCAACTTCCACAGGGTGAAGCAACTGTTTTTCGTGCTTAAACATGAAAACACCTCATTTCCATTTTTGATCTAGTATTCCCACAACCGGAACAGACCATGACGGAAAATTTTTCAAATAACCGGTGCAGTTTCCCTGAACATTAGTTCCTTTTGGAAAGCTCCTGCCGGTTCAACCCCGCAAGGCAGACCTTCGCCGCTTTTCTTCCGGAAATCACCGCCCCCTCCATCGTGGCGAAGGAGGAGGTTTTCGTATAATCCCCGGCCAGTACAAGACCGGGAACCGCCGTTTTCTGCGACGGACGAAGGCGCTGATTTCCTTTGGCAAGGGAATAAAACTCCTTTTCCTCCGCTACTTTCCGGGTGTCCAGGATATGCCCTTCCAGCGAAACACCCAAGGATGTCATCTGCCGGATCACTTCCTTGAGGATTTCTTCCGCCGTCATCCGGATATACCGTTCCGGATGCCCCAGAATCACGGAAAGCCGCCCCGGGGAATCAGGGAAAACCGTCCGGGACTGCTCGGCGAAGCTGACCATATCCGTGCCGGGGCCGAAGGTGGTGATGTCCTTTTCCAGCGCAGGGGCGTCCAGTTCCAGCTGCACGGTGCAGGAGGACATCTCCGGTAAACGGAAAAAGGAGGCCAGGGACGGTTCTTCTTTCAGCAGAGACAGAATGGTTTTCGCCGCCGACAACGGCGCGGCGATAACGGTACGCCGCCCCCGGTATGTCCGTCCGTCCGTGGTTCTCACTCCGGTAACGGTGCCCTGTTTCCAAAGGACCGTTTCCGCCGTTTCCTCAAAATGCACCACGCCGCCGCGGGAACGGATCTGCGCGACGATGGGATCACACATCAGCTCCGTCATGCCGCCGAGAAACGCGCCGATGCGCATTTTATAAAATTTCGGAATCGCCGGAGCGAAGAGGCCGAAAAAAGCGTAGGCCGAATATTCCCTGACGGGAAGGAAGAAAATACCGGTACTCAGCGGTTCCACCACCAGATTCAGGGCGTTTTCCGTCACACCGCACTTTTTGGCATATTCCGCGACGGAATAACTGTCGAGACGATCGGAAAAAAGATAGCTGCCGAAACCACGGAGAAAAAACGGAATCAGTGAAAGCTTATCCCGCCAGGATAAAAAAGCGCCGTTCCCGATCACGCTTTTCACGGCTTTGCCAAAGCCCCAAAGAGGCGCCACGCCGAGAACCACCTTCCCCCGGCGATCTTTCACCAGAATATCCACTTTTTCCTCCCATGTGACAATCTCATTCAGTTCCACACCACAGCCTTTCAAAAGCCGGGGCAGCGCCGAATAATAACCGATGTAACGATGAAGACCCGATTCCACCTTCATGCCGTGATCGGTAAAAGACGATGTCCGACCGCCGGCGTAAGGGTGGGTTTCCATCAGTAGAACACTTTTTCCCCGGCGGCTCAATTCATAACCGCAGGATAAGCCCGCGAGACCGGCGCCGACAATAATCGCGTCGTATTCCATAGGCACCTCCGTCTGTTTTTTTATTCAGTATGCCCCGTTTTCACAAAAAAAAGAAGAGGGCGCTCCGGAATAAAATTCCGAAGCGTCCTCTTTTTCATTTATTTTTCGTCGATACAAATTTCCGTCACGGCGCCGTGGCCGCCGAAAATTTTCCAGTTTCCGGGATCCAGCAATTTCAAAAAGGCTTTGCGCTCTTTCCGCGCCGCCTCGGGATCGGTATCCACCGACGTCATGAGGTAGGGCGCCAGACGGTTGAATTCCGCCTGTTCCGGGGTGAAGCCTTTGATATTGACGAAAATATCACCGGTAAAGGCCATCTTTTCCCGGCGTTCCAGCCAGATCATCTCTCCCCGGACATGGCCGCCGCATCCCTCGTAAACCTCAAAGGACCACGGGCCGATGTCCGCTGTTCCGATGAACGTCAGCGGCGCGCCGTTACCGTCATCCTTTCCGCCGACAACTTCCAGCACCTCAAGGCGGGGCGGACGGTAGCCCGAAAGAATCTTGCTGATACGGATATAAGGGGCGTGCACCGGATTTTCCTCTCGAAACGCCGGCCGGCCACAGCTCTCCGCCGCGAAATTATCGTAGCATTTCCCGTTGACATAGACCTTATCGAAGAAATCGGCCAGACCGGCATGGTCCACATCGGCGTGACTTAAAATCAGTTCTTTTCGGCAGCTTTCAAACCCCGGGATTTCCCTTTCCAGCAGCTCCCTCATTTCCTGTCGGTAGCAGGGAAAACCGGAATCGAGAAAGAGCAGGCGATCCTCGAGGAAAAACACGGCAACATTACTGCCGCAGGGCGGTTCGCAAAGGAGATACGCCACCCCCGTCGCTGTTTTGCCCCGGCTCAACCGGGGATGAAAGTGCTCTCCTTTATAGCGGAGAAGCAAATCAGCGAAGCGGCCAATGTAATCAAAGGTTTTATAGGGCGGCAGGTTCCTTTCATCCAGCATCTGCATAATCAGATTGGAATCCACCAGCAAAAGTCCTTTTTCCTCTTCGCTAAGGCCCATCTTTTCCGAAATTTCATTGGCGAAAGAGAGATAGAACACCGTGTTATCCAGCACTTTTTCGCTCTTGTTGTAATCCAGCACCTTTAGGGGACAGAGCATCGCCGCCCGGTGGGCAAATTCCGTCACATCGCTGCCGTCCTCAACGTACAGTCCCATCTTAAAGGACTGATAGCCGCTGCCGTCGGCCTGAGAGCTGATATAGGAAATATTGAAGTGGTATTCGTGAATCAGCTCCAGCACCGGCATCACGGCGCCGGGACGGTCCGGCAGACGAAATTCCATCAGAATCACATCGCCCCGCCAGGCCGGACGGTTCAGATAGCCCAAAGCCGTCAGTTCCTTATCGGCTTTCAAAAGCTGTTCTTCATCACCCTCAACTTCAATAAAGAGGGTGTGCTTATCCACGGCTTTATTATAGCTGACTCTGGTGATGTTCAGTCCCAAATCCGTCAAAGCGCGGTCCGCATCGAGAAAAGCGCCGATCCGGTCCGGCATCACCGTAGTAAATGTTTTTTTCATTCTTTCCATCTCCGGGAAAATTCTTATCGGTTCTTTATTTTTTCGACTCCGATACCGCAAATCCTGCAGGAGTCTTTTCCCCGGTACGGAAAAAGAAGGCCAGAAGCAGCGCCGCCAGGAGCGACATCAGCGCGCCGAAACAGAACGGCGCCGAGGCGCCGAGAACATCCCAGAGGAAACCGGCAATCACACTGGCCGGCAGCAAAGCAATCCCCACCAGGGTGGAGTGAAGCCCCAGCATGGTACCTTTCAGATCCGCCGGGGCAATTTCGGCAATCAGCGCCCGTTCCACACCGGCCACCATGGCCGTGTAGACACCGTAGAGGGCAAAAGCGCCGATGAGCACCGGCTTGGAAAAAGCAAAGGCAAAGCCGAGATAGACGACGGCAAAGACGATGTACCCGGCAATCAGCACCTTTTTGCGGCCGATCTTATCGGAACAACGGCCGAAGGGCACCGAAAGCACCGCGGAAACGGCGTTGAAGAGGAAATAAAGTAAAATCGCGTTGGCGGCGGAAAAACCCACGTCATAAGCGCGAAGCAGTAAAAAGCTGTTAGAGGAATTGCCCAGAGTGAAGAGGAACGCCACCAGCAAATAGAGCTTCAGATTTCCGTTGAGATCTTTGGCTTTTTTCCAGAACCGCTCCCGGGGCTTCACTTCCCGGGGCTCCTTTTTTTCCTTGATGAAGGCGAACATCAACAGCGCGAAAACCACGGGAATCATGGAAACCGCGAAAATTTGCCGGTAGCCGTCGTCCCCGATACTCGTCAGCAAAATAAAAGCGAAAAGAATCCCCAGGGCCGAGCCGGCCATGTCCAAAGCTTTATGAACGCCGAAGGCCTTACCCATTTTGGAAGGATCGGCGCTTTCCGAGACCATCACATCCCTAGGCGCGGTACGGATACCTTTGCCAAAACGGTCCAGCACCCGGGCGCCGAGAATCCCCAGCCAGGAACCGGCGAAAATCAGCGCCAGCTTATAGAAGAGCCCTGCGGCGTAGCCGCCGAAGGCGAGGATTTTCT
Source organism: Clostridia bacterium (assembly GCA_051866595.1). Lineage (GTDB taxonomy): Bacteria > Bacillota > Dehalobacteriia > UBA7702 > UBA7702 > UBA7702. The sequence goes on from JBJDXI010000147.1 coordinate 4,737, forward strand.
TATGCTGATATTTATCGCTGATATAGCCGCTGAAAACCTTCAGCAGGCTGGCGATGCTTTCGGCAATCCCCTCGATGATACCGATGAGCACCGGCGTGGCCCCGAAGACCGCCGTCAGGTAAAGAGGAATCAGCGGATAGACCATCTCCGCGGAAATATCCGCGAAGAAACTGACCAATCCCAGAAAAACAATGTTCCGCATTCCGTTTTTCATGGCAAACCTCCTCTATCGTCAGAAGAAAATACCGGTGATGAAAATTTCCAGACCGATGAGGATCAACAGAACACCACCGAAAATCTGGGATTTTCCCGCCAGCTTCGTACCGAAAGTCTTGCCGATTCCCAGCCCCAGAACACAGATCACAAAGGTCACAACGGCGATAATCGTCGCGCAGACCAGCGCCATCAGCAAGCCGTAGCCGGAAATCGTAAAGCCCACGGAAAGAGCGTCGATGGAAGTAGCGATGCCCTGCACCATCAGGGCACCAAAGCCCAGTCCCCCGCAGCCACTTGTCTCTTCTCCGCCGGCGATGCCGTCTTTCAACATTTTCCCGCCGATAAAGGCGAGGAGAATCAGGGCAATCCAGGGAATCACTTTTTCAAAAGCGGAAAAATATCGCACCACGGTATGAACGCAGATCCAACCGATCAGCGGCATCAGCCCCTGAAATCCGCCGAAAACACCGGCAATCAGGCACATCCGGCTTTTCTTCATCAAAGGTTCGTTGAGACCGTTGGCCAGGGACACCGAAAAAGCGTCCATGGCCAGGCCTACGCCCAGCAGAACACTGTTCAAAAAGAACATAAAAGACCAGTCCATTTTAACTTTCCCCCAATAACAGCAAAAATAAAAAATCCGGGTACATTCACCGTACCCGGAAACATTCATATCTGGAGACTCCACCCACGGCAAATAAGCCCATGAGTCTCGCATTTTAAAGCAAGCCAGGTCTTTTTTCAACCAGTATGTTGACTTGCTGCGCGCCGAAGCGCGCTTGCTACTCCCTCAGGAAACAAACCTAATTATAACAAAATCCCCATCTTTGTCAAGAAAAAAAACCTTCCGTGGCAAACGAAACAAGAACGGTGGGATTTACCCACGGGGCATAAACTTCGAATCCTCCCGACATTCTATCCAAAAAGAAAAGAACCCCGCTTTGCGGAGTTCTTTTCTTTTTGGTGGAGACGGTGGGATTCGAACCCATGACCTCTCGGATGCGAACCGAACGCTCTCCCAACTGAGCTACGCCCCCAAGTGTATTATATTTTAACACGTTTTTTGAAAAGATGCAATATCTGAATTGAATTTATAAAAGAAATGTTTCAGAAAAAACATCAACCACTGAAAAACCGCATGATTTTTTCGAAAACCATCCATACTAACTCAAAAAAACGCAGGTGATCTCATGGAAATTCCCTTCGCGGAACTGGGCGACATCGCTTTACGTTCCTTTCTTTCTGTTCTTGTCCTTTTTATCATTGCCAAAATCATCGGGCCACGCCAGATCGCGCAGCTCACCTTTTACGATTACATCCTCGGCATCACCGCCGGCTCCATCGCCGCCGCCGTGGCCGTCGACACCACTTTGCCGCTGTGGGGCGGCGTTATCGCGTTGCTGATCTACTGTTTTGTTTCCGTGGGGATGTCTCTTTCCGGTTCCAAAAGCATTTTCTGTCGGCGGTTTTTCACCGGAAAGCCGGAAATTCTTTTCTATAAAGGACAATTCCTCGAGGACAAGCTCAAAAAAAACAAACTGGATATGGACGACATCACCGGTATCTGCCGTGTTCACGGATTTTTTGACCTCAGCCAGCTGGATTACATCATCATGGAAACCAACGGTTCCCTCTCCTTCCTGCCCAAAAGCGAGTACGCGCCGCTGACCCCCAACGACATTAAAAAGTTCCCACCGGCGGCGGCGCTTTCCGCCAATGTCATTATCGACGGCCACGTTATGGAAGAGCATCTGCGTTCCATCGGCAAAGACACCCGCTGGCTCAAGGAACAGCTCCGCAATAAAGAGCTCGAAGCCAAGGAAATTCTCCTGGCCACCGCCGATGAATTCGGCAATTTCAATGTTTTTCTCAAAGATCAGAAAGAAAAACGAACCAATCTGTTCAACTGAATTGCATAGCCGCGAAGTCCGGGCATAAAATGAAGATAATCGACGAAATATCCGGGGTGCCGCCCATGAAACCCTTTGTTTTGATCCGTAAATTCCGTCCCTTTTCCCTCTTTGCCGCCGCTGTACTCTGCCTCTGCACCCTCTGCGCCGTTCCCATGATCCGTCACGCGGAGCAGACTGCCGCCGTCCAGAGCGGCCAGCCTCTCAAAGGCAAAATCATCGCCATCGACGCCGGTCACGGCGGCGGTGACCCCGGGGCCATCAGCGTCACCGGCACCGCCGAAAAAGAAATCAATCTGATCCTCGCGAAAAAAATGAAAATTCTGCTGGAGGAAAAAGGTGCCTTGGTCGTGATGACCCGCACCGATGACAGCGTTTACAGCAATATCAAAAAAGAGGAGCTGGACCATCGCGCGGCCCTTGTTCAGAAGAAGGACGCCGAATTATTTCTCAGCATCCAGTGCAACGCGGTGCCGAATCCGTCTCTCCACGGCGCCCAGACCTTCTATTACCCCGGTTCCGAAAACGGAGAAATCCTCGCGAAATGCATCCAGAACCGTTTTGTCAAAACGCTGAAAAACACCGACCGGGAGGCGCTGACCCTGAGCAGCGCCTATATCATGAGCAAGCTGGAAATTCCCGCCATCATGGTGGAGGTGGGCTTTCTTTCCAACGCCGAGGAGGAAGCGCTCCTCAACGATGACGCCTACCGTGAAAAAATCGTCGCCGCCATTTACGGCGGCATTGTCGATTATTATGAAAAAAAGGACTCCGAAGAGTCCTGGTTTGATTTCATTTTTGATCGTTTCGATAAGGAGTGATGTCATACCCCTTTAAATCCACCGTCACCGTAACGGCGCCGTCCTCATCGGTGCGGTAAACATCGGCATAATGCCGTTCCCAGTAATTGATTACCTGCTCCGCGGGATGGCCGTAGCTGTTTTTGCCGACGCTGATGATGACG
>JBJDXI010000148.1:0-7712 GCA_051866595.1 Clostridia bacterium
GTCGATGATGTGGAATTACAGAAATCTAATATTCTTTTGGTGGGCCCCACCGGAACCGGGAAAACGCTCCTCGCCCAGACTCTTGCCCGGTTTCTTCACGTGCCCTTTGCCGTGGCCGACGCCACAACCCTGACCGAAGCCGGTTACGTGGGGGAAGATGTGGAAAATATTCTGCTGAAACTGCTCCAGGCCGCCGATTTCGATGTGGAGGCCGCCTCCCGGGGTATCATCTATATTGACGAAATTGATAAAATTTCCAAAAAATCCGAAAACGTTTCCATTACCCGGGATGTCAGCGGTGAAGGCGTGCAGCAGGCGCTGCTGAAAATTCTCGAAGGAACCGTGGCTTCGGTACCGCCCCAGGGCGGCCGGAAACACCCCCATCAGGAGTTTATTCAGCTGGATACGACGAATATTCTCTTTATCTGCGGCGGCGCCTTTGACGGTCTTGATAAGATCGTGCAGAAGCGCATGGGCAGCGGTGTGATGGGTTTCGGCGCGGAAATCAAGGAAAAAACCGAGGATATTGCGGAAATTCTCGCCAATATCATGCCCGAGGATCTTTTGAAATTTGGTTTGATTCCCGAATTTATCGGCCGTTTGCCGGTGCTTGGGAAATTGACGCCCTTGGATAAAGACGCGTTGGTGCGTATCTTGAAAGAACCGAAAAATTCTCTTACCAAGCAGTACAAAGCTCTCTTTGAAATCGACGGCATTGAATTGGAATTTGAGGATGACGCCTTGGAAGCCATCGCCGAGACGGCGATGAAGCGCAAAACCGGCGCCAGGGGGCTCCGGGCCATTATGGAAGATCAGATGACGGATCTCATGTATGACCTCCCCAGCCGGGAAGACGTGGGTAAAGTGGTGATTACCGCGGATTTTGTGAAGGAAAACAAAGAACCGAAGCTTTATCCGCCGGAAACCAAAGCGTTGCCGGAAACATCGGAAGAAATCGCGGAATAACTGAATGAAAAAAGTCCGTTTGCGAAACGCAAACGGACTTTTTGTCGGATCTATGGTTCTGTGACGGAAACAAACGGATTAGCTTTTTACGGCGTGACCGGTTTGTTTCTTTTTTTATTGACCCAGCCGATAACTTTCTGTTCCAGCGCGGAGCCGTAACGCCAGGAGAGGGCGATGCAGAGGATCGCGACGAGGGCGGCGGGAACGTAGGCCCATTTGGGCATGGAGAACACGCTGATGCCCACAAGGCAATTGAGAAGGAGTCCCCAGGGACGTCCCAGTGAAGCCGCGAGAATAAAGTATTTCCAGCGGATGTTGACGAGTCCCGCGACGTAGCAGAGAATATCGTCGGGGAAAAAGGGGAAGAAAAACATGACGAAAAGAAGAACGTTTTTCCGTTCCTCAAAGGATCGAATGTATTTATCCAGTTTCCGACGGCTTAAAAACAGCTCCAGCAAAGGCCGTCCCAGATAACGGGCCAGAGCGAAGCTGAGGCAGGAACCGGCAATGGTGGCGGCGGAGCAGATGAGAAAAGTGGGGAGGAATCCCAGAAACATGGCGGAAGCGATGACGATGACGCCGCCGGTGGCGGGGAGAAAGATCACGCCGAAAAATTGGAGAAAAAAGACGACAATGTATTTATAATGGCCAATGCTCTCAAAGTAAGCCACCAGAGCTTCGGGATTTTTCATCAAATCCAGCAGGCCGGTACGGACGAACCAGCAGATGCCGATGATCACAATGGTGAGAAAAAGAAGAAAATATAGAAGGGGTACGACCCGGTATTTCAATAATTTTTGATACAGCGACATGGACGGCCTCAATTCATGATATTGTTCTACTTCTTATTCTGCCAAAGGGCGAATGTAAAATAGTGATGATCCGGTGTTTTTTTTATGTTCTTTGAACGTTTATTGAAGAATGACTTCCTCTTCCAGCAAGAACAGGTCTTCTACCGTGGTATCCAGGCGGCGGGCGATGTGGTAAGCCAGCTCAAGGGAAGGATTGGAACGGTTGGTTTCCACCCGGCAGATCGTTTCCCTGCTGACGCCGCAGGCCTGGGCCAGATCCTGTTGGGATAAACCCAGGGCGAAACGGTATTCTTTGATTTTATTTTTCATTGTGTCTCCTTATGTGATAAATATGTCATAATATGTGAGAATTATATCACAAATTATGGAAATTACAAGGTATTTTCGCAGAAATGATTGAATTTTTTTTCGTTTTGCGATATGATATAATACATCGTTGCCCGAGAGGGTAATTTTGAGATGATTACAGATGGAGGATGAGATTGTGCGTAACAAAGAAAACGACAACGATAACAAGGCTGTTTTGCTTACAGCCGCCGACGGAAAACAGTCCGCCTCTGCGGATGGATATAACGCAAATACGGAAACGGCCGATATGATTTTGCGGCATGCCTGCTTTCAGATGCCGATCCTGCCTTTGAGGGGTGTGGCGGTGCTGCCTCATTCCGTGGTTCAGCTGGATGTGGGCCGGGATAAGAGTATCCGAGCCATCAACGAGGCCATGGAATGTGAAGGCAAAGAAATCATTCTGGCCATGCAGAAAGATATTCATGTGGATGAGCCGACCTTTGACGATATTCACCATATCGGCACCATCGCCACGATCAAGCAGGTGATGCGCCCCACCGGCGGTACCATGCGCATTATTGTGGAAGGACTTTACCGTACGGAAATTCTGCGCCTTTCCGAAGAAAAGGATTATTTTCTCGGTGAGGCGATTCAGCTGGAAATGCCCGGTCAGTATCAGATCTCTCTGGAAGGGGAAGTCTATGCCCGGAAAGTGGTGAAGGAATTTGAAAACTTCGCCTCTCTGGCCAAAAAGGTCTCCGCGGAGATCGTGGCCACCGTCCTTTCCTTGGAAGATTACAGCGCTCTGGCCGATGTGGCGGCGGCTCAGGTTCTGACAAAACTTTCCGACAAACAGAAATTCCTGGAAACCGTGGACGTGGAAGAACGTCTGAAAAATCTGCTGAGCCTCATGGCCAGGGAAGTGGACATTCTCGATCTGGAACGGAAGATCGGCAACGAAGTCCGCAAGCAGATGGAGAAAAATCAAAAAGAATATTATCTCAGAGAACAGATCCGCGCCATCAATAAAGAACTGGGCGAGGATGAAAGTAAAGACGACGAGTGCCGCGACTACCGGGATAAGGTAAAAGCCGCGGGGATGCCCAAGGAAGCCGAGGAAAAAACGCTTCGGGAAATCGACCGTTTGCAGAAAACCCCCTCCATGGCGGCGGAAACCTCGGTGCTGCGTTCTTATATCGACTGGATGCTGGATATTCCCTGGTCCCACCGGACCGAGGACCGTCTCGATCTGAAACGGGCTGAGGCCATTCTCAACGAAGATCATTACGGTCTGGAAGAGGTGAAAGACCGTATCCTGGAATACCTTGCCGTTTGCCAGCTGGCCCAGGACATCAAAGGGCCGATTCTCTGCCTTACCGGCCCTCCCGGTGTGGGGAAAACCTCTCTGGCCCGTTCCGTGGCCAGAGCGCTGGACCGCAATTTCGTTCGGATGTCTTTAGGCGGCATGAAGGATGAAGCGGAAATCCGCGGCCACCGCCGTACCTACGTGGGCTCTATGCCCGGGCGGATTCTTCAGAATATGAAAACCGCCGGTTCGGTGAACCCCGTATTTCTTCTGGATGAAGTGGATAAGCTGGGAAGCGACTATAAAGGTGACCCTTCCTCGGCATTGCTGGAAGTGCTGGACCCCGAACAAAACAGCACCTTTGCCGATCATTTTATCGAAGTGCCTTATGACCTTTCCAAGGTATTGTTTATTACCACTGCCAATGTGAAAAGCAACATTCCCCGTCCTTTGCTGGATCGCATGGAAGTGATCGACATCAGCGGCTATACCGAGGAAGAAAAAGTCCATATCGCCAAAGATCATCTGCTGAAAAAGGAACTGAAAAACCATTGCATTTCCGAAAAACAGCTGAAGATCTCTGACGGCGCCCTCCGGATGCTGATCCGGGAATATACCCGGGAAGCCGGGGTGCGCAGTCTCGACCGGGTACTGGCGAAGCTCTGCCGTGTGGCCGCAAGAAAACTGGTGACGGAGGAAGTTGCCTCCATCAGCATTACCGTGCGGAATCTCCACGATTACCTGGGCAAACCGAAATTTATCAAGGAAAAGGCCGCCGGAAAAAATCTGGTGGGTGTTGTCAACGGTCTCGCTTGGACCGAGGTGGGCGGCGAAATCCTTCAGGTGGAAGTTCAGTCCCTCCCCGGCAGCGGCAAGATTCAGCTCACCGGTCAGCTTGGCGACGTAATGAAGGAATCGGCCCAGGCCGCCCTGACTTATGTCCGTTCCATCGGTAAATCTCTGGGGCTGAAAGCTCATTTTGAGGAAAAAATTGACCTTCATATCCATGTGCCCGAAGGCGCTGTACCCAAAGACGGCCCCTCGGCCGGGGTGACCATGGTAACGGCCATCGCCTCCCGGCTGGGTAACCGCAAAGTCCGGGGTGACATCGCCATGACCGGCGAAGTGACGCTGAGCGGCCGTGTACTGCCCATCGGCGGTGTGAAAGAAAAGGTGCTGGCCGCCTATGCCGCAGGGATCACCACCGTTCTGATGCCCAAGGAAAATGAGCGGGATCTGGATAAAATCCCCGAGGAAGTCCGGGAAAAAATGACCTTCCATTTCTGTTCCCATGTGGATGAAGTGCTGAAAATCGCCTTGGTGGAGAAAAACGTATGAAGATAAAAAAAGCGGAGCTGGCGGCGACGGCGGCGTGGAAAAAACAGTATCCCGAAGTACTGAGTCTCGACGTGGTGCTGGCCGGCCGCTCCAATGTGGGAAAATCCTCCCTTGTGAATAAACTGATCAATCGCAAAAATCTGGCTCGTACCAGTTCTCAGCCGGGGAAAACCCGTACCATCAATTTTTACCGGATTGACGACGGCTGGTACTTTGTGGATTTGCCCGGTTACGGCTATGCCAAAGTCAGCAAAACCGAGCGGGACGCCTTTCAGAAAATGGTGGATGAGTATCTCTCCGCCGACCGTCCCCGGGTGATCTGGCAAATTGTCGATCTGCGACATCCTCCTACGGCGCTGGATCATCAGATGAACGCCTTTCTGCGCTCCAAAGGATTGCCGTTTCTCGTGATTGCTACCAAAGCGGATAAGCTCAGCAATAACGAGATCGCCAAGAACAAAGCTGTGATGAAACGGGAACTGGATCTGAAAGAAGAAGAGATTGTCGTTTTTTCCGCCCAGAACGGACGGGGCAAGGAAGATCTGCTGAAACGAATTGAATATATGCTGCGTTCCTGAAACGCGGTTCACTGAGCGGAATCCTCACGGATTCCGCTTTCAGCTTTCCTGCGGAACGGTTTTTTGCCGGTGGGGCAGGGTCCGTCCGCGGATTTCACCGATAAGGCCGAGAATCACCGCGAGGAAAAGGACAGGAAGAAAAGTGAAAACATCGGAAAAGGGCAGAGGAAAACGGAAGGATAATACCGGCAGCGGTGAGAGAAACAGCGCAGCGAGAAAAACGCCGCCGCCCCGGCGCAGACGGCAGATTCCGTAGATCAGACCGATGGAAAAAGCGGAGACAGGGAGAAAGAAATACCACAGAACGTCGATGATCTCCCAGGGGATCTGCGGGATATTGTTGATGTAGATGAACAGGGCGGCGATAACGCATTGCGCGGGGATGACGATACCGATAAAACGAAGAAATGATTTCATGACAAAGCCTCCTTTGTGATTTTGCAAATTATATGAAGAAAAATTATTTTTTCTGCGGAAAACGCTTTTCAGACAGGATTATTTATGGTATACTGAAAAAGATTTTAAACTGGCATTTTATTGCATTGATCTGTCTTTTTTAACTTTTGTTTTTATGATATTAAAGGAGGATTCACTCATGGCAGGAGAATTGAAATCGGTTTACGACCCCAAAGAGGTCGAGGAAAAATGGTATAAAATCTGGGAGGAAAAGAAGTACTTTCACGCCGATGTGAACGATGAAAGAGAGTCGTTCTGCATCGTTATTCCGCCCCCCAATGTAACCGGTCAGCTCCATATGGGCCACGCCCTCGACGAAACTCTTCAGGACATCCTCGTTCGCTATAAAAGAATGGCCGGCTTCAACACACTGTGGGTTCCCGGCACCGACCACGCCGGCATCGCTACCCAGGCCAAAGTTGAGGAACAGCTGCGTAAAGACGGCACTTCCAAAGAGGAAATCGGCCGTGAGGAATTTCTGAAACACGCCTGGGCCTGGAAAGATAAGTACCATGACCGCATCGTGACCCAGCTTCGGGGTCTCGGCGTTTCCTGCGACTGGGAAAGAGAACGCTTCACTATGGATGAAGGTCTTTCCCGGGCCGTCCGTGAAGCCTTTGTGACTTTCTACGAAAAAGAATTGATCTATCGTGATAAATATATCGTCAACTGGTGCCCGAAATGCCATACGACGATTTCCGATATTGAAGTGGAACACGAGGAAGAAGAAGGGCGTCTCTGGGAAATCAAGTACCGTATCAAAGATACCGATGAGTTTATGACCGTTGCCACGACCCGTCCGGAAACGATGTTCGGCGATACGGCCCTCGCCGTCAATCCCGAGGATGACCGTTACCGTGACTATGTGGGCAAAACCGTGCTGATGCCTATTACCGGCAAGGAAATCCCCATTATCGCTGATGAATATGTGGATCAGTCCTTCGGTACCGGCGTTGTGAAAATTACGCCTTTCCATGACCCCAACGACTTTGAAGTGGGTCTCCGTCATAACCTTCCGCAGGTGGAAGTGATCGACCTCGACGCCAAAATGACCGACGCCTGCGGCAAATACGCCGGTATGGATCGTTATGAATGTCGTAAAGCCATGCTGGAAGAACTGAAAGAACTGGGTCTCGGCGGCAAAGAAGAAGTGCATGTTCATGCCGTCGGCCATTGCTACCGCTGCGGCACCACCGTGGAACCTCTTATCTCCAAACAGTGGTTCCTCAAAATGGAACCCCTGGCCAAACCGGCCATCGAAGCCGTGAAAAACGGCGATACATCCTTTGTGCCTTCCCGCTTTGATAAAGTCTATCTCGGCTGGATGGAAAATATCCGTGACTGGTGTATTTCCCGTCAGCTCTGGTGGGGCCATCGGATCCCCGTCTGGTACTGCGACGACTGCGGCGCGGAAATCTGCGTCCGGGAAGATCCCACGGTCTGCCCGAAATGCGGTTCGGCCCATATCCATCAGGATGAGGATGTGCTGGATACCTGGTTCTCCTCGGCCATGTGGCCCTATTCCACACTGGGCTGGCCCGATCAGACCCCGGATATGGAAAAATACTTCCCCAACTCCGTGCTGGTGACCGGCTGGGACATCATCTTCTTCTGGGTGGCCCGGATGATCTTCTCCTCCCTGTTCCATACCGGGAAAACGCCGTTTAAGGATGTTCTGATCCACGGTCTCGTCCTCGACGCTCAGGGACGCAAGATGAGCAAATCTTTGGGCAACGGCATTGACCCGCTGGAAAAAATCGACAGCCACGGCGCCGACTCCCTCCGCTTTATGCTGGTGACCGGGAACACTCCCGGGAACAACCTGCGCTTCCGTGACGAAAGACTGGACGGCGCAAGAAACTTTGCCAATAAGATCTGGAACGCCAGCCGCTTTGTGCTGATGAATCTGGAAGGCTACGAAGACGGTATGTGGAACGATGAAGAACTCAGCCTCCACGACCGCTGGAT
>JBJDXI010000149.1:0-1550 GCA_051866595.1 Clostridia bacterium
AACGGTATGTCACTCCGTTTTTGAAGGTAATATGCCACATTCGGGTAATATCATCATAATGACAGCTTATAACATCTGGAGTGATTATCTTTCTTCTTTTTTTAGAGATAATCATGTTAGTTCTTGTGTCCATGATACCCATCCTTCCCGAATGATTGCCGCGGTGTATCCGTCTGCAATAACTCAAAATACGATTTCGCATCTCTCCGTAAACCGGAAACATAGCGCCCAATCAGATTATCTGCCAATATATCATCGACATCTACCGTGCGGAATTGCGCAACTCTTTCTCTCAAACGGAGGCAATATATTTCGTTGATCGGCCCGCATAGATCTGAATAAAGACCATTAGGGGCAGTCCCTAATGGTCCCACGTCCCACAAACCTCTCCCCTCTTCAATACTCAATCCGAAAATAATCCAGATACGCCTTATACCGATCCTGGGCTGTTAAACAGGTATCCGTCAGGTAGCCTTTTTCGTTGCTCCATTCTTTGAGGCCGCGATAGTAAAACAGTTTGAGATTGTCTTCGATGATGAAGGGCACGATGTTGTATTTCAGGCACTCTTTGAACAGGATCAGCCGACCCACACGGCCGTTGCCGTCCTGAAAGGGATGGATTCTTTCAAACTTCACATGGAAGTCCAGAAGATCCTCAAAGGTTTTTTCTTCCTTGGCGTTGTACGCTTTAAGCAGAGCTTTCATTTCCGCGGAAACATTTTCCGGCAAGGTTGTTTCCATGCCGCCCACTTCGTTGGGCATCTTTTTGTAATCGCCCACGGCAAACCAGTCTTTTCCGGAATCGCCGGTGCCGTTTTTCAGCATCCGATGCAGTTCCTTGATGAACTTTTCGGTCAGCGGCGCTTTGGCGCTGTCAATGAGACCGTCAATACAGCGGAAATGGTTTACGGTTTCAATGATGTCGTCCACATTGAGAACTTCATTTTCCGCGCCGATGGTATTGGTTTCAAAGATGTACCGGGTCTGGTCGTGAGTCAGGCGGCTGCCCTCGATATGGTTGGAGTTGTAGGTCAGCTCGATCTGGGTTTTATGATAAATCCCGCCGGAATACTTCGTTTTTTTTTCTTCCCGCAGAATATCCAATAACGTAACAGGCTGTGTTTTCCGCTGATTGGCTCGCTGCGGCTTTTTCGCGTTTTCCGGAATGTTCCATGTCTTGCCGGTAAGAAAAGCCCCCGGCACACGCCCTTGGGCGCAGTAATTCCGCACGCTTCGTTCGGAAATATTCCATTTTTTCGCGGTTTCCGTCACTGAAAGAAATCCCATCGGTCTCCTCCGTTGATTCAGAATCAAAATAATATCTATAGTATACCCCATTATCGGCAATAAATCTATCATTTTATCTGCAAATTCCTATATTTTTGCCGATAGCGGAAATTTTCGGCGGTCGTGCCATGGGGAGCCGTCCCCGTTAGATCCGGGTGATTGGCATTAGGGACAACGGTTTTCAGGCGCAAAACAGCCATGCACCGGAAATGCATGGCTGCCACATATCATCAAAAGACGGAAATCATATTGTATTGCTCACA
>JBJDXI010000150.1:0-1548 GCA_051866595.1 Clostridia bacterium
TGCCGTACCGCTGGGCAATCTCCGCCACGGAATCCACATACAGATACCGGCGCAGGAAAATCAGGCGGCTTTCCTTGCTGAGGCTTTCCAGGAAGCTTTCCAAAATCCGCCGCAGCTCCCGGCGGTCAATTTCCGATTCCTGCCGGCGGTCAGGGATACAGCTTTCCATCTCCTGCGTCAGCGCCACCACCTCGGCGTTTCGCTTTGCCGCCATGTGCCAATCCAGCCTGTTTAGAGACAGGTTGCGGCAAATGGATGCCAAAAAGGCATAAAAGTAAGTTGGCTGTTTGGGAGGAATCGATTTCCAAGTTTCCATGTAGGTATCACTCACGCTTTCTTCCGCGTCCTCACGGTTATTCAAAATGCGGTTGGACAGGCCGTAGAGCTTGCCGCCGTAGGCGGTATCGGTCTCCTTCACAGCCTGCTCATTCCGTTCCCAGAACAAAGCGATGATCTTTGCGTCTTCCACACAGAACCACTCCTTTCTTTTTTGTTCCTCACCCTAGTAGTAAGAATCCAATGCGAAAAGGTTACACCTATCATTACATTTTTGCAAAAAAAGAAAAGAGCATGAAATGCCAACGGGCAGATGTCCTTACCATTTACGCATTTTGACCCAGAAAAGTCCTTGCGGTGCAATCGCTTTTTGCTCCAAAATGCCGACACCGTCTACTCGTGCCTACGGGATGCATCTGAAACCGGAGGGACTCTCCCACGAGCTAAAGAAGTGTCCACTGGACACTTCTTTACCCGGCCTGTGGCCGGGCCGCTCTTTCGAGTCCCGCCTGGCAAATCAAAAACGGGTCATCCCGAATGGGATAACCCGTTTTTGGTACGCCAGAAGGGACTCGAACCCCCAACCCTCGGAACCGGAATCCGATGCTCTATCCATTGAGCCACTGGCGCGTTTCAGCTTAGATATTATAGCAGTCTTTTCCCGCTTTGTAAAGAGGGAAACGGAAAAAATTTTCCCGGCGGGGAAGCAGAAAAAAGTGAATTTTATGTGAAGAATTTCCGGCCGGGTGGTCTTTTTCCCCGGGTTATGCTATAATATATCCTGCAAAGCAGCGAAAAATGTCCGCGTTTTGAGATACCGCGGGACATCCGAAATTTACAAGGAAAGTGTGTATGCCATGACAGGAAACCAACCGCCCATCCGCCCGGAAGGGAACGAAAAAACCGGCACCATGAATCTGCTCTTCTGCATCAACCGAAAATTTCTCTCCCTGTTTCTGAGTTGTCTTAGCTCCATCGTCCGAAGCGGCGGCTATGGGCACTATGACGCTTATATCCTGCACTCCGATTTTGAGGAAACGGATGCCGGGGCTCTGGAACGGGACTTCAGCGGCGCGGTGTCCTTCCATTTTCTCCGGGTGGACGAGGAGATCTTTGAGGGCTTCCCGGAATCGGGACGCTATCCGAAGCAGATCTATTACCGGCTGGCGGCGCCTCTGCTGCTGCCCCCGGAGCTGGACCGGATCCTCTATCTGGATGTGGACACCGTGGTGATCAATTCCCTGAGGGAGCTGTATGAAACGGATTTTGAGG
>JBJDXI010000151.1:0-1511 GCA_051866595.1 Clostridia bacterium
ATCACGGCGTTAAGCCAGGGATTGATACAGCGGGGAATATTTTCAATGAGACCGCCGCCGGTAATGTGACTCATGGCTTTGATCTCATATTTCTGCAACAGAGGCAGAATGTCACGGACATAGATCTTTGTGGGCTGAAGCAGTTCTTCACCTAAAGTGCATCCCAGTTCATCGATATAATCGTCAACGGAAAGACCGCCGACATCAAAAACGAGTTTTCTCACCAGAGAGAAACCGTTGGAGTGAACTCCGTTGGAAGGAAGGGCCAGCATCACATCGCCGCTTTCGGTTTTGCTGCCGTCGATGATCTTCTTTTTATCCACTACGCCGACGGCAAAGCCGGCGATGTCGTATTCATCCACATCATAAAAATCGGGCATTTCCGCGGTTTCACCACCGATCAAAGCGGCATTGCTCTGCCGGCAGCCTTCGGCTACGCCGCTGACAATGTCGGCGATTTTCTGAGGTTCCAGTTTACCGCAGGCCAGATAGTCGAGGAAGAACAGGGGTGCCGCCCCCTGTACCAGGATGTCGTTGACACACATGGCAACGGCATCGATGCCGATGGTATCATGCTTGTCCATCATCATGGCGATTTTCAATTTGGTGCCGACGCCATCGGTACCGGAAACAAGGACCGGTTCGGGGCAATTTTCGGTATTCAACTGAAACAGACCGCCGAAACCGCCGATGTCCGTCAAAACCCCTTCATTGAAAGTGGATTTGACATGGTCTTTCATCAGGCGAACCGCTTCGTTCCCCTTATCAATATCCACACCGGCATCTTTATAACTGATTCCCATAGTGTTCTCCTTTCGGGAAAGGCAAAATTATTCGCTGAGACGTTTGAGGATCTCTTTATAAGCGTCTTCCACATTGCCGAGATCCCGGCGGAAACGGTCTTTATCCAATTTTTCATTGGTTTCCGTATCCCAGAAGCGGCAGGTATCGGGAGAAATTTCGTCAGAAAGCATCACTTCGCCGTGGAAAAGGCCGTATTCCAGTTTGAAGTCGATGATTTTGATGTTTCTCTTGAGGAGATATTCTCTTAAAATTTCATTGACTTTGAAAGAGGTATCGGCAATGAATTTCAGCTGTTCGGGAGTGGCCAGATCCAAAGTGGCGATATGGTATTCATTGATCATGGGATCGCCCAGTTCATCGGATTTATAGCAGTATTCCAGAACGGTCTTTTTCAGTTCCGTACCTTCGGGAAGGCCGAGTCTTTTGGCGAGGGAACCGGCGGCCACGTTGCGGACGATGACTTCCAAAGGCAGGATGGTGTTTTTCTTGACGAGCTGTTCGGTATCGGAGATCTTTTCAATAAAATGGTTTTTCACGCCCTGTTCGGAAAGCATGGTGAAAAAGATCGAGGAGATCTCGTTGTTCAGATGGCCTTTTCCGACGATGGTGCCTTTTTTCTTGCCGTCAAAGGCGGTGGCATCGTCTTTGTATTCGATCCAGATCACATCGGGGTCACTGGTTAAAAACATTTTTTTCGCTTTACCTTC
>JBJDXI010000152.1:0-7485 GCA_051866595.1 Clostridia bacterium
CGCCATCTGCGGCGGCGGCCGTTACGACGGACTGATCCGGGATATCGGCGGTCAGGATATGCCCGGCGTCGGCTTTGCCCTCGGTATGGAACGGGTCTTTGCCGCTCTGGAAGCCGGCGGCATCGAGATCCCCATTGAAGAGGGAACCGATGTTTACTGCGTTGCTTTGGGTGAAAAAGCCCGGGAAAAAGCTTTTGCCTGGATCATGGAACTGCGCCGTCGGGGCGTAAAGGCCGAAATGGATTATATGGCCAAGAGCTTTAAAGCCCAGATGAAAGCCGCCGACCGGGAAGCGGCGAAATTCGTTGTGATCTGCGGCGATAATGAACTGGAAAAAGATGAAATCATCATCAAAGATATGGCCGACTCCTCTCAGGAATCGGTCTCCCGTGAAAAAGTGATCGAAGAGTTAATCAGGAGGATTCAAAAATGAAAAGAACACATAACTGCGGAGCATTCCGCAAAGAGCATGTCGGCCAGACCGTATCCGTTTGCGGTTGGATTCAGAGAAGACGCGACCACGGCGGCGTAATCTTTATCGACCTGAGAGACCGCAGCGGTTTTGTCCAGCTGGTCTTTGACCCCGCCATTGCCGGCGATGATTTTGCCGTTGCCGAACGCGTCCGTCCCGAATATGTCCTTTCCGCCACCGGTGAAGTCCGGCTTCGTCCCGAAGGCCAGGAAAACCCCAACATGGCCACGGGCGAAATTGAAATCTATATTACCGAAGTAGAGATCCTGAATCCCTCCAAAACGCCGCCTTTCCTTATTGAAGACGGTGTGGACTGCGATGAAATGATCCGCCTGAAATATCGTTACCTCGATCTCAGAAGACCTGAGCTGCAGAAAAACTTTGAACTGCGCCATAAACTTACCATGGCTGTCCGCAATTTCCTCGATTCCAAAAATTTCTGGGAAATTGAAACGCCGATGCTCACCGTCAGCACCCCTGAGGGCGCCCGGGACTTTCTCGTGCCTTCCCGTGTGCATCCCGGCAGTTTCTTTGCGTTGCCCCAGTCTCCCCAGCTCTTCAAACAGCTGCTGATGGTTTCCGGCATGGAACGCTATTTCCAGATTACCCGGTGTTTCCGCGATGAAGACCTCCGCGCCGACCGTCAGCCGGAATTTACCCAGATTGATATGGAAATGTCCTTCCTGAGCCAGGATGAAATCATGACCATGATGGAAGAAATGATGCAAAAGATCTATAAAGATCTCATGGGTATTGAAATTGAAACGCCGTTCCTCCGTATGCCTTACGAAGAAGCGATGAACCGTTTTGGCTCCGATAAACCGGATCTGCGCTTTGAAATGGAAATCAAGGATTTAAGCGACATCGTCAAAGACTCGGGCTTTAAAGTTTTTGCCGATGTGGTAAAAAAAGGCGGCTGTGTCAAGAGTATCAACGCCAAAGGCTGCGCAAAATATTCCCGCAGAGACTTTGACGGCCTTGTGAAATTCGCCGGTATTTACGGCGCCAAAGGCATGGCCTGGATTATTGTAGAAGAAAACGGTGTGAAATCGCCTATCGCCAAGTTCTTCACCGATGAGGAAATGGCCGCTATTTTAAAGGCCATGGACGCCGAACCCGGTGACGCCTTGCTCTTTATCGCTGATCAGTGGTTTACCACATGCAACGTTTTGGGGAACCTCCGTTTGGAAATCGCCCGCCGCGAAGGTCTTCTGGATGATGATAAAGTTTCCTTCCTCTGGGTCGTGGACTTCCCCATGTTTGAATACAGTGAGGAAGAACAGCGCTACGTCGCGATGCACCATCCCTTCACTATGCCCAAGGATGAGGACATTGAACTTTTAGAAGAACATCCCGAAAAGGTCTGCGCCAAAGCCTATGATATGATCTTGAACGGTGTGGAACTGGGCGGCGGTTCCATTCGTATCCACGACGCCGAAATTCAGAAGAAAATCTTCAAACTCCTGAATCTCAGCGACGAAGATGTTCAGGAAAAATTCGGCTGGTTCGTCAAAGCCTTTGAATACGGTGCTCCGCCCCATGGCGGTCTGGCCTTCGGTCTGGACCGTATGGTGATGCTGATGGCGAAATGCGATTCCATCCGTGACGTCATTGCTTTCCCGAAAACCCAGAGCGCCACTTGCCTTGTGACCGATGCTCCCGGTTCCGTTGCTCCCAAACAACTCTCGGAACTCGGCATCGACATCCGTGTCCTCGAAGAGGAAGAATAAAAAATCCTGCGGATACCGCCGGGGAGATGCGCTCTCCTTTGATTTTCGGGAAAGAGGTCTTCCTGTGGTGGTTTGGCATAAAATGAAAGAAAACGGAATGTTTTACTGATGGATCTCTGCGGAGCATCTTATTGTTCCGCGGGGACCACCGGTACGCGTGGTTTTCCTTTTGCAAGTAAAAATCCATGTCGGATTTTTACCAAAATATTGTATAGAATCAACATTGAAAAAGCGCCGGGTATGGTGTATACTAAAAGAAAAAATCCCTGCATTGTTCGTGACGGCCTCAGTTTTGAACCAACATCATTTTTAAGGGAATTTCTCTCTTTCCGCAGCCCACACGCCCCGATTTATCGGGGATTTGGAAACCGGAAAGGAAAATACCCACCTGTCGAGGACAGGTACAAAACCCGGCTGAACGGCAAAGGCGGGGATCTTTTTTATGGACAATAATCAACGTTTTCTTCGTTTTTCAGCATTAATCGGTGAAGAATCTTTCGCGTCGATTCAGAAAAAACACGTGATGATTTTCGGTGTCGGCGGCGTTGGCTCCTTTGTGGCGGAGGCTTTGGCCCGGTGCGGTGTGGGAAAATTGACATTGGTGGATTTTGATACCGTAGCCATTCACAACATCAACCGTCAGATTCACGCTCTTACCTCAACGGTGGGCAGGGAAAAGGCGGATGTGATGAAAGAGCGGATTCTGGAAATCAATCCCAGCTGTGATGTGACGGTGGTAAAGGAAAAAATCACACCGGAAAACGCGGCGGACTGTTTCGTTTTTCCTGTGGATTTCGTGGCGGACGCCATTGATGACGTACCGGCCAAGATCGCGCTGATTCTTGGTTGTATCCAAAAGGGGATTCCCCTGATTTCCGCCATGGGTACCGGAAACAAGCTTCATCCTGAACTTTTACAGATTGATGATATTTCCAAAACCGAAGTTTGTCCGCTGTGTCGCTCAGTTCGCAAAAAATTGAGAGAAAACGGCGTGCGCCGCGGCGTGACCGTCGTTTATTCCCGGGAAATACCCATTCGGAGTCCTTTGATCGAAAATGGACGGCCGGTTCCGGCCAGTTCTTCCTTTGTACCGTCTTCGGCGGGGCTTCTTATGGCTTCGTATATTGTCAATCAATTTCAAAACAGACAGATCGAATCTCATTGAAATTTGAGGTGTAGAACATGATAAGCATTACGACGTTGGATCAGACCAACCTTCTTGCTTTTTTAAAGGAAAAACCCATCGCCGTTGTTGAATTTTGGGCGGCCTGGTGTGGTCCCTGCAAAATGATGACGCCGGTCCTTGAGGATTTCGCGGCGAAAAACAGCGATGAATTCGCCGTGGGGAAGATCAATGTGGATGACTGTCCCGATATTGCCGCGGCGTATACCGTTAAAAATATACCGACGATGGTGATCTTTAAAAACGGTCAGGAAGTTGACCGTATTCTCGGTTATTGTCGTCCGGAGGATTTGAAAACGGAAATTTTGAAAAAATTATTTTAAAATTGCCGCATCGGAAAGAGAAAGAACATGGATAATCTTTTTGAGACCGAACCAAGAAAATATATGCCGCTGGCGGCCCGTATGCGCCCCCGGAATCTCTGTGAATATATGGGTCAGAAAGAGATCCTCGGTGAAGGAACCTTGCTGAGAAAAGCCATCGAAGAAGATGTTCTGGGTTCGCTGATTCTTTTCGGACCTCCGGGATGCGGCAAAACCACGCTGGCGGAAGTCATCGCTACGGTGACGAAAGCCTTTTTCGTACCGATGAGCGCTATTTCCGCGGGGAAAGCCGATATTCTGAATGTGGTACGTGAGGCGGAAAACCGTCTGCGTTACGATGATAAAAAGACCATACTTTTTATAGATGAGATCCATCGTTTCAACAAGAGCCAGCAGGACGCGCTTCTTCCCAGCGTGGAGCAGGGGAAAATAACCTTTATCGGCGCGACGACGGAAAATCCCTATTTTGAGGTAAACCGGGCTTTGATCTCCAGAGCCCGGATTATTCCTCTTCAGCCTCTGACCAAAGAAGATATTAAGGACATTCTCATCGGAGCCTTGGAGGATCCGGACCGGGGACTCGGAAAATACCATGTGGAATATGACGATGAGCCTCTGGACGTGCTGGCGGAACTTTGCGGCGGCGACGCCCGGGTAGCGCTGAACGCCGTGGAAACGGTTGTTTCTGTTCTGAAACCCGATGAAAACGGTAAGCGGCGTCTCCGCTCTTCCGATATTGAGGAAGTTCTTCAGCGCAGAGTGGTTCGTTACGATAAAAGCGGGGACAGCCATTACGATGTGACTTCCGCGTTCATCAAAAGTATGCGGGGCAGCGACCCCGATGCCGCCGTTCACTATCTTGCCCGAATGATTGAGGCGGGGGAGGATATGGAATTTGTGGCTCGGCGCATCATGATCTGTGCCGCCGAGGATGTCGGTATGGCCGACCCCAACGCGCTGAACGTGGCGGTTTCCGCCTTTCATGCTTTAAGGGCCGTGGGGATGCCGGAAGCCCGGATTCCCCTGGCCGAAGCGGCGATTTATGTGGCGACGGCGCCGAAAAGCAACGGTGTCATTTCTGCCATTGACGCGGCGCTGGAGGATGTTCGCCGGAAAGATACCGGTGTGGTTCCCGTTCATCTCCGTGACGGCCATAATGACGCCGTGAAGAAAGGATTGGGACACAGCCTTAATTATCGTTATCCCCACGATTATCCCGGCGGATACGTGAAACAGCAATATTTTCCCGACGCTCTGAAGGGTAAAGTCTATTACCATCCCACGGAACACGGCCGGGAAAAGTATGTGAAAGAACGGTTGGAATATCTGAAAAAGGATCGTTGACTTATGGAAAAAATTGTACTGGCTTTAAGCGGCGGTGTGGATTCCGCCGTGGCTGTTCATCTTCTTCAGCGGCAGGGATATGATGTTTACGGTTATACTTTCTTAACCGGCAATGATGAAGAAAAAAGGAAAAGCATTGCGGAGGACGCCGCGGCGGTGGCGGCGCATTTCGGTATTCCCCATGAGATTGAGGATCTGGCGGAAGAATTTGAATCTACGGTGATTTCTTATTTTGCCGACAGTTACTTTGCCGCCAAAACGCCGAATCCCTGTGTGTTTTGTAACCGTGCCATGAAGTTTCCCAAACTGTTGGCCTATGCCGACCGGATGGGGATCGATAAAGTGGCGACAGGCCATTACGTCCGGATGAAGGAGAGACGGATCTTCCGGGCGGAAGACCGGAAGAAAGATCAGAGTTACGTTCTTTGTCTCCTGCCTGAAGAGCTATACCCGCGTCTTGTTTTCCCTCTGGGCAGCTATGAAAAGCCTCAGATCCGCCGGATTGCCGAAGAACTGAATTTACCGGTGGCCCATAAAGAAGACAGTCAGGAGATTTGTTTTATACCCAATGATGATTATAAAGCGTTTTTAACGTCCCATTTTCCCGGCCGATTCCGCCCCGGTGATTTCCTTGATACCGGAGGAAAAGCTTTGGGACGCCATAAAGGTCTGCCTTTTTACACCATCGGTCAGCGCAGAGGTATCGGTCTCGCTTTCGGTACGCCCAAATATGTGGTGCGTCTCGACGGTAAAAACAACGCTGTGGTTATCGGTGATAAAGAGGATCTGATGACCCGCGTTTTTCGGGTTAAAGATATCAACCTGGTTGATTGTCCTAAAGGTGCTTTTTCCTGTACCGTGAAAATCCGTTATTTGAGCGATCCTGTTCCCGCCGAGGTCCGGCCCTGTGGAGACGGACGCTGTGAGGTGATTCTTGAAGAACCTCAGAAAAGTGTAACGCCGGGACAGTACGCCGTATTCTATCAAGGCGATCTCCTTCTCGGAGGCGGTGAGATCGAAGATCTGCCACTGTCTTGAAAGGCTGCTCCGTGGATTGGTGCGGATGAAGCAATTTATATGGGATATATGTTCATAGAGCAATACGGATTAAAAAAACTGATTCAGAAACTTCCGAAAAATATGTTTTCGGGAGTTTTTTATATGAAAAATTCGAAATACCTCTATAAACATACTTGACACATAGGTAAATTACAAATATAATATGCATAATATATCAACATATCATTTTGATAGGGAAAGAGGTTGCGATGGCGAACATATACAAAGGAACCCTCGGATTGATCGGGAATACTCCTCTTGTGGAAATCACAAATATTGAAAAAGCATTGGAGCTGAAAGCAAATCTCCTGGTTAAGCTGGAATACTTTAATCCATCCGGCAGTGTAAAAGACCGCATTGCCAAAGCGATGATTGAAGACGCGGAAGAAAGGGGACTTTTAAAAGAAGGATCGGTTATTATCGAACCGACTTCCGGAAATACCGGGATCGGCCTGGCATCCATCGCCGCGGCAAAGGGCTACCGTATCATTTTAACCATGCCGGAGACGATGAGCGTGGAACGGCGCAATATTCTGAAAGCTTTCGGCGCGGAGCTGGTGTTGACGGAAGGTACCAAAGGTATGAAGGGAGCCATTGCCAAAGCAAAGGAACTGGCAGAGGAGAATCCCAATAGTTTTATCCCAGGCCAATTTGTCAACCCGGCAAATCCCGCGATTCATCGGAGTACCACCGGTCCGGAAATCTGGAAAGATACCGATGGTCATGTGGATTATTTTGTTGCCGGCGTCGGCACCGGCGGAACATTGACCGGTGTCGGTGAATTTTTAAAATCGAAAAACGCGGATATTCGCGTTGTAGCGGTGGAGCCTGCCGGTTCTCCCGTGCTTTCTCAGGGCAAGGGAGGGCCTCATAAGATTCAGGGCATCGGAGCGGGTTTTGTTCCGGATGTGCTGAATACGGAAATCTATAATGAAATCATTCCCGTGGAGAACGAGGACGCCTTCGCCACAGCGAAACTGATGGCTCAAAATGAAGGTGTGTTGGTCGGCATTTCTTCCGGTGCGGCGCTTTATGCCGCCGTTCAGGTGGCTAAACGCCCTGAGAATGAGGGGAAAACTGTTGTCGTTCTGCTGCCGGATACCGGAGATCGCTATTACTCCACACCGTTGTTTACGGAGCAAGGAAGGAGCGGTCAACGGTAAATTTTGTTGAAATGGTTTCAGGGAATATATCGGAAAGAGTACGGAAAATGAGGTTGGATTTCAGAAACCCCAAAATAAAAGAGCATATGATGAAAGGTTGCTTCGGTCTGGAAAAGGAAAGCCTGCGCGTTACGGAAAAGGGCTATTTGTCTCACACGAAACACCCTTTCGGTGACGACCCCCGAATGGAGCGCGATTTTTGTGAGAATCA
>JBJDXI010000153.1:0-7446 GCA_051866595.1 Clostridia bacterium
GTATGGAATTTTTCCGCCGCCGGGTCCAGCCAGGAACGGATCGGCGCGCCGATGCCGATCACCGGCATATTCAAACGAAACAACAGTGACATCAGTTCCGAATCGCCGCCGTAAAAGGCTTTGTTCACCAAAGCCTTCAGCTGGTCGCTGTTTCCGGCGTCATTGGGTATTTTCTCATAGGAAAAGGCGCTGTCCAATATCGTTCCGGCCAGCTGCTCCGTAATTTTCCGACGCATTCTGTCCAAAGCCTCACTCTCTGAAACATCCCAGCGGCGGGCAATCAGACTCAGCGCCACTTTGGAAGCTTCCGCGTCGCCCCGGATATACTCACCGGAAACATGGAGAATATCCGTGGGCGTAAAACCAACCATAGCGACGATCCCGTGTTCGATCAGAACATCCATATTGATAAAGTCCGCGTCTACTCCAATCTGACGGGAAATCTCATAGAGGGTATGAGCGCCATCGTTCAGCACGTGCAAAACTTTACTTTGCGTCACAGAGAGTTCCAGACCGGAGCAGGATTCCCGTAGCAGTATATAGCCTTCACAGAGTTCACAGCGCATCATTCCCACACGGAGAGAGGAAACCGCCTGAAGCTCCTCAAAATAATGAGGATACCGCCGGGCGGCGGCGGCCACCGGATAAACGCGCCGGGGCCCGACTTTAGTGCGGCAATCCAGCATATCCATATAGATGCGGCTGTCACCGCCGAGACCGAAAGTATTCACCTCGGCGGCAGCCACCCGGGTTCGCCAGCCGCCGACCCGGGCGCCCTGGGGATCAATCCGGGGACGTCCGTTTTTCATCACGGCAATATCCGTTGTGGTTCCGCCCATATCAAGAATCAGACCGTTTTCCGTACCGTTTAAAAAAGTGGCGCCGATAATGCTGGCCGCCGGTCCCGAAAGAATCGTTTCAATGGGGCGATACCGGGCGGTGGCTTCCGTCATCAGGGTACCGTCCCCTTTCACGATCATCACAGGCACATCCAGCTCTTTTTCGGCCAGAACCGTTTTAACGGCACAGATCAGCTCATCAATTACCGATAAAAGACGGGCATTCAGCACCGCGGTCACCGTGCGTTCATGCATTCCGAGCACAGAAGAGAGCTCATGGGCGGCGATACAGGGTAACCCCAGCTGTTCACAGACCTTTTTTTTCACCGTTTCCTCAAGCTCCGGATTGCGGATACTCAAAATGCAGGAAACGGCTACGGCATCCACTTTTCCCCGGAAGCTTTCAATGGCCGCATCTGTTTTTGCCTCATTCAAAGGTTCCGTTACCGTGCCGTGAAGGTCCACTTTCCCGGGGATGACCCTTAATTCACATTGGGGCAGATCGCGTTCGGGTTCAAACCCCATAACGATCAACCCCACACGGCATCCTCTGTTTTCAACGATGGCGTTCGTTGCCAGCGTCGTGGAAAGAGATACATATTCAATTTTTCGGAATTCTTCAAATTCCAGCTGATCGATGGCTTTAGATATGCCCTCCACCAAATGGCGGTGAGTCGTTTCGGATTTGGTCTCCGCATAGATCTTTTTGGTTTCCAGATCAATCACGACGGCATCGGTAAACGTACCACCGGTATCAATACCTAAAACGAGAGCCATAACAAAAAATCCTTTCTTGTTCGTTGAAATGTTTTCCGTAAAATCCGGCGACGCAAATCACCGGCAAATGTTCCCCAAAGAGATGAAATAACAATACGAAAAGAGGCTGTTAAGAAAGGCATAAAACGGGTAAAACACTACAATCTGCGGATACGCGCTGCCCTTGCCGGGCGCGGGTAATCGCGGATGGACGGTTTTCCCGTCATCAGCCTTTATCGACAGCCTCACCGGCGATCAGGATCGCCGGATCTTATAATTCGGATTCTTAAAGACCCATCGCAGCTGTACCTGATAGCTGAAGAGGGCCAGAACGGCATCGACCATCATTTTGATCAATACTTCGTCGATACCGGAAATCTTCGTAAACAGCATAACCAGCGTGCAGGAAACAGAAAGCTGGCAGAACCAGAGGATATAGAATTTCAGCATCGTCGGATAGAACCGTGTATCCTGAGAAAACACAAGACTCTTATTGATGGAATAATTGACAATAGAAGAGAAAACGCGGGCAATAAGCGTCCCCACTAAAATCCTCCCGGAAAGCGGCAGATGACTGAAAAAGAATTTTGTAAGTAACGTAAAGAGCGTAAGATCCACCGCAGTGGATGTCAGCGACGAAGCAAAGTATTTCAGCACTCCCCGGGCCATAATCCGTGCCACATAAAGAGAATCGGTAAAAGGTCTGTAATGACTGTCGATATTTTTCCGAAAATAAACCGTTTCAACCTCCACCAGATTAAAGGAAATGCTTTTCTTTTTCGCTTCGATCAGCACATTCAATTCATATTCATAATGATCACCGCGCACTTCCAAAAGCCATTCCAGCATCGAATAAGGGAACCCCCGCAATCCGGTCTGAGTATCCTTTAAATCAATGCTGTAAAGCGCTTTCATAATCGAAGAAGAAACTCTGTTGCCCAAACGGCTCAGTTCCGGCGTTTCATCATTATCAAAGGATCGGACACCAAGCACAAGATTGTTCTCATCCAGAGTAACAAGCTTATCGTATACGGTTTTCACATCTTTAGGAAGATGCTGGCCGTCACAGTCAACGGTAATCACACCTTTAAAATGGAAAAAGTGATCCAGACTCCAGCGTATGGCCGTTTTGATCGCTGCGCCCTTCCCGTAATTCTTCTCATGATAAAGTACGGTACAGTTTTCTTTGGCATTGACCGAACGGAATAAATTGCGATACTGCATACCGCTGCCGTCATCAACAATCACGATGGGACCGATATGTAATTGAAGCAGTTCATCAATGAATCCGACAAAGTCCTTGCGGGGCTGTAAAGCCGGAATGACTATAACGCATCTTTCCAATGGTATTCCTCCACTTACAATATCTTATTGTACCAAATAACCAGAGAAAAATCAATGAAACAGCCTTTTTACTGAAATAAATAAACATGAACATTTTTTACACCATCTTTTTTCCTGTTCCGTCATTCACAGTAACAGAGAAAAGAGCCCCGCGAACACTTTGTGCTCCGCAGGGCTCCTCATTTTTGGATTTAAAAATCTCTTTATTTCAGATAAGAAGCGAGAATTTCCGCTTTATCCGTTTTTTCCCAGGGAAGATCGAGATCATTGCGGCCGAAATGACCGTAAGCCGCTGTCTGACGATAGATCGGTCGTCTCAGATCAAAATGATTGATGATGGCCGTCGGTCTCAGATCAAAATGCTCCCGAACCAATTCCACAATGCGATCATCGGGCAGCTTCCCGGTACCGAAAGTATCTACCATAATGGAAACAGGCTTGGCCACGCCAATGGCATAAGAAACCTGAATTTCACATTTTTTGGCAAGGCCGGCCGCTACAATATTTTTCGCCACATAACGCGCGGCATAGCAGGCGGAACGGTCCACTTTTGTGGGATCTTTCCCGGAGAATGCTCCGCCGCCGTGACGACCTACGCCACCGTAAGTATCCACGATGATTTTACGCCCGGTAACACCGGCATCCCCCTGAGGACCGCCGATTACGAAACGACCGGTGGGATTAACATGGTAAACGGTATTTTCATCCAACAGTTCCGCCGGGAGCACCGCTTTGATAACTTTTTCAATGATGTCTTTTTCCAGTTCATCATGGGAAATATGATCGTCATGCTGAGTGGAAATGACAACGGTATCAATACGTTTTACCTGATCGTTTTCGTATTCCACCGTCACCTGGCTCTTGCCGTCGGGACGGAGATAAGGGAGAACCCCTTCTTTTCTGACTTTCGCCAGCTGTTTCGTGAGACGATGCGCCATAATAATGGGCATGGGCATCAGTTCTTCGGTTTCATCGGTGGCATAACCGTACATCATCCCCTGGTCGCCGGCGCCGGTGGATTCATCATCCTTGGATTTATTGACGCCCATGGCAATATCAGGACTCTGCTCCTTAATGGAAGTCAGTACCGCGCAGGTTTCACCGTCAAAACCGTATTTCGCCCGGGTGTAGCCAATATCCAGAATCGTATCTCTGGCGATTCTGGAAATATCGACATAGCAGTCGGTGGTGATTTCACCGGTAACAAGAACAAGGCCGGTGCTCACAACAACTTCGCAGGCAACCCTTGAATAGGGATCATCGGCAAGCATCGCGTCGAGGATACTGTCAGCGATTAAATCGCAGATTTTATCCGGATGACCTTCGGTCACGGATTCCGAAGTAATAAATTTTCTCATTCGTATGATTCCTCCAATCTCAGAATATGGTCAAAAATCACATCGGACAGTGATTCTTTGGACATTTTCGGTATTTCGGAAAAGCCGTCTTTCCGATATATTGTCACGATATTGGTATCGCTGCCAAAGCCGCATCCTTCCCGGGAAACATCGTTGGCAACGATCATATCAAGATTTTTTCGATTCAGTTTGGAAACCGCGTTGGCTTCCAGATTTTCGGTTTCCGCGGCAAAGCCCACGAGAATACCATGTTTCTTTTCACCTAACGCCGCTAAAATATCGGGATTCTTTTCCAACTCCAGAAGAAGCGTGCTCCCGTCCTTTTTGATTTTCTGCGCGGACGCGTTTTTCACCCGGTAATCCGACACCGCCGCGGCCATAATCGTAATATCGGCATTTTCGTAAAGTGCTTCCACACGATCTTTCATTTCCGCCGCGGATTGAACGGGATAAACCGAAACGCCCGCGGGAGCTTTCAGTGAAACCGGACCGCTGACAAGATGAACGTCAGCACCGCGGCGACGTGCCGCCGCCGCCAGAGCATACCCCATTTTCCCACTGCTGCGGTTAGTGATGCAGCGCACGGGATCAATCGGTTCTTCGGTGGGACCCGCGGAGATCAGAACATTTTTTCCCGCGAGATCCTGTTTACGGTCAAGTGCCGCGATGGCCGAAAGGATCTTTTCCTCAATCATATCAATAGAGCCAAGACGTCCCTTTCCCGATGTGCCGCAGGCCAGAAATCCTTCTTCCGGATCAATGACCTCAAAACCGAGACTCCGCAGTTTCGCGATGTTTTCCTGCTGTACGGGATGCTCCCACATCCGCGTGTTCATGGCGGGGAAATACATGACCGGACTGTCTGCCGCCAGAATCACCGTGGAAAGCAGATCATCGGCAATGCCGTGAGCCGCTTTGGCGATGATATTCGCCGTGGCAGGAACAATCACTATTAAATCAGCGCGATCACCGATGGCGATGTGTTCCACTTCACCATTGCTTTGCTCCTGAAACATTTTGCAGTGGACGGGACATCCGCAGAGCGTAGTAAAAGTAAGAGGCGCCATCAGTTCACAAGCCGCCTCCGTCATGATTACTTCAATATGAAACCCTTTTTTCACCAAGCGACTGACGAGATCCGTCACCTTGTAGGCGGCGATGCCACCCGTTACGCCGATGGCGATGGTTTTCGGTTCAGACATCAAGTTCTTCCTCCGGGGTATCCTCCGTTTTTTCCTCACGTGTCCATTCCACTTTTCCTTCGGCAATTTCATTCAGCGCGACAGTAACGGGATTTTCCAGACTGCCGTCGTCTTTCGCCATGATTTTTCTTGCCCGTTTGGAGCTGACAGAAACCAATGTGTATTTTGAGTCAACCTTCGTAAGCAGTACATCCATACCGGGTTCAACCATCATTTTGCATCATCCTCCGAAAATAGATTCAAATAAACCGAGGTGTGTTCAAACCGCTGATGTTCCGCAGTCAGAACCGCCTGAACTTTTTCAACCGCGCGATCAATATTGTCATTGACAATCACATAATCGTACATCGGTATTTTCCTGATTTCTTCATGAAACAGGCACAGCCGTTTCACAATCGTTTCCTCGCTGTCGGTATTTCGTCCCCGAAGCCGCGATTCCAACGTTTTATAATCCGGCGGCGCGATAAATATAAAAATGCCGTCGGGAAATTTTTCCTTAATAAGAGAAGCTCCTTGAGTATCAATCTCAAGGAGCGTATCTATACCATTTTTTATGTTTTTTTCCACAGCCGCCTTCGGCGTTCCGTAAAAATTCCCATAAACTTCTGCCCATTCCAAATAGACATCATTTTGAATGTTGGTAAGAAACTGTTCCTTGCTAATAAAGGAATAATTTATGCCGTTTACTTCACCTTCTCTGGGTGCGCGGGTCGTATCGGAAACCGAAACTTTCAAACGCGGTTCTTTCGCCAGAAGATCGGCGCAGACCGTACCTTTTCCCACCCCCGAAGGGCCAGATACAACAATTAAGAGTCCTTCAGACTTCATTTTATCATCGTCCCATATTCAGAATGCCTCTGTGGGAAGGCTTTCCCACGGAAAATCATTGTTATGTCTGTGCTGTTACTGAAAACAGAGGTCTAATAACCGCCGGAAATGAACACAAAAAGAATCACACAATAAAATTCCGGATGAAAGATGTTGAAAAGAATTGTGCATCCATTTGCAAAATACGGATTCTTACCATTATTATAACAGACAATAAGCTTTTTATGCTAATTTTTCAAGCAACATGGCCAATTGACGTTTTCCGAGACCTTGAACGCGTCTGGATTCGTTAATACCGATTTCTTCCATAATGGAGACCGCGGTAATTTTACCGACATTGGGTAAAGATTCCAGTAAATATTTGACTTTCATGCGGGTGACGATTTCATCGTCTCTTTTGAGAACTTCCGCCAAAGTCACTTTACCGGCCTTTAATTCTTTGCGCAACTCCATTCTTTTTGTACGCATTTCCTGCGCTTTTTCAAGAGCCTTCGCTCTTTCTTCAGTCGATAAATTCGGAACTGCCATAGTTAAATCCTCCATAAATATATATAATTTCTGATGATTCCATCAGTAAAAAGGATCTGATTTTGCTTATTCGAAGTTTTGAACCTGCTCTCTGATTTTTTCCAGTTCTCCCTTGGCTTCGATCACAAGGTGACTGATTTCTGTATCGTTGGCTTTGGAGCCGATGGTATTGATCTCTCTGTTGATTTCCTGAAGGATAAAGTCCAGCTTACGCCCGACAGGTTCATCCTTTACAAGGTTATCGAGGAATTGTTCAAAATGGCTTTTCAGGCGCGTTAATTCTTCGGCGATATCCGCTTTATCCGCGAAAAAAGCCACTTCATTCAATAATTTATCCTGATCAATTTCAATTTCTCCGAGAACATCCTGAATACGCTGGGTCAGTTTTTCTCTGTAATCCGCTACGACGAGAGGACTTCTGACCAGGATTTTTTCCCGGATACCGGCTAATATATCCAAGCGGGACTCTATGTCCACTGCTAATTTCGAACCTTCGGTGACCCTCATATCCAAAAGCTGCATTAAGCTGCCTTTTACGGCCACACGCATGGTTTCCCAAAGCTCGTCAAGATCCGATTCTTCTTTCTGAGC
>JBJDXI010000154.1:0-7409 GCA_051866595.1 Clostridia bacterium
GAAACCCGTCAGCACAAAGGCTTCCAGCATCAAAAGAAGCATCCCGGCACCGAAAAGGATCAGAGCGATCCAGGAAAAACGGCCAAACATCATATGCCCGGCAAAATACAGGAAAAAGGAAACCATGCCCATGATGCCGAAAATACCGAAACCGCTGGTCATCACTTCGACGACCACACAGCTCAGGCCAATGGCAATCAACAGCCCCGAAACCCAGGGCGTACAGATAAACCAGGCAAAATGATCCAGAAATCCGGGTTCCGCCTCCGTCACCGCCATCACGGGAGAAGAGACGGTCAAACAAAAGATCATCAACAAAATGCCTGCCGGTAGGTACTGTTTCATTTTTTCCACCTGCCTTATATCTTCTTCTTTTCAAATTATATCATACGCCAAAACGTATGGCAATCATTTCACTTTTTCGGTTTCGGCCTTTTCCGGGAAGAACGACGGTTTTTTCCGACGGGAGAACCGGAAGAAACCGAGCCGGAGGTAGGAATCAAAGCGTCCCTGCCTCGGAGCAGATCGGTTCTGCCCGCCTTTTCCAATGCTTTCCGGACGATGGCGGCGTTTTCCTTTTTGAAGCTCTGCATCAGCGCCCGCTGCATTTTTTTCTCCTCAGCGGTACAGGGCACATAAACCCGCTCCATGGTCTGAGGATCAAGGCCGGTATAGTACATACAGGTGGAAACCGTCGCCGGGGTAGGATAAAAATCCTGCACCTGCTCGGGACGGAGACGGTGCTTTTTGAGCCACACCGCCAGCTCCACCGCGTCTTTCAGCGTGGAACCGGGATGGGAACTGATGAGATAGGGCAGAACATACTGTTCCTTTCCCGCCCGTTCCGTAGCTTTATAGAAAGCTTTGGAAAACTTTTCGTATTCCTCAATGGGAGGCTTGCCCATCCGTTTCAGCACAGCGGGAGAAACGTGCTCCGGCGCGATGCGAAGCTGGCCGCTGACGTGATGCTCCACCAGTTCACGGAGGAAATCCTGTTTTTTATCGGCCAGAACATAGTCATAACGGATTCCACTGCGGATAAATACTTTTTTTACCCCGGGCAATGCCCGAAGCTCCCGTAAAAGTTTCAGATAGTCGCTGTGATCGGCATGGATCGAAGGACAAACCTCGGGATAAAGACATTTTTTATGGCGGCAAAGACCTTTTTTCACCTGTTTTTCACAGGCCGGTCCCCGGAAATTGGCCGTAGCCCCGCCCACATCGTGAATATAGCCTTTGAAACCGGGGAGAGACGCCATTTTTTCCGCTTCTCTCAGCACCGATTCATGACTGCGGCTCACGACGAAACGTCCCTGATGGAGGGCGATGGAGCAGAAATTGCAGCTGCCGAAACAGCCTCGGTTGTGGGTCAGGGAGAATTCAACTTCCTCCAACGCTTTTACGCCGCCGGCCCGGTCATAAACGGGAGGATAGGCGTACATATAGGGCAGATTGTAAACTTCATCCAGTTCCCGGCGGTTCAAAGGAAGGGAGGGCATATTCTGAACAATATAACCGTCGATTCCCTCTTGCACCAGGGTTTTACCTTGAATATGATCGGCGTTGTCCATCATCATTTTCGTCATTTCCGCGAAAGCGCGTTTATCGCGACAGACCTGCTCATAAGTGGGCAGCAGTTCATATTGACCGGGAAGGGATTCTTTACCTGTACGATAAGCCGTACCCCGGACATCGCAGATGGCGGAAAGATATTCGCCTTCGTTCATGCGGAGAGCAATCTCACGGATGCTGCGTTCTCCCATACCGTAGACGAGAAGATCCGCCGTGCTTTCCTCCAGAACCGAGGGGCGCACACGGTCATCCCAGTAATCGTAATGGGCAAGCCGACGCAGGCTGGCCTCGATGCCGCCGATGATAATGGGAATATCACCGTAAGCCTCACGGATTTTCTGACAATAAACAATCACGGCCCGATCCGGACGGCGGCCGCTTTTATTTCCCGGCGTATATTTATCGTCGTGGCGGCGGCGTTTGTTAACGGTATAATGGGCGACCATGCTGTCGATATTGCCGGAGGTTACCAAAAAACCGAGTCTGGGACGGCCAAAAACGGTGAAAGCTTCTTTTTTCGTATATTTGGGCTGAGAGAGAACGGCTACGCGAAAACCGCACTGCTCCAGCACACGGCCGATAATCGCCGCTCCGAAGGAGGGGTGATCCACGTAGGCGTCCCCGGTCACGAGAACGAAATCCGGCATATCCCACCCTTTTTCGGCCATGGTCTTTTTATCATAAGGGAGAAAGGTCATCGTTATTCCCTCCTAAGTACAAAAAAAGCACCTATATCCATGATATAAGTGCTTTCATTCCGAAATTATTTCCATTTGCGTTTGCGCGCCGCTTCGGATTTTTTCTTCCGTCTAACGCTGGGTTTTTCATAATGTTCATGTCTTCTTATATCAGCCATCACCCCCGCTTTTTGGCAACTCCGTTTAAAACGGCGCAGGGCACTGTCTAAGCTTTCATTTTTTCCAACACGTACTTCGCTCATTCCTATCCCTCCCTCCGGTGCTACCTTAACGATAGAGTGATATGCGGCTGTTTGGTCAGCCTTCAAAGAACATGATAACGATACATTATCACGTACCTTAACATTATAGCAAATAAAAATCTATTCGTCAATAATCAAAGTAAAATTTATTGATCAAACAAAAAGTCCCAGTTTTTCTCCGCCCAAAAGGTGGAAATGAATATGGAAAACTTCCTGGCCGCCGAATTCCTTGCAGTTATTGACGATGCGGTAACCGTCTTCGGCCATGCCTTTTTCCTCGGCAATTTTCTTGGCGACAAGGTAAATCTTGCCGATCACCGCGGCATCTTCTTCCTGAAGATCGGCAGCGGTTTCGATATGCTTTTTGGGAATCAGCAGAATGTGGATCTTGGCCAGGGGATTGATGTCTTCAAAGGCGAGAATGTCATCGTCTTCGTAAACGATTTTGGAAGGAATTTCCTTGTTGATAATTTTACAGAAAATACAGTCACTCATATTGAACTCTCCTTTATTTCTTCTCCGATGAGAACACCCTCATCGTTTTTCAGTGCTTTGACTTTCACGATCTTTCCGCAGAGACTCCTTGTATGCGCCGGGAATTTCACCATCAGGAAATTATCGGTATGCCCCTGATAATAACCGTTTTTATCTTTGCTTTCCACCAGAACATCGAGGGTCTGCCAGATATGGCGCTCAGCGAAACGATATTTATAGAAATCACCCAAAGAAAGCAGGAGTTTCTGCCGTTTTTCCTTGAGATCGCCGGGTACCCGGTGCGGAAAAATCGCCGCTTTCGTCCCCTCCCGGGGTGAATAGGGAAAACTGTGGATAAATGAAAATTCCGCGTTGGTCAGCACATCAATGGTATTTTCAAAAGCTCCGTCGCTTTCACCGGGAAAACCGACGATGATGTCGGCGCTGATGGCCGCGTCGGGAATGGCGCGGTAGATCCGCTTGGTCAGGGCGATATACTCTTCCCTCGTATAGGGACGCCCCATTTTTTTCAGAATTTCGTTATCGCCGCTTTGCAGAGGTATATGAAAATGATTGCAAAGGCGATCTTCCGACGCCACCAGTTCAATGAGCTCATCGCTGACTTCTTTCGGTTCCACGGAGCTCAGGCGGATACGGGAGATGTTCGTCTCCTTCAGCAGGCCTTTCAGAACCGTTACCAGATTGATGTCATCGGGAAGATCTTTTCCGTAAAAGCCGGTATGAATCCCGGTAAGCACCAGTTCCTTGAAACCCCGTTCATCAATACAGCGGGCTTCGGCCATAATATCATCGTAAGGACGGCTTACCACCGGCCCCCTGACATAGGGAACGATGCAGTAGGTGCAGAACTGTTCGCAGCCATCCTGAATCTTCAAATAATCACGAACACGGTTGGTTTCTTTTTCAATCACTGTGGAATTGGGGAAATGACGGCGCATCATGATATTGCTCACTTCCATACAGGGCATCTGACGCATATTGAGCTCGTCCACCAACGTCGCGAGGCGATCCTTTTCACCGTTGCCCGTCACCAGACAGACACCGGGAATACTCAGCAGTTCATGTCCGGCCCTCTGTCCGTAACAGCCGGTCACCACAATCTGAGCGCCGGCGTTTTCCGTATGGAGATGACGGATAATACGGCGGCTTTTACTTTCCGACGTTTTCGTCACACAGCAGGTATTGACCACAATAATATCCGCGTCTTTTTTGTTGCGCACCACTTCATAGCCGTGAGCTTCGAAATCGTGGGCGATGGCTTCACTTTCATATTGATTTACACGGCAGCCCAAAGTCACAATCGCCACTTTTTCAATTTTCATTCAGCCGCCTCCCATTCTCCGAATTCGTACATCAACACCGCCAAAGCCGTGGGACCCGCGGTTTCCGTCCGCAGGATACGCCGGCCCATGGTAACGGAACGGCCGCCGGCGGCGAGAATCATTTCCGCTTCCACCGATGAAAAACCGCCTTCGGGGCCGATCACAAGAGCAATCTCCGAAGTTTCTGATTTCATCCTTTCCGCCGTTTCGCGGAAACTGTTGTTTTCTTCCTGTTCATAGCAGAAAAGAATCGCTTTCTCTTCATATTGTTTCAACGCTTCCGAAAGAGCGCAGGGTGTTTCCACCACGGGAATCACGCCCCTTCCGCACTGTTCCGCGGCGGAAGCGGCAATTTTCTGCCAGCGATTCTGTTTTTCCGCTTTTTTATTCTTCAAACGGATCTGGGAATTTTCGCTTTCCACGGGAATCACCCGTTTTACCCCCAGTTCCGTAGCTTTTTGCAGAATCTGATCCATCTTATCGCCCCGGGGCAGACACTGAATCAGCGTTACCGAAAGACGGGGTTCATCGTCAATGGGAAAGACTCTTTCGATATTCACATTCAAATGGTCTTTGGTGATTTCGGTGATGACACCTTCGTAATAATAATTTTCGTTATCGGAAAAGCGCAGAAAATCCCCGGTTCGCATCCGCAATACACGGGAGATATGATGACAGACCTCGCCTGTAACGGTCAACCGGTGTTCCTGCACATCGTTTTTATGAATATAAAAAGTCTGCATCATTACATCCTTTCCGCCCCGAGAGTCACCCAGTCCCCTTCGGTTAAAATATCTTTAATCGCAAAACCGTGTTTTTCCACGGCGGCAAATACTTCTTCTTTGCGGTGGGCGATAATGCCTCCGGCAATGAGGATACTGCCTTTTTCCGTCGATTCCTCCGCGAAAGGCAGCATCGGCAAAATCACATCGGCCACAATATTGGCTACCACAATCTGAAACGGCGCCAGCCGGGAAAAGCCGCGCTTTGTCACATCGGCCCAAAAAACCTCGGCTTTATCAAAAAGACCATTCAGACGAAAATTCCGCACCGAGGCCAGAACGGCGTCGTGATCCACATCCACGGCATAAACTTTTTCCGCGCCGAGAAGACCGGCGGCTACCGATAAAATACCGCTGCCGCAACCGCAGTCGATGACATGCATCCCTTCGGTCACATATTTTTCCAGAAGGCGCAGAGCGCCGTTGGTGGTGGGATGACTGCCGGTACCGAAGGCCAGACCGGGATCGAGTTCCAGAACAATATCCTTTTCCTCCGGCGTGTAATCTTCCCATGTCGGTTTAATCACAAGGCGTTCACCCACACGGAAAGGCTTATAATACTGTTTCCAGCCATCCTGCCATACTTCATCTTCCAACAGATAGAAAGAGGGCGCCAGAGAAATACCGCTCAAAAGCTCATAGAGAGCGACGGCGGCCATAATCTGTTCTTTATGCTCCGTAAAATCTTCTTCCGCGGGGAAATATCCCTTGAGAATCAGCGTTGTATCCGCGCTTTCAATCTGTTCTTTATCCCAGATCTCGGCACGGCCTTCCTGAATGGATTTTTTCACCAAAGAAGCGCCTTCCGCTGAAACCCCCGAGGCTCCGGCGTTTTCCAGCAGAGCGGTTACTTCCGCCTCATGTTCTGTATCGGTTTTGATTTCACAAATATAATATGCCACAACGGCCTCCAAATAAAAAACTCAAGCATACAATACCATTCTTAGTATACTTGAGTTTTTCACTTCTTTCAAGCTCTATTATTCTTATTCGGAAAAATAATAAATTTTTAACGAATTTTTAATTTTTAAAAGCGTCTTTCATTTTTTCAAAAAAGCCCCGATGGGATTTTTCCGATTTTTTATCGGATTTTTCATAATTTTTATTGGCGAGAGACGCGTCGAAAGCCCGCAACAGATCTTTCTGTTCCTCGGTAAGATCGTTGGGAACCACAATTCGGATCTTGATGCGATGATCACCCCGGCCGCGGCCTCTCAGATGTGGAATCCCCTTCCCTTTCAGACGGAAAACGGCTCCGTTCTGGGTTCCGGCGGGAATCTGGAAACTGACATTTCCGTCCAGGGTGGGCACTTGCAGCGTATCGCCGAGAGCCGCCTGGGCAAAAGTGATTTCCTCATCGGCGTAAATATCATCGTTGACCCGTTCAAAGAGCTCATGGGGACGAACATTCACCCGGACATAGAGGTCGCCGGAAGGACCGCCTTTTTTACCGGCATGGCCTTCACCGGAGACACGCAAGGTATTGCCGTCGTCCATCCCGGCGGGAATATTGACTTTGATGGTATGTTTCTTCCGTACAGCACCCGTGCCGTTACAGGCGGAACAGGGATGTTCCACCACAGTGCCTTCACCGCCGCAGTCGGGACAGGGACGGACACTTTGCATCTGACCGAGAGGCGTATTCTGTACCGTGCGGATCTGACCGCTGCCGTGACAGGTGGAACAGGACACACGGGAAGAACCCGCCGCCGCGCCGCTGCCGTGACAGGTGGAGCACTCATCTCTCCTGGTAATCACCACTTCTTTCTCGGTACCGAAAGCGGCTTCTTCAAAAGAAATGGTCATGCGTTCTTCAATATCAGCGCCACGCTGGGGACGGTTGGGATCACTGCGCCGTCCGCCGCCTCCGCCGAAAAGGGTTTCAAAAATATCACTGAAACCGCCCATGCCGCCGAAATCATCAAAACCGCCGCCGTAACCGCCGGCGCCGCCCATATTGCCGTCCACGCCGGCATGGCCGAACTGATCGTAGCGGGAGCGTTTATCCGCATCCGTCAAAACGCTCGCCGCTTCGTTCACTTCTTTGAATTTTTCAGCCGCTTCGGGATCATCGGGATGAAGGTCGGGATGATATTTTTTCGCCATTTTTTTATAGGCTTTTTTGATTTCGTCTTCCGAAGCCCCTTTATTGACGCCAAGGACTTCATAATAATCTCGTTTATCCGCCAACTTTATTCCCTTCCCCGGTCATTATTTCTTTTCGTCGTCATCGACAACGGTGTAATCGGCATCAACTACATCATCATCGGCACCGCAGCTGCCACCGCAGTTATCGCC
>JBJDXI010000155.1:0-7326 GCA_051866595.1 Clostridia bacterium
CTTCAGGGCGGCTGTGAAGGTGTTCTGGGCGATCATGCCCACGGCGCCCTCGGTACCGTCATCAGCATCATCTTTGTTTTCGGTGTCCTCGGCGGCTACGCGATTTCCTACGGCAGCGGGATTCCGATGCTCAACAACATTCTCCATAACCTTTTGGGAACTCCCGAAAGTCTGCTGATTGACTTTATTCTCATTGCGGCGGTTACGGCGCTGTTTTGCTGGAGTGCCTGCTCCGGCGTGGCTAAAGGGATTCAGGTTCTCTCCAAAACCTGTGTCGTGCTGTGCTTTGTGATTTGCGGTTGTTTCCTGGTGCTCGGTCATACCGGCTTTGAAATCAACAATACGGTGGAATCCGTCGGGATTCTTTGCGATAATTTCTTCCGCTGGCTCTTCTATGTGGATCCCACCGGTGCTTCCGGCGGCTTCCCTCAGGAGTGGACAGTATTTTACTGGGCCTGGTGGCTTGGTCTCGCTCCGGTGATGTGGGTGTTTATCGCCAAATGCTCCGCCGGCCGCAGCATCCGTTCGCTGATCCTCACCGTCATTATTTCCGGTACCGCCGCTACCATTATGTTTTTCGGTACCATTTCCAACCATGGTCTCGGTGAAATCATCCTCGGCGGCTTCGATTGGTCCAACCTTGGCAGCAACGGTACTTATCTGGATAATTTCTACAATACTTTTGATGAATCCGGGACGATCTCTCAGGTGATCATGTCCCTGCCCTTGGGCAAAGGCGTTCTGGTTGTCTGGTTTGTCGCCGCGTTCTTCCTGTTTACCACAACGATGGACTCCGCTTCCTATACCATGGCCGCGGCCTGCACCAAAAAGATCGCCGTCGGCGATGATCCCCGTATTCCTTTCCGTATTCTCTTTGCGATATTCCTCTCCATTACACCGCTTTGCCTGATTGTTTCCGGTTCCAGTCTTGCCGGTTTTAAGGCTGTGCTGATTATTACGGCGGTGCCCATCTCCATTCTGATCATTATGTGTCTTATTTCCTGTCAGAAATGGCTCTTTCAGGATTACGGTGATTGGACCTCTCAGGAGATTCAGAAGTATTTCTCCGTTTATGAAGAGGATATTCCCATTTTCGATAACCACGGAAATCTGATCAACGATGTGGTTCTCGATGATGAAACCGGCGAACGCATCAATATCGAAAAAACGGAAACCGTTGAAACCGCCGAACCGGCAGAAACGGTGGAAAACGCTTAAACGAATGACCGTGTGATGCGGTAAAAAGAAAACATACACTACAACGAATTGAGCTGCCGGAAGGCAGCTCAATTCCATTAAATAAGGCAGAGAACATGGCCTCCACGCCGAAAATTAATTACTTTTTTTATTAAGGAGGAAGGATTTTGAGAAAAAGGCTCGAATTTGGAACGTATAGAAAGAAATCCGGAGGTAAAAAAATGAAACTCTGTGATTTGAATTATTGGTCATGTACGTTATTTTCGGAACAAAGACTTTTCTCCAGAGAGGATTTTTTGAGAGAATCTTCTGAATTTTTTGTCTTTAAGGTTTCGTCCTCCAAAGAATACCTGTTGGCCAACCGCGGAGATATTGCCGATGTTTTTCTCCGTCATGAGCTGGATGCCTTTCATCCAGAAGAATACCTTACGCCCAGGGATTTTTTACCGCTGTATTTCCAGGCGGATGTGGGGTCCATTCCCTATATCGGCAACCGGGAAATTTTTGGGGTGCTTTTTGATGACAACGAAATACCTGTCGGCGTGATTATGGATATATTGAATATCTATACGCTTCAGTATACGCTGAGCATGGGGATTTATCATCGGGATCTGAATATCGATTTCTATAAACGGATTATTGATAATATCGAGGAGGAAATCTTTATTACCGATGAATACGGCTTTATCCAGTTCTTAAATCCTTACGCGGAAAAAATCTGCGGCGTGAAACTGCATGAGGTTGTCGGCTGGCACGTCGATGATCTGGAGAAAAAAGGAATCATTTCCTCCAGCATCAGCAAAGAGGTCTTTCGTTTGCATAAAACGTGCAACCGGATGATGGAACTTCATACCGGCGAGACGGTGCTGGCCACGGGGATTCCCCTTTACAGCAAAGACGGGCGTTTGGCCAATGTACTGGCCACGTCAAAAAATGTGGCGGAGCTTCAGGATCTTTTATCCCATTTGGAAGAGCTCACCGGGGAACTGAATAAAAAGGAATCCAAAATCAATGAATTGAGCAACATCATTATCGCTCAGGGGAACTATGTGATGGAAAGTCCTGAAATGCAGGATGTTTTGCGGAATATCATGAAAGTGGCGCCCACCGACGCCACGGTGCTCATCGAAGGGGAGAGCGGCACGGGGAAAGAGGTTGTTTCCAACCTGATTCATAAATTCAGCAATCGGGCTTCGGAACTTTTTGTGAAAATCAACTGCGCCAATATTCCCGAGAATTTGCTGGAATCGGAATTTTTCGGTTATGAAGCCGGCGCTTTTACCGGGGCCAACCGTCAGGGAAAGATCGGCAGGATCGAAAAAGCCGACGGCGGAACGCTGTTTCTTGATGAATTGGGAGAAATGCCCCTCTCTCTTCAGGCGAAAATCCTTGAGGTTTTGCAGGAAAAGGAAATAGTGAGAGTCGGCGGTGTGGAACGGATTCCCGTGGATGTCCGTTTCATCGCGGCGACAAACCGCGATCTTATGGCCATGGTGCGGCAAGGAACCTTCCGCCGGGATCTCTTTTATCGTTTGAACGTTATTAAAATCGATCTCGCGCCGCTGCGTAAACGATACGCCGATATTGAACCGCTGTGCCATACTTTTCTGCAAAAATACAACGCCCGTTTCGGACGAAGCAAAGTTTTCGCACCGTCGGTGATTTCGTTTTTTCAGCAGTATGACTGGCCGGGAAACGTCCGTGAGCTGATGCATCTCATTGAACGTCTCGTGATTGTCTGCGATAATGATGTGATTTCCGTTTCCGATGTCCGGGCAAACCTGAATCAGGAAAATCCTTCCCCGCCGGAAGATATTAAAATCCCCGCGGAACCGGTTTCCGCAAATGCTTTGACGCCGGAAGAGGGGATGACCTTAAAAGGCGCCAAGCAGGAGCTGGAAATCTCCATGGTGAGAAAAGCCTATGAGCGGCAGCCCTCTTCTTATAAAGTGGCGGAGCAGCTTGGCATTTCCCAGGCGGCGGTGATGAAAATTTTAAAACGTCACGGATACTGTCTGAAAAACGGCGCCCTTGTTAAAACCGAATCGTAAAAGTTGAAAAAAGAACGAAAAGATCGTATGAGTCTTTTCGTTCTTTTTTATTATGCATAATGATAACAAAAGTTATTTTAGAGTACTTTTGTTATTATTAAAAAATAGGCATTTTGTATTTTTAATAACTTTAGTTATTATTAAGTTCTTTGATGGGTAAGGTAACAGAATGGAAATTCTCGGCATTTTTTGACAATTTACTTCGTGGAGCAGGCAAAATGATCCTTTCTTTAAAATTGTTTTCCCCGTTTGATTTTTTGGCACGGGATTTGCACTATATAAAGGCAAAGTCTAAGTGCACTGACTTTTAGAATTGTGGTTTTGCGGCAGGAATTGAACTATTTTAAAATCTCTTAAGGAAATGAGGTGTTTAAAAATGAGAGACACCATGAGATTGCATTATTGCTCCGAAAACGATGTACGGAAAATGCATGATGCAACGCTGGACATTTTAGAAAAGACCGGGATTAAAAGTACTTCGGAAAAATTTATTTCTTTCTGCAAGGAAGTCGGTCTGAACGTAAGTGATGACATCAGCGGCAAAGGCAGCCGTATTCGTTTCCCCAGAGATGTTGTGGAAAAAGCCATCAATACCGCGCCCAAAAGCTTTACGACCTACGGCCTGGACGATAAGTATCAGATCAAATGGGGCGAAAAGAACGCGTATAATCATACCTGCGTCGGCGTTCCTTTTGTGATTGATGCCGAAACCGGAAAGAGAAGAAATACATCGCTGCAGGATCTGGAAGATTATATCCGCATCGGCGATGCCCTTCCCAATACCGATATTATCTCCTGTCTGACCGCTCAGGGGATTCCGGAACACGCCGCCAACGCCATTCAGGTTGCCGCCATGGTGAAAAACACAAGTAAACCCCTTAGGGTTTGCATCCATGACGCCCAGGAAACCGAAGACGTGGTAAATGTTCTCGCCGCCGCCGTGGGCAGCAAAGAAGAATTGATCAAAAAACCCATCGCGTATCTGGAAGTTTCACCCATCAGCCCCATGGAATATGCCTCGGATCCCGCGGAAGCCATTCTCAGCATTGTGGATTCCGGTATGCCCTTCGGTAATATTCCCTGTCCCATGATCGGCGCTACCGGCCCCATGACCGTTGTCGGTTCCGTGGTGATGCACAATGCCGAAGTTCTCGCCGGTGTCGTTATCGCTCAGCTGAGAAAACCGGGACATCCCACCATCATGAGTCCCCGGGTGACCTTTATGGAAATGTCCACCGCCATGGGTCTTTGGGCCGCTCCGGAAATGGGCCTCGCGGCAACGCTTTCCGCCGAGCTGATGCGTTTTTATGATCTTCCCAGCACCATTACGGGCTTTAGCTGTGGTTCCAAGATCAGCGACGCTCAGGCCGCCTTTGAATCTATGTTCAATACGCTGATTCCCGCCCTCGTCGGTGTGGACGTCTGTGGCGCCTCCGGCTCTTTGGATAACGTTTTGATCGCTTCTTATGAAAAACTTGTCATCGACAATGAAATCGCGTCCCTCGTTCAGCACGCTATCCGCGGCTATGATGTGGATGACGATACCTGCGCTGTCGATGTGGTCAACGATGTAGTGGACGATCCGATTTACGGCGGTAATTTCCTCGGACATCCCCATACGATGAAACATCTCCGCAGCGAACTCTGGAAACCCTATGTATCCGACCGCGCCATCTATGAAAACTGGGCCGAGACCGAATCGACCTTTACGGAAAGAGCTCATGATCTGGTTTTGGATATTCTTGCCAACCATCATCCCCAGCCCATCTCCGAAGATCGGATCAAGGCCGTTGACGCCGTTGTTCAGGCTTGCATTGACCGTAAATAACACGGGAAATAAAAAAGTCCTGGATTCTTTGGATAAAGAAAAACTACTGTTGTCATAAAAGTTTGAACAGCATTTCATTCTGATCAAACGACTTCTCACTTATATAAATATATAAATAATCTCTGCGAGTTCATCCATTTTTATCATCTTGTTTATCGCTTCTTTTTATCTGTAAAGGAGTAAAACTATGAGTGCAATTCAAATTTTTCAAATTCTTGTTATCGCGGTAACAGTCATTTTTACGATTTATTTTCTCTACGACACCATTCAGCATAAAGAGTCTCTGAAAGGGAAACACTGGATCAATCTTTCTATTGCCGGTATCGTAACTCAATTTTTTGATACCCTCGGAATCGGTTCCTACGGTACATTGAGTGCCTGGTTCAAAGCAACCAAAGCGGTTCCTGACGGACAGATTCCCGGCACGTTGAACACTTGTACCATTGTAACCTGCGCTGTTATGACATTGGCATATACAACGACCATTGATGTGGAAATTCCCACGCTCATCGTTCCCGTTTTATGCTCCACCGTCGGCGCTTTTGTCGGCGCCGGTTTCGTCAGCAAATTACCGCTTAAAGCCATTCGTTACGGTCTCGGCGCCGCGCTGATTGTTGTGGCGATCACCATTTCCCTGGGGAATCTTGGTCTGATGCCCGGCGGCGGTACCGCCATCGGCCTTTCCGCCGGAAAACTTGTAATTCTCGGGATTCTTTCCTTCATCTTCGGCGCGCTCATGTGCATCGGCATCGGTATTTACGCCTTGATGATGGCCACCGTTTATCTCCTCGGTTTGAGCCCCGATGTCTCCTTCCCCTTGATGATGGGCTCCTGCGCGTTCCTGATTCCCGCTGCCGGCGTACGTTTCATCCAGGAAAGCCGGAAGCTGAAGAAAGATACCTATAACAGAAAAGCCGGGATCTGCGTGAACTTTGTGGGCTGCATCGGTGTATTATTCGCCGTATTCGTTGTGAAATCCATGCCCCTTACCTTACTGAAATGGCTTGTTGTCTGCGTTCTGATCTATACTTCGGTTACCATGATTTACGCCGCTGTAAAAATGAAGAAAGACGCGGGAGAAGCAGTGGAATAAAATATAAGGATCATTAAAATTTAAGCAAAATAATAAAGAAAAGAGGTAAAAACCATGGGAAA
Organism: Clostridia bacterium; assembly: GCA_051866595.1. Taxonomy (GTDB): domain Bacteria; phylum Bacillota; class Dehalobacteriia; order UBA7702; family UBA7702; genus UBA7702. Next base: position 6,232 of record JBJDXI010000155.1, read on the forward strand.
AAACATACATGCTGGAATTAACCGCTTACATGGCTTCGGTGTCAATATGTTCACCGATGACGAACTTTACACTCTGCACCTTGCAACTTTGGAAATTTTAAGAGATGTCGGTATTGGTATTACCGCTCCCGATGCCCAGGAAGCGCTGGCTGCTGTGGGTTGTATCGTTGATAAGAAAAACGGCGTGGTTCACTTCCCCAACTATGTGGTGGAAGAAGCCATCCGCACCGCCCCCAAAACCATCAACTGGGCCGGCCGCAACCGCAAAAAAGACTATGTGCTGGAAGATAACCGCACCGGTTTCACCAACTTCGGTGAAGGGATCATGGTCTACGATCTCTATACCGGCGAGTATCGCCGCAGCACCAAAAAAGACTGCGGGCAGGCCGCGCTGATGGCCGACTATCTGCCCTCCATCGATATTCATGAACGTGCCGTTTCGGCTCAGGATGTTCCCGCCGCCGTGGCACCCCTCCATGAAGTCGCGGTCAACACCACCAACTGCTCCAAACATATCGTTCAGGGCTGCGGTACGGTGGAAAACCTGAGAAGAATCTATAAAGTCATGTGTCATATCGCCGGCGGCGAAGAAGCCTATCGCGCGAACCCCATTTACAGCACCATCACTTGCCCCATCAGCCCCTTGCAGCTGGTACCGGAAAGCACGGCGATGATCATGGAATCGGCCCGTCTTGGTATTCCGATTGTCATCATCTCCATGGCGTTGGCCGGCGGCACCACCCCCGTCACCCTGGCGGGTACGCTCCTGACCCATAACGCCGAAGCCTTGGCTTCCGTCGTTCTCTCTCAGGCCACAGTCAAAGGCGCGCCGGTGGTATACGGCAGCTCCACTTCGATTATGGACCTGAAATACACCTGCTCCCCCGTGGGTTGCCCCGAACTGGGCATGATCAACGCCTCCGTGGCGAAGTTGGCGCAGTTCTACGGTATTCCCAGCTGGGTCGCGGGCGGGTAGGCAGACAGCAAAGTTCCCGACGCTCAGGCTTCTCACGAAAAAACCATCACCGCGATGCTTCCGGCTTTGGCAGGTGCCAATGTCATTTACGGCCTCGGGATGTTGGAATTGGGCATCAC
>JBJDXI010000156.1:0-7302 GCA_051866595.1 Clostridia bacterium
ATTATTTCTGGTCTTTTGTATGGTTTCTATTCTGCTTTCCTTACCAAAGGTATGTTACTTGGTGTTTGGGATTATTGGTATTATTCCGGTGAAGCCGCAATCTCCGCCTTTGTCTGCACTTACGTTTTAGGTGCTGTCGGCTGCGCGGTCAACGATAGTTTCGCGGCTATCTGGATGCTGATTCTCTCCGCGATCAGAGGTTGTTTTGGTGATGTATTCCGCTGCTTCAAAACCAAACCCGGCCTCATGATGTTCTTGGCCGCTCTTGCCGGCGGTCCTGTCGCTAACACCGCTTATGTTATCGCGCTGACCATGGCCGGCCCCATCGCCGCTGCTATTTCCGCTCTCTGCGCTCCCTGCGGTGCGATTATCGGTAGAGTATTCCTGAAACAGGAACTGAACTTCCGCATGGTCTGCGGTATCATCATCTGCTTCGCTGCTGGTTGCGTACTTTCCGGTACCACTTTCGATGCTGTTAACATGACTGCTTTCATCGGTATGATGATCGCTTTCATCGCCGCTCTCGGTTGGGGCTTTGAAGGTGCCATCGGTGGTTATGGCGTTTGCATGATGGATAGCCAGATTGGTATCACCATCCGTGAAATCACCTCCGGTCTCTCCAACATCATCGTCATGATTCCTGTCCTTTCCCTGATTGGTTTGGCTTTTGGCGGTAACGGCGTTGGTGAAGGTTATGGCCTTTTGGCTGATGCTTTCACTGATACTGCTTCCGTTGGCTGGATTGCTGCTGCTGGTCTTTGCTGTGGTCTTTCCTTCATGCTCTGGTACAGAGGGAACTCCATGTGCGGTGCCGCTCTTGGTATGACCTGCAACGCTATGTACTCTTTCTGGGTACCTCTTTGCTGCTGGATCCTCATGGGTCTGATCGGCGGCGAAGAAGGCTGGGGCCTCTCCGTTGTTCAGTGGTTGATGGCTATCGTCATCGTATTCGGTATTTGGCTGATTGCTATGAATCCGTTAGATCTCTTTAAGAAAGAGGAGGACTGATAGAATGAGACCTTTAAACTACGCTATTCTTAAATATTTTACGACTGTAGAAGAAGCTTGTGCTGCTCAGGTTTATGAAGCCATTAAAGGTGAATACGGCAAATACAGAATGTGCAAAGTTGATAAAATCAACGAAGCGATTATGACTGCCGAAAAAAATGGCTTGCTTGAAGAAGCTCGTTATGAACTCGATGCAAATGGTAACGTTGTGATTTATTATCATGCTGTAGGCGAAGGCCTTGACGCGATCAACAGTTACATCAAATAAGCATTTAAAATTTACAGATCTCTTTAAAGCCGGAAGATTAGTCCCTCTTCCGGCTTTACTTATTGTAAAAGAAGCCATAGGATTATATGCAAATAAAGTCATAAGACCATAAGAAACAGTTTGTAGACAAGAAACGGCGCCTTCTTGAGGTGTCGTTTCTTTTTCTGTGATTCATCATATTTTTTGGTATACTTGATTGGGTCCTTTTGTGATTTTACCGTTTCTTTGTTTGGCTTCGTGGTGAAACAGTGTTGTGCAGTAATGTTTGCATTTTGAAACGCTTTGCCTTAATGTTTTTTTTTGGGGGGTGGATATTCTCTTCTGAAAGTCATCTGTAAGGGGAGGTGTCCTTTTTTTGATCCCCGGCATTATAACCATATCTTTCCGGCGGAATTGTTTCTTGAGGATAGTGCCTGTGTACTTTGACATTAGTGCTGATATGTGTGGTTTACGGTATGCCGGATTTTGGGGCTGTAAACTTCTTATTTTGCGCTGTGGATTTATGTCTTATGGGAGGGGTCTGTTCGGGCGGGCTTATTAGGAACGGATCGCACGCGATTCCTGGCTGGTTCTGGGAGTACCGAAGGGGATTGCTTTTCTACTCTTTTTCATCGTTTTGTTTTGGAAAGTTAAACAAAGGGCTGTCTCTGCTTTAGTGCGTCGATCTGATGGAACGTATGGTAGCGGTTTAGTCTCGGAACTGTCTGAACGCGGAAACGGAAGACATCAAAAAGCTGACCTGTGCGAACCTGGAAGCGCAGGAAGCGAATTACAGAGAACCGATTGACACCATTGATGAAAAAATCAAACGTCAGAAGTTTTATCTGACGATGCTCCGGGATTTTGATAAGCAGATCAAGCGGGCGATAAAGTGGCAGAATCAGATCGGTAAGGTTCATATAGGCGCGCCTTTTTATCTGTACTGCCCGGGATTGGGTTCCCGTGTGAGCGTCCATGACGAGCATTTTTAGGTGAGCTACTGGATCGGCGAATTCGGTATGGGTTGTGGTTTCATTGCTTTGAGGCTTTATTTATTGCGGGGATAATGTATGGTGAAAAGACTGTGTGTAATGTCTTACCGTAGGGAAAAGTTCGTTGTGGTCTGAAAACGAACACCCGTTTTGAGGGGAAAGGAGAGTTTTTCGTGGATCCTGAAATAAGTCTTCGGAGCACGCGTAATTTATTGATTTCTGGCCCAATCGCCATTTCTATCGTTTCGAAACGGCAGGAGCACGGTATTTATTGTCTGTAAAATGATGGATTCTTCGTGTTTTTTGCAGTGGCATGATATAAAAATATTTTTTATATCATGTAAAAAATATCATGATTTCAAAATAACTGCAAAATAATCAATCCAAATATTTGTTTTTCATCGACAAAAGATGGGATAAAAATTAAACATAAAGAGATGTGCTTTGGTGTGCTCCCGTTAGCAGGGAAGACGCGCTTCCCTTGTGCTCATCTGCGGTTTTAGCTGGGTTTTTCGTTCAAAAAAGGCATTGACAAATACGCTTTCTTGCGGTATGATATTGTTACGGTTAAAATGATGATAATGGGTCGAATTTTGACTTAAAGGAGAAAAGATTGCGATGGCTTTGATATTCTTCGACTATGACGGCGTAATGGTGGATTCTTTGGAAACGGAAACAAAGTATTACATCGAGGCCTGTCAAGAGGTTGGTGTTGACGCGGTAAAGGATGCCGCGGATATGGCGAAGCTTTCCGAAGGGAATTTTTATGAAGAGCTTCTCGGTCGCGGAGTTTCCCAGGAGTCTCTGGACAAAACCATGGAAATCTACGCGCGGATCAAAACCGATGGCCGCTATCAGACAAAGCCTTTTCCCGAAATCTTTTCCTTGTTGAAAAAGGTGAGTGAAACTTATCCGACCTATATCATCACTTCGAATGTCTCCGCCACGGTGGAAAAACGCCTGCGGGAATTCAACGTGACCGGGGTGAAGGATGTTCTCGGCGCGGACAAGGAAACCAGCAAGCAAAAGAAGCTTCATTCCGTGATGGCGCATTATCCCGGAGAGCGTACACTGTTTGTCGGTGATACGAAAGGGGATATGATTGAATCCGCCGCCGTAGGTATTGGCCTCCGTCTGGGGGTTACCTGGGGATGGCAGTCGCCGGAAGTGGTTTTGGCCGGTGATCCCGATTATTGGTTTAACGAGAAAAAAGATTTCGTGGCATGGTTTCATGGTTTTATGGATGCCGCGAATTAAGTTAAAAATAACTCAATAAGTCATAAATGACTTATTTTTCCGATAAATGATGAGGTAGAAAAGAAGGTGGGAGCATGGTATTTGACAGCAGTGCCGAAGGTGAGAAACAAAGGATTATTCAGGAATTTGTTCCCGGACGACAGATTACCCTTCTCCACGTGATTGCTCAGCCGGTGGATGATGTTTATGATAAACTCGGCGTGCCCCATGACGGCGCCGTCGGTATTCTGACAATCACACCGGGGGAATCGGCGATTATCGCCGGTGATATTGCGACGAAAGCCGGGGAAGTCCGAATAGGTTTCCTTGATCGTTTTACCGGCGCTTTGACGGTGACCGGTGATGTCGAAAGCGTAATTTCCTCGCTGAAAGGAATCAGTGATTATTTTGAAAACGTATTGGGTTATACGCCTTCACCGCTGACGAAATCCTGACGCTGGTGCAATAAAATGAGCAACGAAAAGAAGATAAAAGCACCTCAAAAGAGAATTATGCTGGCCGGTGCCGTTGATGCCGGGAAAACGACGTTGATGAAGGCGCTTTTCCATGACGGTCCCGTGTCTATGAAAAAAGATAAAACCCAAAGTATGGGGTATGATACCTGTGCCATTGATACCCCCGGAGAATATACGGCGATCCCCTGGCATAAAGGAGCTCTTTTTGCCACCTCTCTGGAAGCGGATCTGATTCTTTTTGTTCACGACGCGACAACGGGGTATATTCAGTTTCCTCCGGGATTTGCCACGGCGTTTCCCCGTCGTTCGGTGGGGGTTGTCACCAAAATCGATGCCCCCGGCGCCGATATTGAACGGGCAAAAAACATTATCCGCAATGTGTGCGTATCCGATCCGGATCACATCTTTCTGGTCTCCGCCAAAACTGGCGAAGGCATTCCGGAGCTCAGAGCTTATATCCAAGAAAAATTCAAGGAAGATATCCGTTATCGGGATTGAGGACCGGAAAACATACCGGGAACGGCAAGATGAATGATAAACAAGAAACCTCCAAAAGAATTATGGTGGCCGGTACGGTGGATGCCGGAAAAACAACGTTGATCAAGGCGCTTTTTCATGACGGCCCCGTATCCATGGAAAAAGATAAAACCCAAAGTATGAAATATGAACCCAACGCCATTGATACGCCCGGCGAATTCACGGCGTCACCTTTTATGAAGGGTGCGCTGTTCTCCACGGCGTTGGAAGCCGATCTGATTCTGTTCCTTCAGGACGCAACCAGTGATTTTGTGCAGTTTCCGCCGGGATTTGCCACGGGTTTCCCCCGCCGTTCTGTCGGTGTTGTTACAAAAATTGACGGGGAAGGCGCCGACGTGGAACGCGCCAAGGGGATTATCCGGAACGTGTGTGTATCCGATCCGCAACATATTTTCTGCGTATCGGCAAAAACCGGAGAGGGTATTGCCGAGCTCCGGGCATACATCGACGAAAAATTCAAAGAAGATATTCGCTACCGCGACTGATCTTCAATTCTATTCCATTCGGAAATTATATTGATAAATTTAAATATAATTTTAATAAAGTTAAGGAGAGTAAAGAATGAAGCTGAAAGCAAAAATGTACAACAGGACATTCGAATTTCATTCCGTCGCCGAAGTTTTGGCCAAAGCGAACGAAGTGAAAGCCGGTGACACCTGGCAAGGCATTGCAGCTGAATCTCAGACGGAAAGAGTCGCAGCAAGACTCGTGCTGAGCCGCATGACCTTGGAAGACATCTATGAAAACCCGGTCATTCCTTACGAAAAGGACGAAGTTACCCGTGTAATTTACGATGATGTCAACAAATTCATCTACAACGAATTCAAAGGGTATACGATCGGTGAACTGCGTGAGTACATCCTGTCTCACAGTGGTGACGAAATCCTTCGCCTCGGCCGCGGTATGACAAGTGAAGCCATTGCCGCCGTCGCGAAACTCATGTCCAACCTGGACCTCGTAACCGCTTCTGCCAAAGTTCGTCAGCCTTCCCGTTGCAACACCACGATTGGTCTCCCCGGCAGAATGTCTTACAGAAACCAGCCGAACCACACCACTGACGATGTGAACGGGATTATGGCTTCGATGAAAGAAGGTTTCACCTACGGTTCCGGTGACGCTGTTATCGGTATCAACCCCGTAGAAGATAATCCGGAAAACACGGCTTATCTACTGAAAACCGTTCATGAATTCATGGATGAATGGAAAATTCCCACTCAGGCCTGCGTTCTGGCTCATGTGACCACTCAGATGAGAGCTCAGGAACTCGGCGCTCCCATCGACGTTTTCTTCCAGAGCATCGCCGGTACCGAAGCGACCAACGACGCTTTCGGTATCAGCAAAGAATTGCTTGAAAACGCCAGAGAAGCCTGCCGTCAGGGCGGCAACAGCCTTGGCCCCAACTTCATGTATTTTGAAACCGGTCAGGGTTCCGAAGTATCCCTTGAAGCCGATGAAGGTATTGACGAAATGACTCTGGAAGCCAGAACTTACGGTTTCGGCCGCCATTTCCAGCCCTTCATGGTTAACAACGTATCCGGCTTCATCGGTCCGGAAACCATTTACGATGGCCGTGAAGTTGTCCGTGCGGACATTGAAGACTTGTTCATGGGTAAAGTCCATGGTCTTCCCATGGGGATTGCTCCCTGCTACACCAACCATATGAAGTGCGACCAGAACGACCAGGAAAATGGTACCATGCTCTGCGCGATGGCCGGTTCCTTCTACTTCATGGGTGTTCCCGGCGGCGACGATATCATGCTGAACTATCAGGATACGACGTATCATGACGACGCCTCGATCCGCGAAATTCTTGGCTTACGTCCTACACCTGAATTTGAAAAATGGATGGAAGATATGGGTCTTATGGAAGACGGTCATCTGACCGAACTCGCCGGCGATCCTTCCATCTTTGAAAAATAAGGGGGAGGAGAAAGAATAATGGCTAACTATCAAAATGACATGGAAAGATTGATCGTGGAATCGGTCCTTGCCGAACTGCGTAAAAACGGCGCCGCTCCGGCCGCCTGCGGCAATACTGCTGTCGGCGTTGAAGACGGTGTGATCGATCTTCCCGATATTTCCAAACCCACACTTTTGAACGCGAAAAACATGGCTGCTGTGGAAGCCATGAAACAGGTGACCAACGCCAGAATCGGTCTCGGCCGCTGCGGCACCAGACAGAGAACCGATACATGGATCCGCTTCCAGGCTGACCATGCCGTTGCTCAGGACGCTGTTTTCATGGATGTTTCCGATGAGTTCCTTAAAGCGAACAATCTGGAAACCATCACCACCAGAGCTACCACCAAAGACGACTTCCTCCGCGAACCGAACTGGGGCACCCAGCTCAGCGAAGAAGGCCGCAAAAAACTTCATGAAATCTGCAAAAGAGATGCGCAGATCCATGAACAGAGAAATCATGTTTCCATTTCCAAGGTTCAGGTCCAGATCATCATCGCCGATGGTTTGAGCTCCTCCGCCATCGAAACCAACATTCCCGAAATTCTTCCTCCTCTGGTACAGGGGCTTGAAGCTGCCGGTATCACCGTCGGCACTCCCGTTTTCGTGAAAAACGGCCGCGTCCGCGTCATGGATGAAGTCGGTATGGAACTCGGCTGCGATGTCGTTCTCAACCTCATCGGTGAAAGACCCGGTCTCGGTACGGCCAACTCCATGAGCGCATACCTCATTTACAGACCGACCAAAGATACCGTGGAATCCGACAGAACTTTGATTTCCAACATCTATGCCGGCGGTACTCCTCCGGTAGAAGCCGGCGCTCAGCTCGTTGACCTGATCAAGGATA
>JBJDXI010000157.1:0-35313 GCA_051866595.1 Clostridia bacterium
AAAAATACCGCCGACGACAAGGCCGGCGTCAATAAACGGGATACCACCGAAGCCGAATAATTTCAGAAAAAATTTAATAAAGCAGGAAGGTTTTACGATTTTTTTGTAGAATAGTGAATAAGGACATTTATATTTTTGGATATTAATATAAAAAGTTTCAGATAGAAAACGGGAGGAAAAATTGCATGGCACTGGAATTCGAAGACATGGAATACGAACAGTTTGCTAAAATCAGAGTCGTTGGCGTCGGCGGCGGCGGTAACAACTCCATTGATCACATGGTGGCGAACAAAGTAAATGGTGTGGACTTTGTTGCGGTAAACACCGATGTGCAGGCCTTGAAGAAATCGACGGCCAACGATAAATTACAGATCGGAACGAAACTGACCAAAGGTCTCGGCTCCGGCGGCAACCCTGAAATGGGGCGTAAATCCGCTGAAGAAAGCCGGGAAGATTTAAAAGAAATTTTAAGCGGTTCGGATATGGTATTTGTTACCGCCGGCATGGGCGGCGGCACCGGTACCGGCGCGGCTCCCATCGTTGCCAACGTGGCCAAGGAAATGGGCGCTCTTACCGTCGGTGTTGTGACCCGTCCCTTCAGCTTTGAAGGCAGACGTCGGGCTCAGCAGGCTGAATACGGTATTTCGGAACTGAAAGAACAGGTGGATGCGTTAATTACCATCCCCAATGATAAATTATTGCAGATTGTGGATAATCGTACGCCGATGACCGATGCTTTCGCCATCGTCAACGACGTTCTCCATCAGGGGATTCAGAGTATTACGGACCTGATCAGTACCCCGGCTCTGATTAACCTTGACTTTAACGATGTGAAATCCGTAATGAAAGACGCCGGCAGTGCGCTGATGGGCATCGGTGTGGCCAAAGGCGAAAACCGCGCAGTGGATGCCGCGACGGCGGCAATTTCCAGCCCCTTGCTGGAATCCTCCATTGATGGCGCCCAGGGCGTAATTCTGAACATCACCGGCTGCAACAATTTGAGCTTGTTTGAAGTAAACGAAGCGGCGAAAATTGTGGAAGCGGCGGCGGATAAAGAAGCCAATATCATTTTCGGTGCGGCTATAGATCCTTCCCTTGATGACGAAGTCCGCGTGATTGTGATTGCCACCGGCTTTGACAATGATAAAAAAGTGAAGGAAGAACCGAAAAAATCTTCTTCCGCCGGATCTTTTGACTTTGATGTGGATGATCTTGATATTCCCGCGTTTCTCCGCAGAAAAGACTGATTTCCTCAGAATGAATAAAAACACCTTAGCATGAGCTAAGGTGTTTTTTGTGCTTGATTTCAGAAAAACAGATGGATTTTCGTTCTTTTTGCATGAGTTCGCGGGAAAGTTTTGTCCCGGGGCTTTTTTTTATTTTACAGTTTTCCGCGGAGCTCGACGACTTTACCGATGATGGAAACGGGAAGCGCGCAGATTTCATCGTTGCTGTAAAATACCGGTTCATACTCGGGGTTGAAAGGGATCAACATGATGCCTTTATCGCTTTTTTTGATCTTTTTGCAGGTGGCCTCAAAGCCATCGACCATGACAATGGCGATGTCGCCGGTATCGGCATCCTCCTGTTTGCGGACGATGACGACATCGCCTTCCAGGATTCTTGGTTCCATGGAGCGGCCTTTGATCTGGAGACCGAAATATTCTCCGGTATTGATCCAATCGGCGGGGATTTCTTCGTAATCGATGATGTTTTCAATGGCTTCGATGGGAATTCCCGCGGCGACTTTGCCCAAAACCGGGATGGAAACGGCTTGTGTCGATTTTTTTTTCGTTCCTTTGGAAAGATCGGTGCCGGTGAGATCATCAAGATCGACCTGAAAAGCCTTGGCTAATTGAAGCAATACCGAAAGGGGAGGTTCGGCAATGCCTTTTTCCCATTTTTGAATGGTGGTAAAAGATTTATACCCTAATTCACCGGCAAGGGCTTCCTGGGAGAGATGATGTTTCTTTCTTAAATAGCGAATATTTTCCGGAAGGTACATGAGAATGCCTCCTGTTGGGTTAAGTTACCGATAGTGTAGCATGAAATAGAATGAAAATCAAGTGATTATTTCAAGTTTCTGAAAAATGAGAATAAAATTCTAAAAATATATTGACACTTGAATAAAAATCAAGTAATATAGGGGCGTCGAAAGGAAAGGAGCGATCCCCATGAAAAAATATAAAGACAGTGCTTTGAAACGACTGAGATGTTCCAGACATCTTTCCCAAAAGAATGTCGCGGAGAAACTGGGAGTCTCGTTATACCGCTACCGCCGATGGGAACAGGATCTTGCCGCCGCGTCCTTTCATGACGCGGTTCTCTTATCCCGTTATTTCGGGGTACCTCTGCGCACTTTGTTTTTTTATGAATGAACTTGAAAAATAATCAAGTAAGGAGGAACTATGAATTTGCCGGTATACGAAAATATCGTCGCTTTGGGGCGGCGTTTTGGTTACTCGATGAAAGATATTGCCGACGCGATGGATGTGAGTCTGGGTACACTGTATCACCGAAGAAAAGACCCCGATGGTTTTACTTTGAGGGAGTTAAAAGCATTCGCCGCGAAAACCGGCATCTCTGTGGGAGAACTGTTGACGGAAGACCGGGAAAAAGTAAATACCGGTGTTTCTCCGGAGGGTGGATGCCGCGGCTGTGGGAAAGAGATGCCTTTGGGTGGCTGTGGATGCCGGAGAAAAGAGGGAAAACGTCATGATGATTTATGATTATATCACGCCGGAGGGGAGAGAGCTGAAACCGAGCCGGAGAAAACTGCCCAAGGCGGAAATGACGGTACGGTTTCTCACGGAAGAAGAACGGAAAGCTTATGGCTGTGACAAAATCATCGTAGTGAAAAAACGCTGTACCCATTGTCATGAAGTGAAATCCGATTACGCTTTTTCCCCGAATCCCATGAGAGAAGATGGTTTGTCCTCCTGGTGCCGGAAATGCGCCGAAGAGGAACGAAGGCGGCGGGAAGAAAAACGGAGCAGCATCTTTTGTGAAGCGGAATCGGACAGAGGGGTTGGATCATCATTCTGATGTCCGGTATAAAGAAGAAAGGAGCGCCGATGAAGCGGCGGGAGGATTTGTTGGAAAAGAACGGTACATCAATGAAAAAGCAATATTTGACGGAAACCAGCAACGAGACCTTTTTGCCGCTGTTTGAGGATACTTCCCGCTATCTGGTGCTGAAAGGGGGCGGGGGTAGTGGAAAATCTGTTTTTGCCGGGCGAAAAATTCTGGAACGGGCGGTTTATGAGGGAAACCATCGTTTTCTGGTCTGCCGCAAGGTCGGCCGTACGCTGCGGAACAGCTGCTTTCAACAGCTGATCGGGGAAATAAGGGAGCATTATTCCGAGGTAAAATTCAAAGCCAATCATACGGATATGCGCATTACGTTTCCGGACGCTAAAAGTGAAATTCTCTTTTCCGGTCTGGATGATGTGGAAAAATTGAAATCCATCTACAATATTACAGGGATTTGGATTGAGGAAGCCAGTGAGCTTCTGGAAAGTGACTTCAATCAGCTGGATATCCGTCTCCGGGGGGAGACCGAACACTATAAGCAGATTATCCTGACATTTAATCCTGTGAATATTTTGCACTGGCTGAAAAAGCGTTTTTTTGACACAGTGCCGGAAAACGCTACCGTTCATGAAAGCACCTATCATGATAACCGTTTTCTGGACGAAGAAGCCAAAAAAGTCCTGGAAGGATTCAGGCTGACGGATTCTTACTATTACGCCGTTTACTGTCTCGGTCAATGGGGCGTGACGGGTAAGACGGTTTTTCCCTCCGGATTGGTGACGGAACGTCTTCAGACTCTGGAACCACCCCGGCGTGTCGGTTTCTTTGAATATGACTATGACGGACGTACCATTGAGAATATCCGCTTTGTGGAAGAAGAAAACGGGCCGGTACAGATTTTTGCCGAGCCAGAACCCGGACGGCCGTATGTGATCGGCGGTGACCCAGCGGGAGAAGGTTCGGACCGCTTTGTTTTACAGTGTGTAGATAACATCTCTCTTCAGCAGGCGGCCTCTTTCCGTCAGCGGAAGATTGATGAAGATCTCTATGCTCATCAGGCATTTTGTTTGGGAAAATATTTCAATAACGCCCTTATCGCCATTGAGACCAACTGGAGCACCTTCCCAGTTCTGGAATTGGAGCGCCTTCGCTACCCGCGGCAGTATCTTCGGGAAACCATTGATCACTATACCCACGCGGTACGGTCTTCTTTTGGTTTTCGTACGGATATGAAAACCCGGCCGGTGATTATCGCCAACCTGATCAAAGCGGTGAGGGAAGATGTTTCCATCCTCCATGACCGGAGTACTTTAGAGGAAATGCTGACTTTTGTCCGTAACGAATCGATGCGTCCCGAAGCCGAAGCCGGCGCTCATGATGACTGTATTATGGCTTTGGCCATCGCTCTATTTGCCCGTTCCCAGCAGAGGACTTATGTGGAACCGGCCCGGAAAGTGGTTTGGACGGATGATATGTGGGAGGACTATGAGAACGGAGGAAAACAGGATCGGGAAGAAATGATGAAGCGATGGGGACGCCCGGATTACGGAGAAAGGAAAGGTTGAATCGGAAATGAAAAGAAAAAAATCGACGGCGGAAAAGAAACTGAAAATGTGGCAGGAGCGGCTGGAAGAGAACCAGCAGGCCTATGATGTGTTCGCGGATTCCTTTGACCGAAGGGAATCGTTATTCCGGGGCTGTCGTGACACGTCTCCCTGTACCGACGGTGACAAACAGAAAAAGGCGTATCATGTGCGGAATATCGTATCGGAGCTGATTGAATCCCAGGTGGATGCCAATATCCCGGCACCGAAAGTAACGCCCCGGCGCAAAAAAGACGAGCGCCTGGCGAAAATCATTGAGGATATGCTCCGGGATGAACTGGATCGGATTCCTTTTGAGACGCTGAATGACATGATGGAACGTACCGTTCCGATTCAAGGCGGTTCCTACTTTTTACTGGAGTGGGACAATACGCTGCGTACACATGAAACGGTGGGAGAAATGACGGTTTCGGTACTCCATCCCAAGCAGGTGGTACCCCAGGACGGCGTCTATACGGCGGTGGAGGATATGGATTACATTATTCTGAAACTGCCGCAGACAAAAGAAACCATTCTGCGTCGGTATAAAGTGGATGTTTCCGAAGAGGAAGAGAATGAGCCTGGCGTGAAAGGGAGCGGCGATGAAAGTCGAGCGGATGGCTTGGTAACCCAGTACATTGCCTATTACCGCAATAAAGCCGGGGGAATCGGTCTCTTTTCCTGGGTGAATGATTTCATTTTAGAAGATCTTGAAGATTATCAGGCCCGGCGTTTGCGGCAATGCTCCCGTTGCGGCGCGCCGGAACCCCTTGGCGGTGAAATTCTGGAACAGAGTTCCCGTGACGGTTGTCATCCCACGGAGGTGCGCGGAGATACGCGGTGGATGGAAACTTTTGACGGGAAAACGGAGCTTCCTCTCAGATCGGAGCCGAAAAAAAGCGGCTATGCCTGTTGTCCCTACTGCGGCGGTGATGTTTTTGAGGAACGGGAAAATGCTTTTGAGGAAATATGGACACCTTTTTGTTCTTCTCACGGGGTGCAGATTCCCGGCGCGTCGATGAAAGAGCGAAAAACAGGCTTATACGGTGAGGATGGTGCTCCCGAAGTGGAAAACGTATGGGTACCGACGCGGATCCCATTTTATAAACCAAATATTTATCCCGTGATTTTACAGAAAAGCGTTTCTGTTTTCGGACAGCTTTTAGGTGACAGCGACGTGGATAAGATTACGGATCAGCAGAATACTTCCAATCGTCTGGCGGCGAAAATCCTGGATAAGCTGTTGAAGGCCGGCTCTTTCGCGACGCTGCCGGTGGACGCTATGATCCGTACGGATAATGAGGATATGAAATATATCCGATTGGAGAATCCCGCCGATAAAGCGATGATCGATGTCTTTGACATGGAAGGCAACGTTCAGCAGGATCTGGCGTTGTACAGCATGGTTTACGAAGAGGCCCGCAATATTATCGGGATTACCGACAGCTATCAGGGACGAAAAGATTCCACGGCAACCAGTGGGAAGGCCAAGGAATTTTCCGCCGCTCAGGCCGCTGGCCGTCTGGAAAGCAAGCGGGTTATGAAAAATGCGGCTTATGCCCAGCTTTTTGAGGCGATGTTTAAATTCAAGCTGGCTTATGCCGATGAGCCGAGAACGGTAACCAGCCGCAACCTCAACGGTGATTTACAGTATGACGCTTTTGACCGCTATGATTTTCTGGAACAGGATGAAAGCGGTGAATGGTATTGGAATGATCAGTTTATATTTTCCTGTGATACTTCGGCTTCTCTTGCCGTAAACAGAGAAGCGATGTGGCAGGAAACGCGCATGAATTTGCAGCAGGGCGCCTTTGGCGATCCGGCGGCATTGGATACTTTGATCCTGTTTTGGAGTAAAATGGCGGAACTTCACTATCCCTGCGCGGAAGAGACAAAACGCTATTTACAGGAAAAGCAGGAGAAAGAAAAAATTCAGCGGACAATGGCGGAGATCACCGGAACGGAGCCGACGGTGAACACAGGCTCTTTCGGCTCCTCCATGGGGAACCGCTGAGGTTTGACGGAAAGGGGGTGTAAACATGAAAAAAGGGAAGAGTAGTTACGGCTATGCCGGACGTATCGGCAATGCCGGTTCTCAGAAGGTTGAAGCGCCTTTTGCGCAAAAATCTTCGGCAAAAGGCACTGTGACCAAACCGAAGAAAGAGAAAGAATGAAGAAAGACAGAATGATGGTGAAAAGGAGGAAAGAGTACATTGGCAGAACCGAATTTCTCGGATGTTTTTGAAGAGGAAAGTTTGGCGGAAGATTCTTTGGCGGAATCTCAACGCATTGCTCTTGAAAATGAAACAAAAGACCGGGCGGCGGAAAATACGGAAGTACAGAATCCGGAGAAGGTTGAGGATGTTTCCGTTCTTACCGGGTCGGCAGAGGCGGCGCGCAAGGAAGCGCAGGATGCCGCTGAAAAGGAAATGGATGAATTGTTCCGTGACGCGGGGATGGTGAATCCCTATACCAATGAGGCGATCCGTTCAAAAGCCGATTTTTTGGCCTGGAAAAAGCGTTATCAGGAGGACAGTGCCGCGGCGGAGAAAAAGAATTTTAATGCTCCCGGGGAACATGGTGAGCTCCAGGGCGAGACGCGGAAACGGGTGGAACAGAAGGTTCAACGGGAGCTGGAAAAGATCCGTCGCTGGGATGACGGCGTTCAGAGTCTGGAGGATATTGCAGACAGTGAGAACTTCGCCGCGATTTACGGGAAAGTGATGCGGGGATATGATCTTTCCGACGCCGTTTATCTGGCCAACGCGGAGAAATATCAGCGCCGGGCGGCGGAACGTGCCGAACAGACAGCGATAAACCGTTTGCGAAGCAAGGAACATCTGGTTGGCGTCGGCCCCCGGGGTGGCGGGGAAACCGTTGTTCCCCGTGATGTGATGGCTGAATTTAAACGCCTGATGCCCAAAGCCAGCGGAGAGGAAATCCGAAAATTCTACCGCAGGGATCAGGCTCATTTGAAAAAATAAGAAAGGATGATACATATGGCATTTCGTTTATATAGTACCGATGACGGCAGAGTACCCGCGTGGGAGTATCTTCCCTGTGAGGCTCTGCGTCCCAGAGCGGGACTTTGTTTGAATCTGGATTCTGCCAGCGGCCAGCTGGAGGTTTCGAAAACGCCGGGTTACGTTTGTATGAGGGAGGAAGAGGCCACCGTGGCCGCAGGTACATTGATTCCCGTGGTAAAAATTCAGAAAGATCAGATCTGGGAATCGGAATTGGACGGTGCGACAACGCTCGGTGCCGGCGCGGCGATTGATGTGGATACCACCGGTCTGTTTATCGATGGCGACGCTTCCACGGACAAAGTCTTTTTGTTGACGGCGGTGGAAAGTACCGACGCCGGCGCAACGGTACGCGGACGGTTTGTAAAATAAGAAAGGAGATTTGAAATATCAATGGCAAATATTACATTTTCCGAAGGCAGCGGTCTGAATGACAGCATCTACGGCAAAAGTCAGGCTCCCCTTCGTATGTTGATTCAGAGCCGTGCCGAGGCTTATGAAGAAAAATCCATCCTTAATGAAATTTTCATGATGGACGAATCGAAACACTGGGCGGAAAAGTACACTTCACTTACGGCGATGGACGGTTTTGATCCTGTAGGTGAAAACGGTGCTTATCCCGTGGACGGCATGGAAGAGGGCTTCAGTAAAACGCTGGAGCATATTACCTGGAAAAACTCTTTTGCGATCTCCCGTGAAATCATGGAAGACGGCAAATTGCTGGATCTGAAAAAGAAACCGGCGGGTTTTGTGAAATCCTATTACCGTACCAGAGAAAATCTGGGCGCCGCTCTTTTCGGCGCGGCGATCAACGGCAGTTCTTCGACGATGTTCCGCGGCAAAAAGTTTGATACGACCTGTGCCGACGGCTTGTGTCTGTTCCACACAGCCCATAAATCCAAAGTAAAGGGAGCGACGCAGAGCAATCTGTTTTCCAATGCGTTTTCCGCCGATGCTTTGGCGTATCTGGAAGCGCGTATGCAGAATTTTAAAGGGGATAATAACGATCTGGTAAATGTGGTTCCCAATACGATTTTAATTCCCAATGACGCTGCGATGAAAAAGGCGGTTTTCGCGGCCATCGGCGCCGATAAAGATCCGGCAACGGCCAATAACGGCTATAACTATGTCTTCGGCCGCTGGAATGTGCTGATTTGGAATTATCTGAATCCTTTTGTGGACAGCGGCGTTTCTCCCTGGATTGTGGCGGATGTGGAATACAATAACGAATACGGTGGTGCGATCTTTACCGACCGTACACCTTTGGATATTCGCTCTTCCATTGACGAGAATACCGACGCCAACGTATGGCGCGGTTATGCCCGTTTTACCGCGGGATTCAACGATTGGCGCGCTTTTGCCGTCGGCGGGATCAGCGGCGGCACCGATCTTGGATGCAGTTAAGGAAGGGGCAGTACGCTGCCCCTCTTTATGGGGGTGAACCATGACTATCAAAGAATTGATGGACTTTGTGGACCGGGTGAAACCCAATGCATTCTCGTCGGCGGAAAAAACGGTGTGGCTCAATGAAGTGGAAGGATTGGTGCAGACCGATGTATTGCTTTTTGCCGGTCCTTCGATTCTCGCTTATGTTTATGAATCGGTCTGGGAAGGGAAAGGAGTCTCTTTCCCGGACGATCAGACCATGATCATTCCTGCTCCGACGGATTTTCATGCCGGCGGGGAACTGACGGTGACGGGATGTTTGGATTATGCCGGCAACAACGTATCGGCAAAGAAAATCATTGAATGCAGTAGTGACGGATGTGTTTTAAAATTTGAGAAAGGCACCTTCCCGAAAATCGGATCCGAGGGTGAGACAGGGACGGTAACGGTTTCTTTTGACGGAAGTCCGACGGAATTATTGGTATCCGCTCCTCATCAAAAGATTTATTATACTTATGTGATGGCGATGATTGATTTTGCCAATGGGGAATACAATAAATATCAAAATTCCATGGCTCTGTTCAATTCTTTTTTCGATTGCTTTACCCGTTGGTACGCTCAGAATTACCGCCCTGCTGACGGTGAGAGCGCGGTCCGGGGATATTATGTTTCCGCTTACGCCATCGCCGTGAAACATGGTTTTTCCGGTACGGAAAAAGAGTGGCTGGATACTTTGAAAGGTGAAAAGGGGGACGCCTTTACCTATGGAGATTTCACGGAAGAACAGCTGGCTGCATTAAAGGGTGAAAAAGGCGATCCATTTACCGTTTCCAAAGTATATGATTCGGTTTCCGCGATGAACGCGGGTTATATTTCGGATGACGTTCCTTTGGGCGGATTCGCTGTGATCAATACCGGAAGCACGGAAGACGAGGATAACGCGAAAATGTATATGAAAGGGGACTCTTCTTATATTTTTGTCGCTGATATGAGCGGAACCCGGGGTCCCCAAGGTATTCAGGGGGAAAAAGGCGACACCGGAGATAGGGGCTTACAAGGATTGCAAGGTCCTCAGGGTGAGAAAGGTGAAACCGGTCCCCAGGGTCCCAAGGGTGATACCGGTGACACAGGTCCTCAGGGACCGAAAGGTGACACGGGCTCTCCCGGCGCGACAGGCGCCGCGGGAAAATCCGCCTATCAGGCGGCGGCGGAAGCCGGTTACACCGGGACCGAGGCGGAATTTAATACGATTCTCGCTACGGCGGTGCCGTCCTCCCGAAAGATTAATAATCTGCCGCTGACCGCCGATGTGAACATTACCGCGGCGATGCTGGAAGCCTATACAAAGTCTGAAACAGATACGCTTCTTAACGGGAAATTCGGCAGTGCGGACGTGATTCCCGTGGCCAACGGCGGCTCCGGTAGATCCACCCTCACCAGCGGCTATTTTCTCCGTGGGAACGGAACTTCCGCCGTTACCATGAGTTCGGCGGCATCTGCCCGAAGCGCTATGGGGTTAGGCAGTACCACTGGTGCCTTGGGAATTGCATACGGCGGCACCGGAGCGACAACGGCAAATGCTGCTGCGAATAATTTAAGTGAAGTAGGAACCTGGACGCCGACATTGACGAACTTCGAAGGTTCTGCACCGACTTATACAACAAAGTGGAATTATGGTTACTATGTGAAAATAGGTCGTCTTGTTTGGGTGCACTGTGATATTGCACCGGGTATATCAAACATAGGTGGTAATTATGCTCAGATCAGTGGTTTGCCTTATGCAAGCGACGGCAATTATGGTCTTATATTGGTAGAAGGGTATCAAGTTCTTAGTTTAGGTGGAAACAGTGATCTTGCTCCTACTGTTCATACATATGGTTCAGCCGTAAGAGTCCGCACACCGAATGGTGCGGATTCATACAATTGGCTGGTTAACACCAGCGTTGGTACAAATGTAGGGAGACTTAAATTTTCCGGCGTATATCGGACAAGTTGATCAAGGAGTATGAAATGGAAATTAAAAATAAAATCAGTCTGGATGTTTTGAATGAAGACAGTGTAACCGTAAAAATGTGGCAGTACATTGAAGTTGACGGCGAAGCTCTCCATATGGGCGAACTCCACGCCAAAGCTTATATGAACAGTGAAAGAGGCAGAGAAGAGCTTGCGGAGGAAGTTCCCGAGCCCTATCTTTCCGCTGTTTTGTCGGTATGGGGAGAGGAACCCACGGTAGAAGAAACCGTATCGTGACAATAAACAGAGCGGGTTTTAAATAAAAACGGTTTGTTTGCGTTCTTTTGGACAGTGTGTCCAAAACGGTGGGAGAGGAATAGAATAAATCGAACCGTAATTGAAATGAAATACCGTTTTCATGTTTAAATCAAAGAACGGTAATTTCAGGGAAGGAGTTTGTATTGTCAGTTAAAACAGTATATCTCAGTAAAGCCGGCCGCGTTTTTCATATTTCGCCTCATTTCGTTTTACTTGAAATGGCCTGTAAGGATGGGAGTGACAAAGTCCTTTACAGTACGGAGCTTATGGCAAAGCTTGAAAAATTAAGGTCTTACGGCGGCTTTACGATTCATATCAACAGTGGTTACCGTTCTCCGTCCTATAATAAAAAGATCGGCGGAGCATCAAAGTCTCAGCATATATACGGCACCGCGGCGGATATTTCCGTAAGAAAAAACGGAAAAACCGTTTCCGGTAAGCTGATCTGCTGTCTTTGCCAGACGCTCGGATTCAAGGGCGTCGCCTACATTTCCGAGAGCGCGGTTCATGTGGATATGCGTGGTTCCGGAACGTACCGCGGCGATGAGCGCAAAGGATATTCCGGCAACGTGGGAAATGATTTTTACCGCTATTTCGGAATCCAAAAGAGTCAGGTGGAATCGTTGAAGATTGAAGATGAATCAAAGGAGGATGAATATATGACACAACAGCAGTTCAATGAAATGATGGATGTATATCTGAAAAAACGGGCCGGCGAGGCCGCATCTTCCTGGAGCGAGAAAGAACGTCGCTGGGCCGAGTCAAATCAGCTGATTCTCGGGGATGGGAACGGTGAGTTTAACTATATGTCCTTTTGTACCCGGGAACAGATTGCGGCGATATTATACCGCTTCTGGCAGATGATCAAGAAAGAATAAAAGAAAGAATCTCCGGCTTTTGCCGGAGGTGAGAGGTGATTTATTGTGACTTCACAATTATGGATACAGATTGTAGCTTATGCCGTGTCCATTGGCTGCCTTTACGGAGCGATTTCCACCCGATTGCGGGAATTGGAGAAAAAAGTGGACCGACATAATCATTTAGTGGAACGAATGTACCGGGCGGAAATGAGAATCCGTCGGATGGAAGAAAAAATGGAGGAAGGTGCGCGTTATGAATGAATCCATGCAGAATCGTTTGAAAAGCCCTGTATTTTGGACTTCTCTTGTCGCTCAGATCCTGTCTCTGCTTGTTTTTTTTGATGTGATTGATCTCGATTTCTCGAACAGTGTGTCTCACGGAATCTGTGCCTTTCTGGAATTGCTGGTAACATTTGGTATTCTGAATAATCCCACGAACAGGAAGGCCTTCTGATGGCGTGTTTTCAGGATTTTGGAAAGCTTCCGGATTTATCCGGGAGCACCTCAGAAGAGGCATTAAAAAAAGTTCAGGATTATCTTTTTCTCTTACAGGAACAATTGACATTTCTTTTTCGGAATCTCGGTATGGAAAATATGAACGATACAGCGGTTTCGGAAATGAAAACACTGTTTACGAAAGAGATTGAAGGTAAAATTGAGGATGAAGAGGAGCGCCTTTCGGAACTTCAGCTGACAGCGGAACAGTTGACGCTTTCCTTCTATGATACGGATCAGAAAGTTTCGCAGCTGAAACAGACCGTGGATGGTATTTCGCTTTCGGTGACGGATCAGAACGGGGTTGTATCATCGGTGGATCTGGCTTCGGGAACATTGGATCTGAAAAATCTTGTCTTTTCTGTTTTGCAGGAGAACGGTGCTACTGTGATCAATGGCGGAAATATTAAAACAGGTATGATTTCCGCTGTTGATATTCAGGGGGTAAGTATCTCGGGATCGGAAATTACCGGCTCCACCCTTACATCTGTTTCTGCCATTTCGCAGGTAAGGATTGATAACGGACGGGTTGCTTTTTATGATCCGGTGGGTGATTTGCTCTGCGGAAGTCTGCGGTATGATGGTTACGGACGTTTGCTTCTCGCGTCGCTGAGTGAAGTTGTTCTGAGCATAGAGAGCTCTCATAATCTTTCGATTGACGCGAAAGACGGAAAAACAATCTATCTTGGTTCCGCCGCCGGGACGACGCAGAAAATTGAGGTCGGCAGTTCCGGGAGTACGATTTCTCTTCACGGTACGGTAATGGTGAACGGAAACGTTATATCTTAAGGAGGAAATATGAAATTGCTTCAAACGGTCAAGGCCTATCGGGCTTTGGCTGAAATGATGAAATCCGACTGGGATTTTTCATTTATCTATCCCTTGGTTCATCTGATGCGGGAGATGAAAACGGATTATGAGTTTTTTTGTCGCGAAGAAATGAAATTGGTGGCACGGTTCGGCAAAAAAGAAGATGACGGTACCGTGTCCATTGATGAAAAAGGTTGCTTTCGTTTTTCCGATGAAGACAGCCGTTTGGAATATCAACGGTGCCACCGGGCTTTGGAGGAAACGGAAGTGGCGGATAAGCCGCTTATATCGGTGCCGCGTCCTTCCAATGTGAGGGGAGAGTGGCTTGAAGCGCTGATTCCTTTTTGTGATTTCAGACAGGAGGAAACAGATTATGAGTCACTTGCCTGAATTACCTTATGCCGATGGGATTTCTCGTTCGGTACAAACGGCTTTTGGCGGTTATCAGCATACCGAAGGCCGTTACGACGGCACGCTTTACGATATGATGAATTTGTCATCCGACGATTATCCACTGCTTGGTCCCAGAAAACCCAGGGTTAAAGTAGCTCAATGGACGAAATGCAACGGCTGTACGGCTGTGGGAGACGATTTCTGCTGTGTTGACGGAACTAAGCTCTATAAAAATGACCGGATTGTCGGTGAGGTGACGGATTCTCCGAAAACCTTTGGTGTGCTGGGTCAGCGTCTTTTGATTTTTCCGGATAAACGGTATCTGAATTTATCGGCGAAAGCGTTTTTTTCTTCTTTGGATTTATTGAAGGAAAGTATTTCAACACCGTCTTACGGTGATGTTTATGCCGTGGAAAACACCGGCGCCGCGGATCTTTATTATTGGAACGGTACCGGCTGGGCTTTTCTGGAAAAGGAATTCGGAACCATGGAACCGGAAGTAACGGCGGATGTGGTATTTCGGGCACAGGGAACATTATACGATGAAAAAGCTGTATGCAATACGATTGTTGCCCAAGGTGTTTCCTGGTCCGATTATTTCTCTGAGGGCGATGCCGTGACGATCCGGGGATGTGTTGAAAGGCCGCAGAATAACCTGACGGCGGTGATCCGTGAAATTCACGGCGAAAGCCTCTGCTTTTATGAATATCTTTTTGATGTGACGCATCACTGGATTTATGCGGTGACTGAAACACTGACGGCCGGTGTATATACTTTCTCCGCCGGTGACGTGGTAAAGTATTTTACGCTTTCCGCTTCTCTGGAGAGCGGTTCCTCTCTCCTTTGGAATGGGACAACGCTGGTTTCCCGGTCGGGAGAGACGGAAACTCCGTTGCCGACGGCGGAGGGGGAATCCGGAATCGTCCTCTCCTTCCGTGAGATTCTATGTGATGCCGAAGAATCGTCGGTGACGATTACCCGGGATGTTCCTGCTTTGGATTATGTCTGTACGGCAAATAACCGTCTATGGGGATGCTCCGGTGATACCGTTTACGGCTCCAAATTGGGGGATCCTTTCAATTTTTATGTTTTTGATGGCCTTTCCACTGACAGCTTTTCAGTAGAAAGCGGCAGTCCGGGACTGTTCACGGCCTGCTATACGTATCTTGGTTATCCTGTATTTTTTAAAGAAGACGGTATTTTCAAACTTTATGGCTCCAAACCTGCAGATTTTTCCCTTGTGTCTTCGATGTCCGCCGGAGTCGCGGCGGGCAGTCATAAAAGCCTGGCTGTCGCCGGAGAAATGCTTTTTTATCTTTCGTCTTCCGGCGTGATGTGTTACGGCGGTGGTGTTCCGACTTCGCTGAATGAGGTTTTCGGTGGTGTCCGCTATAATCAAGGGGTCGGCGGCAGTGACGGTATGAAATACTACGTTTCTATGAAAGACCGGACCGGTTTGAGTCATTTTTTTGTTTACGATACGGTTCGGGGACTTTGGCATAAAGAAGATGATGCCAATGTTATGGATTTCTGGACGCGAAGAGGTGTTCTTTACATGGCGGTGAACGGTACGGATCTGATGACCGCTGCCGGCGATACGGAGGGACTTTCCGGTGAAACAGAGTCTGCGGTGATATGGAAAGCGGAATTTGGAAACTTTATTCAAAATTCACCGGATAAAAAGGCGGTAACGAAATTGCAGCTGCGCTATGGTCTTTCTGAAGGCGCGTCGATGAAGATCTGGATTTCATACGATGACAATCCCTACATTATGGTAGGTTCTCCCCTCATCGGTGGGGGAACGCGTTCCTGTTATCTGTCGGTTATTCCGGAGCGCTGTGATCATTTCCGCTTAAAAATCGAAGGCGAAGGAAACGGCCGTATTCATTCTCTGTCGGTGGAATATTCTCCCGGCAGTGAATTATAAAGGAGGAATTATGAATACAGATTATCATTATACTTATGAGGATGTGATGAAAAAAGCGTCGGCATACGGATTGCTGGATTCCATGTCTCAGGCAGACCGCCAATTGACAATGAAGAATCCCGATGCCGGCATGACGGTATTGCAAAGCCGGTACGATTATCAGAATGCCACCAGTGATGATGCCAGGGCTCTGTCCCATTTACAGGCGGAGCGGACAAGGCAGCAGTACGGTGGCTATTCCGGTGGCACCGATGGCAGTAAGTTTTATCTTAATGATCTTTCGCCGACAGATTACAACGCCGGCAGCGCGCCTTCGTTTCAGGATGATTACGGTGAAAAGGAAAAAGCGCTTTTGGATAAAACAATGCAGCGGGAGAAATATTCTTCTGCTTACGGCGATACCGAAAAGAATATACTGGCGCAGCTGGAAAGAGATGCGTCGACGGGGGATGACGGGCAAAGAGATGATTTGTTCGCATCTTACGCCAAACAGTACCGCCGCGAGGGAGAGCGAGCCGTAGCGGATACCATGGGTACGGCCTCAGCTTTAACCGGAGGCATCCCTTCGACGGCGGCGGTGACCGCGGCAAACCAGGCCGGTCAGTATTACGCGACGAAATTATCGGACAAACTGCCGGAGCTGGAAGCGGCGCTGTCTGATCAGAAAGCGGCCCGGCAGCAGCTTTTGCTTAATGCTTTGCAGGCGGCTTCTTCGGCGGAAGACCGGAATTATCAGCGCTATCTGGACGAAATCGGTCTGGATTATGATCAGATGGATCTTCTGCGGGCATTGCGTAACGATGATTATGTCCAGTATCGGGATGCGCTTTCGCAGTACAATGCCGACCGCGATTTCGGTTATCGTCAGTTTACGGATGATCTCCAATATCAGGATTACAGGTCCGATACGGAACAGGCGCAGAAGAATTACGAAAATGAGGTGGAACTTGAAAAACAGCAGTACAGTGATGACCGTTCCCGGCTGGATGAGGAAAATTTATGGAATGCGGCAATTTATGCTCTGGAATACCTCAACGATTCTTCTCTGTTGAAAAAATTGATTGCCAAAGCAAAGGGTGTATAAGATGGCGGCAAAAAAAGGAAAAATACAGTCGGTAAAAGAGGCGGTTCTCCGCAGCGTTCAGAAAGTGGCCTCCGGAGGGAAATCAGCATCCCGCCGGAGCTCCGCGACAGGTACGTCTTCTGCAAAGACAGGCTCTTCGGGAAGTAAAAACGGAGGCAGTATTTCCCAGCGGCTGAACCGGGAATTGTATGAACAGACGCTGTTTCCGAAAACAGAATCGCCTCAAGGTTTGAAAAGGATTGATCTGACAAATCAGAAGAAAAACGATGTCACTGCCGGAAAATCGGAAAAAAAAGAGGTAAAAGCAAAAAAAATTACGTTACCTGTTTTATCGTCCTCCGGAATACAGAAATTTTCTGAGCCGGTGAGTGCTTCGGCCTCCCGTTGGATGGAAATGTATAACTCGAGAAGTGTTTTACCTGTTTCGGATTTCAGCGTTTCTTCGGTTTACGGTGTGGATCGTGGGACTCACCGTCACAGTGGCATCGACCTGGCCGTTCCCGAGGGAACGACGGTATCCGCGGTAAAAAAAGGTACCGTTTCCTTTGCAGGCTGGGGCAACGGTTACGGTTATCGCATTGTGATTGACCATGGGGACGGTACTCAGACGACGTATAACCATCTTTCGGATATTGGCGTGAAAGTAGGGGATACGGTGAATGCCGGTTCCGCGATTGCGCTGTCGGGGGATACCGGTAACTCTACAGGACCGCATTTGCATTTTGAAGTGAAAAAAGACGGACGCTATGTGGATCCGGCGCTTTATTTTGACTTTGAAAACGGTACAACGGTGAAAAATGATGGGGCATATACTTCTCAGATGGCTTCCGTTTCCAGTGGGAAAAGCGCTTCTTCGCGAAAATCATCGTCTTCCTCTTCGAAAAGGAGGTCTTCCTCGGCGGCAAAGAAAGTTGTTCTGCCCTCAGTGAAGTACAGCGCTCCGGCGGAAAAAATCTATTTTGATGCTTCTCTGCCGTCGGTTGAAAAATTTTCTTTTGAAACGACGGCAACACATCCTTCCTTTTCAAGTGATATGAATCCGTTGTTGGCGTTGATTCCGTCTTACCGTATACAACAAAAGACAACGAAGAAAAACAGCTGATCCATACAAGATCAGCTGTTTCATCTGTTTTGTGCATTGCCGCGTGTTTTTATTTCGGCGCCGCCGATTTTGATTTTTTCTCCATCCGCTTCCAAATAAGTTTTGAGTTGCTGTTTTGTCATCGCGTTTGTTATTTTCTGTACTGGTTATGGAATAAAATATTCCGGAAGGGATCTTGGGGGATATTCCTTCCGGAATGGATTTAGTTGGAGAACCGTTTTCAGTGGTTTCCCTGGATACAATTTTGACAACAGCGGAATCCGTACCCGGTTTTAAATAATTATGGAGGTATTTTTTTATTTCAGGCGATTTTTTCCGCTTTGGATGAGTTGATTTCTTTTATTGGTATTTAGAGACGGGATTTTGCTTCGTCATTTTTAAACAGAAATGATAAATCCCAGAAAAATAGTTAATGTGTTCATCGTAAAACTCCTTTCTTGCGGACGGTAATAAGTTTATATTGCCGAAGATTTTTTTATTTCTGTTAAGAAATCGGAGTTTACATTGCCATTCTGTATTTATTTGTAAACCATTTGTCTGTAGTTTTGTATCGCTGCCGGTTTTATCCGGCAGCGATACAAATAATTTTATCCGAGAAGAGCGAGGGCTTTTTCCACGGCTTCGGCCGCGTCTTCGCCGTAAGCGTCGGCACCGATGCGTTTGGCGAAACGTTCTGTTACCGGTGCGCCGCCGATCATTGTTTTGAACCGGCCTTTGTAGCCTTTTTCTTTCAGCAGGTCTTCCAGTTTTTTACATTCGGCCATGGTGGTGGTCAGCAGGGCCGAAGTACCGATGAGCTGAGCGTCGTGTTCCACCGCGGCATCAATGATCTTTTCCGCGGCCACGTCACGGCCGAGGTCCACGACTTCAATGCCCTGGGTTTTAATGAGGGAAGCCACAATCCCTTTGCCGATGTCATGAACATCGCCCTGTACCGTAGCAAGAATCATCGTACCTTTCTTTTCGGTGACGGTGCCTTTTTTTGCCATTTCCGCGTCAAGAAGGTCGCTGACTTTCTGCATGACATCGGCGGCGAGCATCAGTTCCGGCAGGAACACCCGGCCTTTGCCGAAGAGGTCACCGACTTCGCGGATCCCCGCGGAAAACCCTTCGGAAAGTACTTCCACAGCGCAATCTTCGGCGATGGCGCGGTTCATAATATCGAGAGCCTGTGTCTCATTATAAGCAATCATGGAGTCAATGGCTTCTTTAATTAATGTTTCTTTGGACATATCTTATCCCTCCCTGATAAAATTCTTTTATTTGCTTACAGCAATCCGGCTTCTTTTTTGAAGCGGTTGACGCTGTTGATGGGAATACCGAGAATATCGGCAATGCGGAATTTGGTTTCCATGCCAACGGCGGCATCGGGTCTGGATTGGGTGGTACCGATATTCAGTTCTTCCCTGAGATCTTTCATTTCGGCACAGTCCGCCAGATTTTCGATGGGGCAGCCTAATTTTTCGGCTACATATTTTTTCGCGTCGTTGATTTTATAACCCTGAAGTTCCATGCGGTATACCAGGTCGCCGGCACTCCTTATGCCGCCCATACCCGCGGTGGATTCATGGGTTACCGCCATACCGAAGGTATCGCCTGCGCCTACCTACAATCCGTCGACGCCGGCAATTTCGACTAAAGCTTTGTCTACTCTGGAAACCGCATCGGCCGAAGGAATAACGGAAAGGGGAACACCGCCGACACCCATACCTACATTGGCATGGACGGGGATGTCCGCCGCGTTGACTGCCGCTTTAGCGAAGGTGACAACACGGGCCAGATTCCAGGCCAGAGACATGGAACTGTTGGTGTTAACGGCCATACCAAAAATGGATACACCGGCACGTTCTGCCATTTTAACCTGCTGATGGGGATAGAGACCGGCGATGATTTCATCATCAAAACTCAGTTGGCCGTGCATCCCGAGATTGAATTCTCCGGCCATGCCGACTTCAAAGCCGGTGGTGGGATACATTTTCTTTAAAATCCGAACGGCTTCCAGCGAAGCTTTGACATCGGCGTCACCGGAGGCGCCCACCGTATCGAAGTTGATGCCGTCGGCGCCGGCTTCGATCATATTGGAGGCTACAAAAACAATATCTTTGATGGCATGTTCAATGGCTTCTTCCTGAGCGGCCCGGGCTTCCGGGATTCTTCCCGCGGGGAGAAGTTCTGCCCAGTTTTCACAGGGGCCATCGGGTTTGGTGTAGAGGCCCATGTTGGGCATGGCGCCGTACATTACCGGAAGGGTTGTCATGAGCTGGGCCTGTTCCATGGCCTGACGTTCTTCGGAAATAATGGGTTTGATGGGTTTGTAGCTGTAATCCACATGGCAAAGTTCAATGCTGTCGGAAGCGAGGGCGCGTTCCTGCGTGAGGATTGCCTGGAGGCGATCCATGGGGATACCATTGCGGACACTGAGTTTTAACGTACCGGCATCGAAAGAAACAACGACTTCTTTGCCGGGTTCTACGGAAACAATTTTCTGCGGACAAGCGATGATTTCATAGAGGTAGTCCATTTCATCCTGAGTCATCGGCGGGATCTGGGCGCGGTCCGCTGCGTCTTGCGTACCGTCTTCAATATCGGCACGGATTTCTTCTTCGGTCATTTCAGCAATGTAGTTATCGCCGTAGCGTGTTAGAATTTTAGCCATGATTGAAATCTCCCTTCGTTTTTTCTTTGATGCTTTTAAATAATGCAAAAACCGTGCCAATAATAAGAGAAACGAAAAATTATTTAAAATGCCTGTTAAAATAGGTTAAAAAGAATGAAAGCACATTTAGAAAAAAACGCAAGGTGATGAAAAAAATCATCACCTTGCTGACTTTGTATGGATTTTTTAAATGAATTCCAAGAAAAACAACTGATGAAAAAAATCATCACGTATGATGAAAAAAATCATCGAATATTTGAGTAAAACCATGGTTACAGATTGTGTTTCTTTTTCAGTTTAATCACTGTGCTTTGGTCAATATCCAGAGCTTTTGCTACTTCGTATGAGGAATGGTAGATTTTATATGCTTTTTGAAGCAGTTGTTTCTCAATTTCGGCTTTGGCTGCTTTCATTGGTACAATATCGGAGCAATGGATCGTTTCCGCGGCGGTTTCTGTTTTATCAATGAGCCGAGAGAAGGTCGCTCCGGTCAGTTGGCTGCCTTCTTCCTGAATATAAAGCCTTTCGATCAGATGCTCCATTTCCCGGATATTTCCGGGCCAGTCATAATGTTTTAATGGCGCGGTAATATCCTTACTGAAATATTTCTGGACGTTGTATTTTTTATTATATTTGTAGAGGAAGAATTGAGCCAAGGGCAAAATATCATCGCCCCATTTTCGGAGCGGCGGTATCTGAATGGGGAAAACATCAAGGCGATAGTACAGATCCTGCCGGAAACTGCCGTTTTCGCTCATGGCCTTGAGATCCCGGTGAGTAGCGGCGATGATCCGGGTGTTGACGGTGATTTTTTTATGTCCGCCTACCCGGGTGATGGTCTTTTCCTGAATAAAATCGAGCAGTTTGACCTGCATGGACAAGGGGAGCTCACCGATTTCATCCAAAAATAGTGTGCCGTTGTTGGCCAGCTCAATCTTGCCGATTTTCCCTCCTTTGGCGGCGCCGGTAAAGGCACCCTCTTCGTAACCGAAAAGCTCTGATTCAAAAAGATTTTCCGGAATGGTGCCGCAGTTGATTTTAATAAAAGGTCCATTTTTGTATTTACTGAACTGATGCGCCATTTTGGCAATGCCGGTTTTCCCTGTTCCGGTTTCTCCCTGAATCAGGATGATAATATCCAAAGGGGCTATGCGGATCAGTTCATTGACGATCTGTTTATAAATCTCTCCGACGTACATTGTATCCTGGAGCGACATATAATCCTCTTTCAATTTGGACAGGATTTTCAGTTCGTGCTGTAGGTTGTAGTTTTCTTCCAGCAGACTGTTGTTAATGGAACTGAGCTCGGCAATATCTTGTGCGGTGGACACAACGTATTTCATTTTGCCCTGGTTGTCAAAAATGGGGATACCGAAAATCAGAAGATTGTTGCCGTTATTGACTTTTTGTATGAGTTTACAGGGCTTTTTTTCTTTGAGCGTTTTCAGCGTTACGCTCTGGGAAATGGTTCCGTCGGCAACCAGATCACCGATATGGTGTCCGATGATATTCTCCTTTAAACGGCCCGTCAACAGGGATGAGGCCGGATTCAGATAAAGAATGATCCCATTTGCGTCGCAAACGAAAATTTCATGGGGAAGCGCTTCGACAATATCCTGAAAGAATTCTTCCGGAAGTACCGGGTGAGTGGAGTTGCTCATATGACCTCCTTCGTTTTATACGAACAGACCAAAACCGACAGCGGCACAGAGGATACCGAGAATGGCGCCGCAAAGCACATCTTTGGTTGAATGATAATGCAGATATTTTCGGAGAAAAGCCAGAAAAACAGCGGGTACAAACAGCAGCAATCCAACGCTGTGGCAGAAATAAGCGATTGTTGATGCAATGAGAAAGGCGCAGAAAACGTGGCGGCTGGGAAAGGAATGACCTTTTTTGCAATTTTGTTTCGGTGGTTTGATGGACGGATCTGTTTCGTAAGGCCGGGGCGCGTTGTAAAAATGCCGGAAAACCGAGACGGCCAGAAAGGAAATGCCGCAGATGAGAAGCGTTTTCCATACCAATGGATGCTTGTGAAAAAGAAGTATGAGAATCAAAACACAGAAGGAGACATAAAATAACGCGGTTGTGATTTGATTCGCGATTGAAAAAAACTTTTTCGGCATGAAGTTCATCCTTTTAACGGGAATTTTTTCTATTATAACATAAAAAGAGAGTATCATCAAAGCGGAAAATCCATGGCAACTAGCCCTTTGTTTTGGGCGCTTTTGCCGTGATGAGCGTTGATATACTCTCTGTTTTCTGAATTTTTATTTTGAGTTTGGCATTTGGTATGTTTTCAGCGCTTTTCGGAATTGCAGATAAACGGCGTCATGACTGTCTTTGATCATCTTTCCCGAGAAAACAACGGAACAGATGTTACCGTTAAACCGCATCCGCCAGATGGATTCAAACTGTTCTTTCTGTCGAAGCTTCTCTTCAAGAGCGGTTAAAGAATATTTCTCTTTGAAGCGAATCTGATCTTCATAGGAAAGGCGGGGCAGGCATTGCTCGTTGAGAAACGATTCATAGGAGCAGAAAGGCAGATAAGAATAAACGTTTTTCAGTGGGTCTTTTTCCTCTATCGGGTAGAACAACGCTTTTTTGCGGTCGAGTCTGCCACTGAGCAAGTTTCCGCTTTGATCCGCTTTATGAATATATTCCATTGTTTCCATATAGCGGGACAGGCCGGAGATCAAAGAACGCACGGCAGGTGTTGTTTTGAAGTGGATCACGCGGTGGTCGGAATCATCGCTTCTGCTGATGAGATAGTTTTCTTTGCAGAGGTGATCACAGGCCCGGCTCACTACGCCTTTGGTTTTACCGATGTCGGCACAGAGTTTTGTGACATTATCGCATAAGGGATCACGGCAGATTGCGAAAAGCAGATCCGCTTCCATCACCGACAAGCCGTAAGGCTCCAAAAGGTAACGCAGGCCTTCATGGTATTGTCTCTGAAATTTCTTTTCTTTTCGGTAAAAATCAATCAAATCTGTATAGCGTTCGTTTGTACTCATGATTAGATCAAGATAATACGCTGTTTAAAAAGTCCTTGGTTCTTTCTTGCTGGGGGTTGCCGAACAGTTCTACCGGCGGACCTTGTTCGCAGATTTTGCCGTCGGCGATGAAAAGCACACGGTCGGCAACGTCTTTGGCAAAACCCATTTCGTGGGTAACGACGATCATCGTCATACCGCCTTTGGCCAGTTCTTTCATGACGAGAAGAACTTCGCCGACCATTTCCGGGTCTAAAGCCGAGGTGGGTTCGTCAAAGAGCATGATGTCCGGATTCATAGCCAATGCCCGGGCGATGGCCACGCGCTGCTGCTGACCGCCGGAAAGCTGGTGGGGATAGCAGTCGGCTTTGTCTTCCAGGCCGACGCGTTTCAGCAGTTCCATGGCCCGTTGTTCCGCCTGCTCTTTGGTGCATTTTTTTAGCTCCACCGGGGCGAGCATAATATTTTTTTTCACGGTAAGGTGGGAAAAGAGGTTAAAACTCTGGAACACCATACCGATTCTTTCTCGAATTTTGTTAATATCAGTTTTGGGATCGGTAATCTTTGTATCGTCCACGATAATTTCGCCGTCGGTCACTTCTTCCAGACGGTTCAGACATCTTAAAAAGGTGGATTTACCGCCGCCGGAGGGTCCGATGACGCAAACGACTTCACCTTCGCTGATTTCAATGTCAATTCCGCGGAGAACGTGAAGATCGCCGAATGATTTATGTAAATTGCTTACTTTGACTTTTTCCTTCATAATTGAATTTTTTCTCCACGTGTTTTGATAAAATCATTAAGATCGAAATAATGATCAGATAGTATACGGCAACCATAACGTAGGTTTCGAAGAAAAGATACGTTGAGCCGACATAGATTTTCGCTTTATTGACAACGTCGGCCAGGCCGATTACCGAGAGAATCGAGGTGTCTTTGATGGTGATGATGAACTGGTTCACCATGGAGGGAATGGCGATTTTGATCGCCTGGGGCAAAACCACTTTGCGGAAAGTTTTGCCGCTGCTCAGACCGAGACTGCGGGCGGCCTCAATCTGTCCTTTGCTGACGGCGCTGATGCCGCCGCGGAAGATCTCCGCCAGATAGGCGCCGGCGTTCAGGCTTAGGGTGATGACCCCGGCGGTGAAGGCGCTCAGGCGGAATCCCGGTGAGAACATACTGATGATCTGGGGCAGGCCGAAATAGACGATAAACGCCTGGACGATCATGGGTGTGCCCCGGACGATCCAGATATAAACGGCGGATATGGCCCGGAGTATTCTGTTTCTTGCAGTGCCGAAAAGGCACATAATAAGACCGATCACGATGCCGAGGGCAATGGAAATCAGCGAAATCAGAACGGTGACTTTCAAACCCGCCAGCAGTAACGGTGTCGCGTCTGCCAAAACTCTTGTAAAATCCATAATTATTCCTTCTGTCTTATCTTTGTTGTAACGAAAAGATGACCGACGCGGCTTTGACGCCGCGCCGGATCACCCCATCATCAATTGCGTTTATTGATTATTTGTAACCGTATTTGGCGAGGATTTCATCGTATTCGCCGCTGGCTTTGATGTTTTCAAGGCCGGCGTTGAACATTTCGATCAATTCGGGATTGCTGCCTTTTTTCACAGCGAAGCCGTAATAACCGGGATTGATGACATCACCGATGGTCTGGAGAGCAACGCCGTCGTTTTTAATGGCCCAGCCGATAACGGAAAAGTCTTCCACGCAGGCGTCATTGGCGCCGTTGGTTACCGCGGTGTACATTGTGGGGGAATCATCGTAATACTGGAGTTCATAGCCGTAAGTATCTTTGTTTTCTTCGGCATACTGAGCGCCCATGGTGCTGGTTTTCACCGCGACTTTTTTACCTTTGAGGTCTTCCCAGGAGGTGATGTCACTGCCTTCGGGAGCCACAAGGATCTGGCCGTCTTCGAAATAGCCTTCGGAGAAATCAAAGGTTTCCGCTCTTTCGTCGGTGATGGTCATACCGGCGATCATGGCGTCGGCCTGACCGGACTGAACGGCGCCCATGGATGCGTCGAAGCCTTCGTTGCTCATGGTGTATTCAAAGCCCTGATCTTTGGCGATCGCGGCGAGAATATCCATATCGAGGCCGATGTATTCATTGGTTTCTTCGTCAAGGAATTCAAAAGGTGCGAAGGCGTTATCGGAGTAGATAACGTAAGTTTTCGCTTCATCGTCGGAGGAACCGCAGGCACAAAGGCCAAAGCACAGCATCACAGCGATGAGGCACATGGAGATCACTAAAATAGATTTTTTCATGACAGGTTTCCTTTCTGTTTTTCTGATAAACTAATTTTAACAGAAATTTGAAAAAAAGAAAAGATAAAAAACATCGGTAAAAAAGGGCTATATATAAAATGTATTTTATTAAATATATAAAAAATTATCATAAATTAGGACATTTTCCCTGATAAAAGGAGATTTTTTCACCATTTCTTTTGTATTTGACCTTTTTTTGCGGAATTTTTTCTGGTAAAATAAAATACTGTTTTGTGAAAACCGAGAAATCGTGGTTCAAAATATATTTCAGCAGATGGGAAATCCTTTCGGAGGAGGTGGGCGTCATGGCCATGTGGAATCCCTGGCGGGGATGTCATAAATGCAGTGAGGGCTGCCGTTACTGCTATATTCATAAAGGGGACCGGAAACGGGGCGTCGATACCTCTAAAGTGGAAAAAACGCCGCAGTTTTATGCGCCTTTGGCCAAGAAAAAGGACGGTTCCCATAAAATGAAAGGCGGCCAGACGGTGTATCTCTGCTTCTCTTCGGACTTTCTGATTCCCGACGCCGACGCGTGGCGGGATGAGTGCTGGGATATGATGCGGAACCGGCCGGATCTGACGTTTCTGTTTCTGACCAAGCGCATTGAACGGCTGGAAGAGTGTCTGCCTGATGATTGGGGAAGCGGCTATGAGAATGTGGTCATTGGCTGTACCGTGGAGAACCAGATCAATACCGATGCCCGGCTGAGTGTTTTTTCCCGTTTGCCTGTCCGTCATAAAGCCGTGATCTGTCAGCCGATGATCGGTCACATCGATCTTGAGCATTATCTCGGAGACATTGAACTGGTGGTGGCGGGAGGTGAATCGGATCCTCACGCCCGTCCGCTGAATTACGATTGGGTGTTGGATCTCCGGGATCAGTGCGTCCGTCAGAAAACGGCCTTTGAGTTCCGCCAGTGCGGCACGCATTTTATCAAGGACGGTAAAATGTATCATCTGCAAACGAGGGATCTTGCCTCCCAGGCGAGAAAGGCGGGAATCAACTATACCCCCTGATAAAAAAGGTGTTTCAGCTCCTTTCCGGGATGATCCGGTTGGAGGCTGAAACACCTTTCATTTTATTTCTTCCGCTCTTTCCAGGTTTTTTTGAAGTAAGCGTCAATTTCTTTTAACCGTTCCTTCTGATCGACACCGAAGGGACAGCGGCGGTTGCAGCGTCCACATTCGGTGCAGGCGTCAGCTTTGATGGAAAGGTTGTCATAATGGTCGGCGGCCAGTTTATCTCCGGTGCGGGCCAGATCGTAGTATTTATTGATCAGCGCAATATCCAGTCCTTTGGGACAGGGCGCGCAATGACTGCAATAGACACAGCGTCCTTTGGCTTCGCCCGGGGCGGCATCCTTTAAAATGTCATAGCGGTATTCTTCCTCTTCGGCATCGTAATAACCGAGGATTTTATTGAGCTCGTCAAGGGAAGTGACGCCGGGCAGAATGGAGACGACGCCGGGTCGGTCCAGGGCGTAGCGCATACATTGATAATGATTCAGCGGGATGTTGAGAGGTGAAAGGGCGGGATCCAGAAGCTGACCGCCGGCAAATACTTTCATGACGGTAATCCCGATATGATTCTGTTCGGCGGTATTGTACAGGTCCATGCGTTCGTTGTAGCTGCCGCCGGACCATTTTCCCAAGGTGTAGTCGTAAGCCGGATTGATGCTGAACATGATCATGTCGATGTTTCCCGTCTCCATGAATTTCAAAGCGATGGCGGGGGTGTGGGTGGAAAGGCCGATATGGCGTACAACGCCCTGCTTTTTCAGGTCAAGGATATAATCCATGGTGCCGTCGGTCATGAACTTTTCAAATTCATCATCTTCATCAATACAGTGGATCATGCCGAAATCGGTATAATCGGTGGCGGAAGCTTCCAGCACCCGTTCAAAGGAGCTTTTTACCAGATCCAGACGGCGTTTTCTGCCGTATACACCGTCTTTGTCGTAAACGGCGCCGAAATGCATTTGCGTGAAGTAATTTTTTCTGTCGCTTCCGGCGGCTTCCGCGAAAGCGCGGTAAACTTCGAGAGTATGCCCGCAGAGATCAAAATAATTGATGCCGTTTTCCATGGCGCTGCCCATGATTTTTACCATATCCTTTTTCTCGGCCAGGTGGATTTTAGCGAGACCGAGGCCGATTTCACTGATTTTTTCCCCATTGCAGGGCATTGATCTGTATTCCATGATTTCCTCCGTTGGGTATGAAAAGATACATAACAGTAATGCAAGAACCGTGCCGAAAGAGCCGTTTGTGAAAAAGATATTAAAACCGCAGGCAAAGACGGTATGAAAAAAGATTGCCTTTCGCGGTGGAAAATACGCGTCCTTTTTTGAGTCAAAAAGACTTATCCGGAGTCACCGCGGATACCGTGACGGATCGGGTATCGTTCTGATGATCTTCCTTTTTTTTCGGTTATTCATGTTCGCGCATAAAGGCTTCGATGATGCGGTTGTAATCTTCGGCAAATTCCACATGGCACAGGTGGGTACCGCCTTCCATCAATTCCCAGCGGCAGTCCGGAATACGGTCGTATACGGCTTTTACGATGAGCGGTGTGGCCTCGTCATCGGTTCCGCTTGTGAGCAGTGTGGGAATTTCAATTTTATGAAGATCGGCGGTAATGTCCCAGTTTTTGATTTTGCCGGTACAGTTGAATTCACTGGGTCCCTGCATCACCATGTAAACTTCTCCCATCTGATCAAAGGTTCGGTTCACAAAATCGGGCTGGGGGATCAGCCGGCAAACGTGCCGGCGGTAGTATTCATCGGTAGCTGCGATGACTTCGGGACGGCTGAAATCACCGTCGGTATCCGCTTGAATCAGCGCCTCTTCCATTTCTTTGGGCAGGTAGGAGCGGAGCCGGTTGGCCTCCCTCTGCCAAAGCTCCATGGACGAAGGCGAGCTGGCGATGATCATGCTTTGGATACCCGAAGGACGATGGGTGGCGTACTGCATGGCAAGCATACCGCCCCAGGATTGTCCTAAAAGATGGATCTTATCGAGACCCAGCGCCTCGCGGACAGCCACCAGCTCTTCTTCGAAAAAATCCGCGGACCAGAGATCGGGTCTGGGCGGCGTAACGGATTTGCCGCAGCCGGATTGGTCGTAATAGATAACGGCGCGGCCATTGTCGGCAAGGGCGTCCAGGGATTTCAGATAGTCGTGGGCCATACCGGGGCCGCCGTGAAGGGCCAGCAGCGGTGTTTTGCCGCTGTTCATGTCTCCGACGATGCGATAATAGGTCTGGTATCCTTGAAAGGGAAGGGTGCCTTCGCTGATTTTTTTCATGATATGTCACCTCTTTTCCTTCAGTTTCCCGTGGGAATGTAAGGACGGATGGAATTGGCCACATTGACGATGGGCATGGTCTGGAGCCAGATTTTTCCGGGTCCCGTGAGAACGGTGTGAAAGAGCCCTTCGCCGCCGAAAAGGATATTTTTGACGCCGGGTACTTTCTGAATATCAATGGAAACGGTGGAATCGAAAGCCGCCACATTCCCGGTATCCACAAGGATTTTCTGGCCCGGTTTCAGCTCGTACTGCACCAGATCGCCGTCGATTTCAATAAAGGCGGTGCCGTGGCCGGAGAGCTTTTGCATAATGAAGCCTTCACCGCCGAAAAAGCCCGCGCCGATTTTTTTATTGAAGTGGATGGAAAGCTCCACGCCGATTTCCGAT
Source organism: Clostridia bacterium (assembly GCA_051866595.1). Lineage (GTDB taxonomy): Bacteria > Bacillota > Dehalobacteriia > UBA7702 > UBA7702 > UBA7702. Next base: position 29,604 of record JBJDXI010000157.1, read on the forward strand.
GCGAGAAAAGCGCTCTTCTGGGCGATGAGCTCCTTGCCCGGGGCGATTTCCACAGGAACGACACGCCCGGGAAAGCTGGAACCGAAGGTAATCATGGCGTCGGCCTGGGCGGTGTATATATTCTGGAAGATGCTTTCACCGGAAAAGGCTTTGGAAAACATTTTGCCGACGCCGCCGCCGGTGGTTTCCATCTGAATGGCAGGGCTCATCCATATCATAGAGCCTTTTTCGGTAATCATCTTTTCGCCTTTTTTCAGATTGCAGACAACAATGGGAAAATTCCCGCCTTTGATTTCGTAATTCATTCTTTGTCCTCCCTGATCCGATCGAATATGTTTTTTTCATTATATAATAAACCTTATAAAAAATCCACCGGTAAGCGGTGGATTTTAAGCTGTCAGTGGGGGAGCAACAACAGATTGCTTGCGATACCGATGCTGTGGTGGTATGATTTCAGTGAGGTGATAAAGGAATGGAAACAAAAGAAGTATTATTGAAATTTCGGACGGAAAAGGGATGGTCTCAGGAAGACCTCGCGGAAAAGCTCTATGTGACTCGTCAGGCGGTGTCCCGCTGGGAAACCGGGGAGACCGTGCCGAATACGGAAACGCTGAAAGAGCTGTCAAAATTGTTTGATGTTTCCATCAATACGCTTTTAGGCTCTCCCCGGCGTCTGATTTGCCAGTGCTGCGGTATGCCTCTGGACGATTCCACCCTCAGCAGGGAAACCGACGGAACCTTCAATGAAGAATACTGCAAATGGTGCTATACGGAAGGGGAATTTACTTACACCGATCTTGAAGAATTAATAGATTTTCTCGTCAGCCATATGTCCGGTGAGGAGCGGTCTCCCGAGGAAGTTCGCGCCTATTTTGAATCCTTTCTGCCGAAGCTCAGACATTGGCAGAAGAAAAAATAAAAGATACCGTAAAACACATCAGCCCCGTCGCGGAAACCGCCGGCGGGTCTTTTTGGTGGGAAGGGAAATGTGTCTAAATTACTACAAAATACTACAATCAAGGAATACATTGAAAATAGGATAGCGGAAAAAGAGGATAAACTGATTGCGAAACAAAATGAAGTTCTGAAATACCTTACCTCTGTTATGAGAGGCGAATCCAAGTCCGAAATCGTTGTTGTTGAAAACATCGGAGATTATATGTCAGAAGCACGAACAATGGAAAAAGCGCCGGATGAAAAGGAACGACTTAAAGCTGCTGAATTGCTGGGGAAAGCACACATGATGTTCTCAGAAAGGATTCAGCAAGATATCGATATGGAACTGAACATCAATGTTGATTACGGAGAAGAGAATGAAGATTGATATTTTAGGCACCGAATACGAAGTATTGTTCAAAACAAGGGAAGATGATTCCTTACTTGAACGCTGCGACGGTTACACCGATAAGACCGTAAAAAAAATTGTAGTGTCAAAAAAAGAGGATGATTGCGAGCTTGCCGATTTTGGTTGGTATCAAAAAAAGGTACTGCGGCATGAAATCATTCACGCTTTTCTGCTTGAATCCGGATTGCAAGAAAACTTTACGCACCCTGAATACGGCCACGATGAGACTTTTGTTGATTGGATCGCCGTACAATTTCCGAAGATTTTGAAGGCTTTTAAAGAAGCTGATGCTTTGTGAACATAATCGTAGAAGCAAACCCGTGTTTCAAGGAGGTCAACCGCTCCGATAAGCGTTACATTGTGATGAAAGGCTCCGCCGGTTCGGGAAAGAGCGTTGACACGGCGCAGAATTACATTCTTCGTCTGATGCAGGATAAAGGTCGGAATCTTGTTTGTGTCCGAAAAGCGGATATGGGATTCGACGAATACACCTTCCACGCCAACAGTAATTGTTGCGGGATATGCCAAGATCTGAACGGGAAACACTTCAAGATCAAGGACATGATGCCGGGCGAAAACGCCGCTCCGCTTCATCCCGGTTGCCGGTGCAGCTGTTCCGCCTATGAGGACAGTGACGAGTACGAAGCGTGGCTGGATTTCCTTGCGAACGGTGGCACAACGGAGGAATGGAAACAGAAAAACGCCGGAAAATCCGTTACAAATAAATCTGGATATGGTATAATAGAAATGACAAGGAAGATTAACGATAATAGGGATGGATTTAAGTTTATAAGCGATAAGATCTTTAACGATCCCTGCCCGAAAGAAGGGTGCTGTTATCGTAAGAGGAACGGATGAGGCAGAAGAGCACTTAAGAAAAATCAATGCGGCAGCCTCCAATGTTGGCGACATACTTATTTTTCGCAAAAATGTTTGCATAAGTGAAGTCTTGGAAGAAACTTATCACTTTGAACAGAATTTAAGAAAAGTAAATAACGATAAACCGGAGCCGCTTAGGAGTATTTTGAATGAAATTGACGCCAAGCAATTTCTTTTAGATAATGCCGATAAGTATAAAATTCCCAGAAATGAAGTGGAATTAACGAAGGAACAGTTGAAATCTTATCAAAAGCGGTTGGAAGAGTATAAACGGGGAGGCGGAGGATTATGAGAAAAATTTTAAGTGAGTGGAAAATAGGAAAATATACCGCTCTTGAATTAGATGAAGCTCCTCCTATGAGAGAATATCGCAAATTCAGAATAGATGGCAAAGAATATAGCCCGGTTCCTGTGTATGATATGCCAAAGCATATTGCAATAGAGGCAGAAGGGGACTTTAAAGGAAAAGTTGTCGAGTTTGTTTAATACCACCAGCCAAGACGGTCGGTGGTATTTTTATGCCCATTTTGAGAGGTGACGCCCGTTGATTGAAGTATGCCGTCAAAAGGACGGCTTTATTGTATCCGGCCATGCGCATTATGCCGAGCCTGGTAAAGATATTGTCTGTGCCGCCGTGTCGGCTCTATTGCAGACCTTTCTTGCTTCGGCGGAACGTTTGACCGAAGACGAAATAAAAAGTGAATATGGTGCCGGATATGCTTATATATCCTACGAGAATCTATCGGAACGCGCTGCCGTTCTGCTGGATTCTTTTTTTATTGGCGTCTCGATGATCGCCGAAGATTAGTGCTGTCGGTATTGAATTTGAAGGATACTGGTCTGATAATTATTACCGTAAAGTCGTTATTGATAACGATGATTTTTCGTTTTACGGAGGGAACGATTCGGATTCTCTTGAGTTAAGATCAAGAACTTTAGATACGGGATCTGAATTTTACAGTCTTTATCATACTCCTGATGAAACATTGGTGCATGGTTCAAATATTGCTTATGTTGGGCTGATACACACGAGATTGGCTGAAGGTGATGATGATAACGATAAGTTGTTTATCGGTGGCGGGTTGCCCGGTATGGCCGAGGTTCCTCTTGACTTGCAGATAACATCGACGGGAAATCTTGGAATGTATTCGGATGGTGTAATCTCTATCACAGGTTCTTCGATCACGCTGAACGGCGCGGAGCCGTTCACGAAAAACGATAAGATTCCCGTGGCCAACGGCGGCACCGGCCGATCCACCCTCACCAGCGGCTATTTTCTCCGTGGAAACGGAACTTCCGCCGTCACCATGAGTTCGGCGGCATCTTCCCGGAGCGCTATGGGGTTAGGCAGTACCACTGGTGCTTTGGGGATTGCCTACGGAGGCACAGGAGCGACAACGGCAAATGCTGCCGCGAATAATTTATGTGAAGTTGGAACCTGGACTCCGGTATTAACGAACATGGATGGTGCTTGGCCAGCTTATACCTATGAATGGAATATTGGTTATTACGTCAAAATAGGCCGTCTTGTCTGGGTGCACTGCGATATTGCACCGGGTATATCAAACATAGGTGGTAATTATGCTCAGATCAGTGGTTTGCCTTACGCCAGCGATGGCAAATATGGTCTTATATTAGTCGAAGCGTATCAAGTTCTTAGTCTTGGTGGAAACGGTGATCTTGCTCCTACTGTTCATACAGATGGTTCAGCCGTAAGAGTCCGCACACCGAATGGTGCAGGTTCCTACAATTGGCTGGTCAACACCAGCGTGGGTACAAATGTAGGGAGACTTAAATTTTCCGGCGTATATCGGACAAGTTGATATAAGGAGCGTATAATATGGAAATTAAAAAATTAAAAGAAAGATTGAAAATGATTTATGGTTACTTAAACCGGATTTCGGTGACAGGGACAGAGAACGCCGAAAATCTGACGATTGCGGCCAAGCTCTTGCAGGATTTATATCAGAGTATTCCCGATGAAAGGGGTGACGCTGAATAAATGGTGATTGCTGCATATATTTCCAAGGTGGGGAGAGATCATTGGATCTCTCCCCATTTTACATTGGCTGAAATGGCTTGTAAGGACGGGAGTGATAAGGTGCTTTACAGTACGGAACTCATGGACAAGCTGGAGAAGCTCCGGGCCTACGGCGGGTTTACCGTTCATATCAACAGCGGATATCGGACGCCGTCCTACAATAAAAAAATCGGCGGTGCATCGAAGTCTCAGCATACGCTGGGAACGGCTGCGGATATCATCGTCAAAAAGGACGGTCAGCCCGTGGATGCCCGTCTGATCTGCTGTCTCTGCCAGGATCTTGGATTTAAGGGTATCGCCCGGATCTCATGGCAGGCCGTCCATGTGGATATGCGGTCTTCGGGATCCTATCGCGGGGACGAATACTACGGCTACGGCAATAATGTCAATGGTGATTTCTACCGTTATTTCGGAATGAAAAAATCAATGGTGGAAGCACTGAAAGATAAAAAACAGGAGGAAGAAGAAGTGACACAGCAACAGTTCAACGACATGATGAATGTTTGGATCTCCCAACAGGCGGCGAAGGAACCGGACGAATGGAGCAAAGAGGATCGCGAGTGGGCAGAGGCCAACGGCATCATCAAAGGCACCGGCGCCGGTTACTCGTACCGATCTTGTTGCACCCGGGAACAGATGGTAGCTTTTCTGCATAGACTGTATGAGATGGTTGTCGGCACCGTGGACAGCAACGAAGGACAGGCAATGATCAAGGCGATGATCTCCGCTCTGGAGAACCTCAAAAAATAAGGAGCTGAAAATGTTGGAAACGTTAGTACAGGGCGGTCTGATTGCTGCCGTTGGTGCCATCGTCGGCATCTTCCTGAATCGCCTCTTTGACCGTCTGAACCGAAAAGACACCGTAACCAAGCTCGAGAAAAAAGTGACCCAACAGGAAGAAGAAAACTGCCTTCTCTGCTATGGGCTTGCCGCTTGTCTCGACGGCTTGATTCAGCTGGGGGCAAATCACGATGTCCCCATCGCCAAGGATAAACTGGATAAATACCTGAATAAAAAAGCACATGGATTGGAGGAATAAAAATGAAAATCAACTGGAAAGTAAGGCTGAAGAACCCTGTTTTCTGGGTGAATATCGCAATAGCCATTATTCTCCCTGTATTGACTTATATGGGCCTTTCCTGGCAGGATATGACATCCTGGGGAGCCCTCGGCGGTGTTCTGCTGGGTGCGCTGAAGAATCCGGTCATCGTCGTGGCTGTGATCGTATCCGTCTGGAACGCCGTAAACGACCCCACCACCTGCGGGATCGGAGACAGCACCGCAGCACTGCAATATACAAAACCAAAGAAAAACTAATATAAATAACGCCCCTGATGATTCGATCATAAACCGAATCATCAGGGGCTTTTTCCTTTTCCGAGGCAAAATCCCGTGTGCATTTTCGTGTGCATTTCATGTGCATTTTACCGTAAAAACACCCATTT
>JBJDXI010000158.1:0-7015 GCA_051866595.1 Clostridia bacterium
TAAAATGGCTCACGGAGGAAGAAGGCTTTACTCAGGTGGTAACGCCGATTATGCTTTCCCGTGAGATGCTGGCCAAAATGACGATCGGAGACGACCACCCCCTGTTCAAACAGGTTTTTTGGCTGGATAATAAAAAATGTCTCCGGCCGATGCTGGCGCCGAATCTCTACGATGAGATGCGGTCACTGCAAAAGGTCTGGGGCAACCCCGTCCGTATTTTTGAGGTGGGGCCCTGTTTCCGGAAGGAAAGCCAGGGGGCGCGTCATCTCAATGAATTCACCATGCTCAATTTAGTGGAACTGGGCGGCGTGAAAGACGGCGAACAGATGGAACGCCTGCGGGAACTGGCGGTGAAGGCCATGAAAGCCGTGGGCATTGATGAATATGATCTGGTTGGTGACGACAGTGTTGTCTACGGAAACAAACAGGTCATGGATGTGGAAGTCAACGGCATGGAAGTGGCTTCCGGCAGTTACGGTCCTCATTTTCTCGATGAAAATTGGGGGATCTTCGATACCTGGGTGGGTATCGGATTCGGAATCGAACGGCTGGCGATGATGCGGGAGGATTTTCATAATATCAAACGTGTCGGCCGCAGTTTGAAATATCTCAGTGGTGCAAGGCTGAATATCTGAGACAGTAAAAATGTTTGTATACTGTTGTTCTAAGAGTATGTGAGTAAGAAAGAGGAAATTTATCATGACCAGATTAACAACAGAATGGATTGCGAATATGAAAAATGAGCTGCCGGAATGGGGCAAAAAACTGAGTGATATGAGTAATATGTCGCTGCTTAATTTGGCCTCTCTCGCCGGCGATGTATCCCGGGGCCGCGTCAACAGCGCTTCTTGGCGGATTAAAGTTGCCGTTGTTCCTGTAACCCAAGGGGAAGGGATCATTGAAACCTTCTGCGAACAGGTTGCGGCTATCGTTGAATTTATGGGTTTTGATGTTTTTGTCACCGAGCAGACCGATGTCTGGGGCATTTATGAAGCGACCCAGAAAGGCGCCGGCATTATTTTCCTGGCCGACGATATGTATTTCCTGGCATTGAATATGTCGAAAAACGTTGTTGTTGAAAATTCCGACGCCACCGCCAGAGGTTTCGTTGCCGCCCTGGAAGGAGCGGCCGGCGGTATCCGTGATAAGAAAGTATTGGTACTGGGCGGCGGCAGAGTCGGTAAATCCGCTCTCTCTTTCCTGAGATGCCGCGGCGCCGAAGGCGTGGTCTACGATACCGATCCCGAAGTTTCCAAAGCTCTGGCCGCCGACGGCTGGAAAGTGATCCAGTCCGCCGATGAAATCAAGGATTATGATCTGATTGTGGACTGTACGCCGGAAGGCAACTGGATTACGCCGGAAATGCTTCATCCCGAAGTGATCTTTGCTTCTCCCGGTGTGCCGCTTTCGCTGACTCCCGAAGCCGAAGCCCTTCATAAAGACCGTATTATCCATGATCTGCTTCAGCTCGGCGTCATCACGATGCTGGTAATGGCCTGCTAAAATTTTTTTGAAAACCTTGAAATCTTGTCATTTGTATGATATACTCTATAATGATCTCACATGGGGGGTGGATCGTTATTGATCATATAGACTCTAAATCTATGCAGCCGGGTGAAACTCCCGGACTCCCCGCCAGAACAATACAGATTTTTCTGTCATCAATATACTGAGCCGGGTATTCATTTGTATCCGGCCTTTTTTTATACAATGTCATAGCAGAGGTAAGGAGACGGCAACAAAAAATGAGAGAAAAAGAGATTATCGTAGGGTTGGCAGAAAACGCCGAAATCAGCAGAGAGGACCTTCTTCTTTTGCTGAATACCGAAGAGGAAGATGTGCTTGAGGAATTGTTCCAGAAAGCGCGGATGATACGTGAGCGTCATTTCGGAAATAAAATTTTTATGTACGGATTTGTCTATTTTTCCACGTATTGCCGGAACAACTGCAATTTCTGCTTTTTTCGCAGGGACAACGGGGATACGATCCGTTACCGTAAAAGCCGGGAAGAAGTGCTGGAGATTGCCAAAGGACTGGCGGAATCCGGCGTGCATTTGATCGACCTGACGCTGGGTGAAGATCCCGAACTCCATAAAGAACATTTTGAGTCCATGCTGGATCTGGTGGATGAAATTCACGATGTGGTGAACCGTCCGGTGATGATCTCTCCCGGTGTGATCAGTGATGAGCTGATTGAGGAGTTTGCCCGTCGGAACGCGGAGTTTTACGCTCTTTACCAGGAAACCCATAATCGGGAATTGTTCCGCAAACTCCGGGTGCATCAGGATTACGACGAACGTATGCACGCTAAGCTGAAAGCCCGTGAATGTGGGATGCATATTGAGGAAGGCCTGATGACCGGATTAGGGGAAACACCCGAGGATGTGGCAGATTCTCTGCTGGAAATGCAGAAGCTTGACGCCAGTCAGATCCGGGTAATGACCTTTGTCCCCCAGAACGGGACACCGATGGAAGGCTTTGAAGCTCATAACCATGATATGGAACTGAAAATCATCGCGCTGATGCGTCTGATGAATCCGAAAGTATTGATTCCCGCTTCTTTGGATGTAGAGGGCATTGACGGTCTGGAAAGCCGCATCAATGCCGGCTGCAACGTTGTCACTTCCATTATTCCGCCGACTTCCGGTCTGGCTGGGGTGGCCCAGAGTACCAAGGACGTAAACGAAGGCTACCGAACCGTGGCAGGGGTTGTGCCCCGTCTGGAAGCGTTGGGACTCCGGGCGGCGACCGCCGACGAATACAAGGAATGGCTGAAGGAAAACAAATGACAAAAGTTTGCATTATCGGTGGAAAACTCCAAGGGGTGGAAGCCCTGTATCTAGCAGGGAAAGCCGGTATGGAGACCACATTGATTGATCGGTCGGAATCCCCGTTAGGTAAAAAATTTTGTGGTAGATTTCTGTGTCAAGATGTGATACAATATGATACGAATCTAATCAGCATCATGGAAGAGTCTGATTTCGTTCTTCCCGCCATGGAGAATAAAGAGGCTTTGGCCGTTTTGAAATCCCTTGCGGAGCGGTACGATATTCACCTCGTTTACGACGCCGATGCTTACGGTATCAGCTCCTCGAAGCAGATTTCCGACGGGATGATGCGGGAAAAGGGGTTGCCCTGTCCCCGTTACTATCCGGAAGGAAAATTTCCGTATATTGTCAAGCCCTCGGGCATGAGCGGCAGCGAAGGCGTGAAGAAAATCTTTCATGAAGATGAGATGGAGTGTTTTCTTGCTTCCCGTAACCGGAATGAATGGGTGGCGGAAGAATTTCTGGAAGGTCCGTCCTACTCTTTGGAGGTGATCGGCACGCCGGGAAATTACCGCACTTACCATGTGACGGAGTTGTTTATGGATCCGGTTTACGACTGCAAGCGGGTTCTGTCCTGCCCGGATTTTCCCGCGGGTCTGAAAAAACAGCTGGAAGAAGAAACGATTGCCCTCGCCGAAATGGTTCAGCTCCACGGTATTATGGACGTGGAGGTCATTGAAAGCGGCGGCGTTTTGAAAATACTGGAAATTGACGCCCGTATTCCGAGCCAGACACCGATCACCGTGTATCATGCCACCGGCTGGAACATGATGGTGGAGATGGCCCGGGTCTTCGGTAAGAAATCCGGAGAAGAGCCGGCGTTATGGAATAAGGAAAAATACGTTTCTCTGGAGCAGATCCGGGTGGAGGATACGTCCGTTTCTGTTTTGGGGGAACACGTGATGGCCGATGCGGGTATGCTTTCGCACCGATATGACTTTTGCGGTGCTGATGAAGCCCTCACCGACTATGAGCCCGGGAAGAAAAACTGGGCGGCGACGCTGATCTGCGTGGCCGAAAGCAAAAGGGAATTGGCGAAAAAGAGAGAGCGGATTCCCGCCGAGGTGGCGAAACGGATCGGAAAGGAAATTACTTTCCGTGATGATGAGCCGGCCCTTTAATCCATTTGTTTGTTTGTGCTTAACAGGCACGGCAGAGATAAAGTACTTTATTTAAAGGACAAAAGAACAAGGAGGAAACTCAAACATGTTAATCGTAGGTGAACTCATTAACACAAGCCGTAAGGCAATCAAAGCCGCAGTAGAAGCTAAAGACGCTGCTTACATCCAGCAGATCGCGAAAGAACAGGCTGAAGCCGGCGCCGACTATATCGACGTTAACTGCGGCACCCAGTTTGGTAAAGAAGTTGAAACCATGGAATGGCTCGTAGAAACCATCTGCGAAGTCGTTAAAGACAAACCCCTCTGCATCGACAGCCCCGACGCCGGCGCTCTCGACGCTGGTCTGACTCTGGCCAAAAAATTACAGCCCCAGTTCCAGCCCATGATCAACTCCATCAACTTCGAACAGGAACGCTACAAAGAAGTTCTTCCTCTCGTAACCAAACATGATGCTAAAATCACCGCTCTCCTCATGGATGACACCGGTATTCCCGACAGCGCTGAAAAACGTTTGGCCGTTGCTGACGAACTCTACAAAGGCCTCACCGAAGTCGGCGTTGCTGACGAAAACATCTACTTCGATCCGCTCATCCAGCCCATCAGTGTTAACGCTGAATTTGGTCAGCAGGTTCTCGACACCGTTGCCGGCCTGACTGCCAAATATCCCAAATGCCACAAAATGTGCGGTCTCTCCAACATTTCCTTCGGTCTCCCCAACAGAAAGATCCTCAACAGCTTCTTCGTTGCCCAGACCATGGTTGTCGGTATGGACGGCTTCATCGTTAACCCCACTGATAAACTCATGATGGGTACCATCGCTGCCGGTTCCGCTTTGATCGGTAAAGATGATTATTGCATGGGTTATCTCACCGCTTCCCGTAACGGTCTTTACGAATAATCCAAAAAATGAATTGAAACGGGCGGAGGTCTATCCTCCGCCTGTTTTCCAATTTTAGGAGTTGATAGCATGGCTTCTGAGAGCAATAGAAGATATTATCGGAAACACGTTGACTTTTTCCGCCTTCTGGAAAAGATCAAGCTCTGGCCCTCCCGCAACGGCACGTTGCATGGGATTCGTTCCATCAGCTATAAAGGAGAATACGCGGAAATCACAACCCATTGCGGTCAGACCTTTATGATCCGCAATTCGAAAAATTGCCGCGCCGCGCGCTGGATTCGCAATAAATGGATGCGGGGAACCTGCAAAAAATGTAAGATCCCCGATTGGAAACTGGAAAAGTACTCCAAAACCTATTTCACGCAGAATTACGGTTCGGAGTTGATTGATAGAAAATAACCGGTAAAAGCCGCCTTTGACATCGGGTGCGCTCCCCAAAGAACGCTTTTACCTTCTGTAAATGCATAAAATACATAAACGGAAAAAAGCTTTTTTCCGCCGAAAAGAGGTTTCTTTCCGCGGATCTTCTGTTTTTACGATATTAGTTGAAAAATTAGAGATCATTTCGGTAAGATATAAATTTTTTCGAATGTTGTTATAAATATTACATGATATTAAACAATTTTTTATTGCATTTATATTGAACTTTTAGTAGAATAATACCATCCTAATCGAGTAAAGGAGATACGACTTATGGAATTACAAAGCTTTATGGAAACTGTGAAAGCAAAGAACCCCAACGAACCTGAATTCCATCAGGCGGTGGAAGAAGTTGCGATGACACTGATTCCCTACATTAACGAACATCCGGAGTATGAAGAAGCAAAAATTCTCGAACGTATGGTGGAACCGGAACGTGTTGTAATGTTCCGCGTACCCTGGGTGGATGACAAAGGTGAAATTCAAATCAACCGCGGCTACCGCATTCAGATGAACAGCGCCATCGGGCCCTATAAAGGCGGTCTTCGTTTCCATCCTTCCGTGAACCTCGGTCTTTTGAAATTCCTGGCTTTTGAACAGGTATTGAAAAATAGCTTGACGACTCTGCCCATGGGCGGCGCCAAAGGCGGCGCGGACTTCGACGGCCGTGGCAAAAGCGACGCTGAAGTTATGCGTTTCTGCCAGTCCTTCATGACGGAACTTTATCGTCATATCGGTCCCGACCTGGATGTTCCCGCCGGCGATATCGGTACCGGCGCCAGAGAAATCGGTTATCTCTTCGGTCAGTATAAAAGAATCCGCAACGAATTTACCGGCGTTCTCACCGGTAAAGGCCTCACCTTCGGGGGCAGCCTGATCCGTCCCGAAGCCACCGGTTACGGCCTCGTATACTTCCTCGATGAAATGATGAAAAGAAACGGCGACAGCCTCGAAGGCAAAACCGTTACCGTTTCCGGTTACGGCAATGTCGGTACTTTCGCCATTGAAAAAGTCAACGAGCTCGGCGGCAAAGTTGTTACCATCGCCGACGAACACGGCTATGTTTACGATCCCGACGGCATCGACAGCGAAAAACTGGAATACCTCAAAGATCTCTGGGTCGTTTACAGAAAATCCGCCAAAGATTTCGCTGAAAAATACAACCTCAAATGGGTTGAAGGCAAACGCCCCTGGGAAGTTCCCTGCGATGTTGCTCTTCCCACCGCGACCCAGAACGAACTCTTTGAAGAACATGCCGAACTCCTCGTTAAAAACGGCGTGAAATATGTTGCCGAAGGCGCCAACATGCCCTGCACCAACGAAGCGATCAAAGTCTTCCAGAAAGCCGGTATCTGCTACGCTCCCGGTAAAGCCGCCAACGCCGGCGGTGTTGCCACCAGCGGTCTCGAAATGAGCCAGAACTCCATGCGTTACGGCTGGACCAGAGAAGAAGTTGACGCCAAACTGAAACGCATCATGCAGGATATTCATGAAAACTGCGTGGCTTACGGCGAAAAAGCCGACGGCGTGGACTATGTAAACGGCGCCAACGTTGCCGGTTTCGTCAAAGTTGCCGAAGCCATGATGGCTCAGGGTATTGTCTGATCTTACGATTTTCGACAATCACGAATCGAATAAAGAAAGGCCACGGATTTTTCCGTGGTCTTTTGCTGTATATGTCGTTGATTTATTCCGGGATGACGAAGTTGATGGCTTGGGGGAGGATCTCTACGGTGATGCGGTCAGTT
>JBJDXI010000159.1:0-6949 GCA_051866595.1 Clostridia bacterium
TATGCAAATTTTTAGTATTTTTGATTATTTATTCATTTTGTAAAGGCATATTTGCCGTGGCATTCAGGGAAATGCTGTTAAAATCCTTTTTCAGATATTTGTAGTATGCAACGCTCCCGATCATGGCGGCATTATCCGTACAAAGAACTTTCGGCGGATAATGAAATTGAATATGGTTTTTCTCCGCGCGCTCCCGGATCATGCCGCAAAGACACTGATTCGCCGCAACACCGCCGGAAAGAATCAACTGATTCACACCTTTTTCTTTCGCGGCCCGTATGGCTTTTTCCGCCAGAACCTCAAAAAGAGCCTCCTGAAAAGAAGCCGCCACATCCGCTTTATTCACGGTTTCCCCTTTCATCTCCGCGCGGTTCAAATAATTCAAAACATGAGATTTTAAACCGCTGAAGCTGAAATCATAGCTGTCCGGTTCCAGCCAGGCACGGGGAAATTCAATGGCGTGGGGATCTCCTTCCGACGCCAGTTTTTCCAGTGCCGCGCCTCCGGGATAAGGAAGCCCCAATGAACGTGCTACTTTATCCAATACTTCACCGGCGGCATCATCTCTCGTTTCTCCCATCACTTCAAACCGAAGATGTTCCGGCATATAAACAACGGAGCTGTGCCCGCCGGAAACAATCAGCGCGCAGAGCGGCGGTTCCATATCGGGAGAAGACATCACACCACCGTAAAGGTGACCGGAAAGATGGTGCACACCGATGAGAGGCAGTTCCAATGTCTCTGAAAGAGCTTTCGCATAAGACAGGCCCACCAGCAAAGAACCGATTAACCCGGGACCTTTTGTCACCGCAATGGCCGAAAGATCCTCATAGGTCAACCCCGATTCTTCCATAGCGGTCTTCACAACCGAAGAAATTTTTCTTAAATGCTCCCGGGAGGCAATCTCGGGAACAACACCGCCATAGGCTTTATGAGTCGCAATCTGGGTATAAATCACGTTGGAACGAATGATCTTTCCGTCGGAAACAACGGCGGCGGAAGTTTCATCACAGCTGGATTCAATTGCTAAAATATGAACACTCATCGTCTCGTCATCTCCATGGTTTTTCATCACGATAGTCGGGAAAATGATACCACATAATCAACGCGTCTTCCCCGTCTTCATAATAGTGTTTCCGGCGTCCTTCTGTCACAAAGCCATGATCCTGATAGAGGCTGAGCGCCACCGTATTACTGGGACGCACCTCCAAAGTGATACCATGGGCTCCATACAGTTTGGCCATGGCAATCAGATGATCCATCATGGCCCGTCCCTGTCCCACATGACGATAATCCTCATGCACAGCAATATTCGTTATATGACATTCTCCCGCTACCGACCAGAAACCACCGTAACCGGTTACTCTTCCTTCGGTGCGGAGAACCCAATAATGGGCGCGCTCATTATTAAGCTCATTAAGGAACATATTTTCTGTCCACGGACGGGGGAACGCCGTTTTATCCAACTCCACAAGGGCGGGAATATCATCGGCTTTCATATCATCAATGGAATAATTCGTAAATTTCGCCTTGGCGTCGACTCCGCGGAGATACATAGGCATTACATCTTTACTGTATACGCTTTGATCCGCCCGTGCCGTAATCTGAATCAAAGATTCACCGCGAATCCCATTCAGCCCAGCATCACCAAAGCAACAGCGGTCTTTGTAACATTCCTTGATTCGTTCTTCCCATCCGGGTACGGCATCGCCAAAGAACAGGACTTTATCGTAAGGTGCCAGAAAATCAGATAAAGTTTCCACCGGAGAAACCGGCGTTTCGGGAAGAATTTTCTTCATTTTTCCTTTTCGGTTATCGTATACCGCGGCATATACCTGGTTTTTCCGGGCATCCAGCATCGGAACTAGAATCCCATGATACGAACGGTAATTCTCAGCCAAAGCATCCAAAGATGAAATCGGAACCACAGGAATATCCAAAAGATCGGAAAAACCTCTCACCGTCGCGATTCCGATACGCAAACCGGTAAAGGAGCCGGGTCCCACCGTTACCCCCAAAAGATCAATATCTCTCATTTTAAGATGTGCTTTTTCCAACAGGCCATGGATCATCGGCATCAGATAAGGCGCGTGATTCCGGTTCTCATCTTCAAAATCCGCCGCGAGAACAGCTTCATCTTCTCCGATGGCAGCTGCCAGCGTTTTTGAACTGCAGTCAAAGGCTAATATTTTCATGTTGCTGCCACTCCTTCAAGATATTTTCGTGAAATTCATCAACGGCGGTGAAAGACAGACGGCGCTCTTCAGAGACACCGTTCTTTTCAATTTCAATATGGATAAACCCACCGGGAAATTCATCGGATATGACCGAGGCCCATTCAATCAGAGCCACACCGTCACCGTCGATATACTCATCGAATCCAAGATCATAAAAATCATCCATTCCGTTCAGATTGTAGGCATCAAAATGGTAAAAGGGCAGCCGCCCGTCGTAAATACAGAGAAGAGTATAGGACGGACTTTTGATATGATCGGCAACACCGAGACCGGCGCCGACACCTTTGGCAAAAACCGTTTTTCCCGCGGCCAGATCACCGTCGAGGAGGATATTCGTTCCTGGCTTCAGACAGGAAGCAAGCGATTTCCCAAGGGAAAACGTTTCTTTATCATTATTGCTTTTCAAATATATCTTCATACGTTCCGGCTTTCATTTCGTCATAAACCCGTTTGATCTCCTGAAAATCCTCCCAAACGGGAATCTTCTTTTGGGGATCCCGCAGTAATGCCGCCGGGTGGAATGTCGGCATCACTAAAAATTTCCCCATTTTTACCCACTTGCCCCGGGCTTTGGTAATCGCAAGCCGAGGATCGATAATCGCTTTTGCCGCCGATGCCCCCAGAAGCACCATGATTTTCGGCTGCACATAAGCAACCTGACAGCGCAAATTCTCTATGCATTGTTTCACTTCATCGGGGGCCGGCACACGGTTCCCCGGAGGACGGCATTTCACAATATTGCAAATATAATAATCTTCCTCTGTAAATCCGGCGGCGTCAATAATTTTATCGAGGAGCTGTCCTGCCCTTCCCACAAAGGGAACTCCCTGCAGATCTTCCTGCTCACCGGGGCCTTCTCCGATAAATACAATGTCTGCCTCTTCGCTGCCGCGACCGAAAACAAGATGATTCCGTGTTTGCCCCAGTACGCAGTTCTGACAGTCCTTCAACGATTTTTCCAGAGAGATCAGGTTTTGTTTGCGATGAATAATCATAATCAATCCTCATCTTCGTCTTCAAAATAATAATACTTGGGAACTCTCTTCAAAGAGGTCAATAATTCATAAGAAATCGTCCCGGCAATACCGGCAATTTCCTCAACAGACAGGAACTCTTCGCCCTGTCTTCCGTAAAGAACCACTTCGTCACCGACCTTTGCCTCCGGAACGTCGGTAATATCAATCATGCACTGATCCATACAGATATTTCCGATTTGAGGTACGCGTTTCCCGGCCACAAGCATCGGCGCTTTTCCGCTTAAACAGCGGAAATAGCCATCGGCATAACCTACGGGAACCGTTGCGATCCGGCGTTTTTCCGCCGCCACATAATTCCCCATATAACTGATTTCCGCACCGGCATCCACTTCATGAATCCGTACAATCGCACTTTTCAAAGAAAGAACTTCCCGCAGTTCCCCGGATTCTTTGGAATCGGTACCGAATCCGTGCAGAACAATTCCGGGACGAACCATATCAAAGTAAGCCTCGGGATAATCGAGGATCGCGTTGCTGTTTGCCAGATGACGAATGGGAATATGCACACCATTCTTTTCCAGATCCTCGGTAAAAGAACGGAAACATTCAATTTGCTTCAAAGTAAATTCCCGGCTTTTATCTGTTTGAGATAAGTGAGAAAAGATTCCTTCCAATTCAAGGCAAGGCATTTCGGAAATTACTTTGATCTCACCTTTGGATTCCTCTGTCGGCAGAAAACCCAGACGATGCATTCCGGTATCCAGCATAACATGAATTTTTGCCTTTTTATTCATTTTATCGGCGATCATATTGACGAGACAGGCTGTCATAAAGTAATAGATGCCGATCGTAATATCATTCATGATCGCTTTGGGCAGATCTTTATCGGGAATCGCTCCCAACACAAGGATGGGCAGGGAAACGCCGTTTCGGCGCAATTCAAGCCCTTCTTCAACATTGGCGACGGCAAAATAGTCAACACCCTCATCCGCTAAGATCTGCGTGACAGGCAAAACGCCCATACCGTATCCATTGGCTTTCACCGCGGCGCAGATTTTTCGCTCCGGACCGACCAACCGGCGGACAACCTGAATATTATTGCGTAAAGCTTCGGTATCATATTCCGCTCTGTTATAAGACACGATCATTCGCTCCTTTTAATTTTTGTTCATAATCCGATAATACGCAAGGCAAATAATCAATGATGTCTCCGGCGCTCAAACCCATTTCACTTTTATCTTCCGCCGCCATATCACCGGCAAGACCATGAAAGTAAACTCCCAGAGCGGCGGCAGACAAAGGATCGAGTCCTTGGCCCAGCAAAGCACCGATAATGCCGGACAAAACATCTCCCATACCGCCGGTTGCCATCCCGGCGTTACCGGTCAGGTTGATAAGAATTTTCCCGGAAGGATCCGCGATAACGGTGCGATTTCCTTTTAATACAACAACAGCGGAAAACTTTTCCGCGGCCAGCTTCGCCGCTTTTATCCGGTTTTCCTGGACTTCCCGGATGCTCCAGCCCAAAATCCGGGCCATTTCTCCGGGATGAGGCGTCAATACCAGCGGATGCTGTGTCTTTTTCCGTCCCTCGAGCTCACCTAAAGCAATCAACGCGTCGGCATCCAGCACCAGAGGACAATTCACGTCTTCCAAAATACGTTTTACCAGGGCCATGCTTTCTTCTGTGCGGGACAATCCCATACCGAGAACGAGAATTTTATTTCCGGTCTGCTGCAGGATCGGTTCCGCCGCGGCGATGCCGAGAGAACCGTCTTCGTTTTCAGGAAGACGACAAGTCATGGCTTCAAGATTCTGAGCACGCACAGCCTCATGGAGACTCCAGGGCATCATATAAGTCACAAGCCCTGCACCGGCTTTCAACGCGCCCTTCCCCGCCAGTATCAGAGAACCGGTCATATTCGTTGAACCTCCGGCTACGAGGACATGTCCGTAAATCCCTTTATGGGAATCCGCTTTACGAGGCTTCATTTTTGTCAGAGCCCAGGCTTCGTCAATAACGGCATCATCGTAATCTTTTTCAACCGTCAACTCTCTAGGGAACGAAATATCCACAACCTTCAGTCTTCCATTGTATTCTCCTCCGGGAGACAAGATGTTTCCGAATTTCGGCAAGGCGAAGGCAACAGTATAATCGGCTTTCACAAAGGTTCTTCCGACCTCTCCGGTATCGGCATCAATACCCGACGGAATATCCAATGCCAGGACAGGACATTTGGTATCGTTGATAATATCCACGACATCCTTGGCCAGACCGGTCATTTCGCCTTTGAAGCCGGAACCGAAAATCGCATCGACAATCAAGCGGGAAACGGAAAGCTTTACCCGAAACAAAGTCAGATCCCGGGCTTTGTCAAGGAAAGTGATTTTCACGCCCATAGCGTCAATGATCCGCCAATTGGCCTGGGCCGCAGGGGAGAATGTTTCCGGCTGTCCCAGACAAAAGACTTCCACTTCAAAGCCTTTATTAAAGAGATGGCGTGCCATGACAAGACCGTCTCCGCCATTATTTCCCTTCCCGGCGATCACGGAAATCCTTACATTTTCAGCACGGTCACCCAATAACGAAACGACGTAATCCGCGCTGCGCAGACCGGCATTTTCCATCAATACCAATGTATCGAGGCCGTAAACCTCCATCGCTTCTTTATCCATCTTCCGGGATGCTTCTCCATCGATTAAACGCATATCATACCTTCCTTTCATCCGAACAGCGGCCCATTGCAAACGCAACGGCATATTCACGGCAATGAGATAACGACAGATCAATCTGATCGATATGTAATTCACGGCGGAGCGCTTCCGCGCTCCCTTCCAGCTCATAATAGGGCCGTCCATTTTTCATCTTTTAAAATATTGATTTCATTCAGAGGAACAACTTTTCCAAAAACTTAATCAGCGTTTCTTTCGTGCAAAAGCGCGCGGCTATATTTTCGTCCTGTCAGGGAGCGGGATACATTTCACACACGTTGGCAGAATAAACACGCTTTAAAAAAGCTCCACTCTCAAGATTCTTCTCCACTCTCGGAATTTCAATAATATCGGTGCCTATTTTTATCACAGCAAGAAAATCCCTTCAAATGGACTTTACATCTTTCTTATTTTACAATATAATTGAAATAATAGCAAATGGAGTTGAAAAAGAATGAAAAAACTGTTTTTGATCCCAATCCTTTTGGCATCATTATTTTTATGCGCCTGCCAATCCTCAGATGAAGAGGATTATACTTCCCGGCTGCGCCTGAATATCACCCATATCGATGAAAGTGACGAAGAAAAAGAAATTCACATTTCTTACCCCGTTTTCGGCGGTATTGAAAATAAAGAAGCCGTGACCATTGTCAATACGTCAATTTCAAACTTCGTAAATTCACAATATGATGAGTTTCAGAATGCCCTCACTTCAAAAGAGCAGGATGCTTTATCCGATACCGGCGATCTTTTTCATGCCGGAAACGACAGCAGTTCGGGCAGCGATACGGAAAAAGGAACAGAAGACACCACAGACAGCAGCAACAATGTTGCTTCCGATTCTGAGGAAAATGAAAAATCAGCAGAAGAAAACAGCGATCTGATTTCTTTATCCATGACTTTTAAAATCACATACAATAAAAACAACTACCTCTGCATCGTTCAGACATATGAGAAACATCTGGGAAATAATAAGGACTTCAACGGACAAAGGAGTTTCTTCTTCAGTCTTGAAAATGCCGC
>JBJDXI010000160.1:0-6943 GCA_051866595.1 Clostridia bacterium
CCATGAAGCGTCGAATAAAAGTCGATTTCCCGGTGCGTACAGGCCCTACCACTCCAAGATAAATATCGCCGCCGGTACGTTCGCTGATATTTTCCAATACGTCTGTTTTTTCCATCATTTCCCTCCCTTGGCCGCGTCCTGCGGCAATGTTCATTTCCATTATATGAGAGAGTAATCGGGTTATGCCTGCGATCTGATGAGACAAGCCTGTTTTATCCGCCGTATTCTTTGTATTTTATAGAAACTTTTGTTTACTTATGATATAATTAAATCAGGAACGAATATACCATGGAGGTGCGCTATGCCATTTACAATCGTAAGAAACGATCTTACAAATATGCAGGTAGACGCCATCGTGAACACGGCAAATCCATATCCGGTCATCGGTTCCGGAACAGACAAAGAAGTTCACCGGAAAGCCGGCAAAAAACTCCTCGCCGCCAGAAAAAGTATCGGAAACATTGCTTTTGGCGATGCGGCCGTTACCCCCGCTTTCAATCTGGATGCAAAATACATCATTCACACGGCCTCGCCTTTCTGGTAAGGCGGTAAGCAAAACGAATGCGACCTTTTGGAGCAATGCTACACAAACTCCCTGCAATGGGCAATCAAATATCATTGTGAATCCATTGCTTTTCCTCTGCTCGCCGCAGGAAATCAGGGATTTCCGAAAGACATTGCGCTGCAAACCGCAGTCAACGCTTTCAGCAAATTTTTAATGAAGCATGAAATCCGGATTTACCTGGTAGTTTTCGATAAGAGTTCCTTTGCGCTTTCTGAAAAACTTTTCTCTTCCGTTCAGAGCTTCATCGACGAGACCTACGTGCAGGAAATCATTCAGGAGGAATACCGCTCTGATGATGAAGGCGATGCCCGTAACTCCGGTTCCATCCGTTTCAGAGGCGCCGCCATCCGACGCGAAGAGAGTGAACCGGAAAGTATCTTCATGGCCTGTGACCTTTCTCCGGACAGTTTTACGCGTCCGGCCCCTTCCCGGAAATTGGAGGATCTGATGGCAGAAATCGAAGAAACCTTTTCCGAATGCCTGATTCATTGGATTGATAAAAAAGGACTGAAAGATCCTGATGTCTATAAAAAAGCAAATATCGACCGAAAGCTGTTTTCAAAAATAAAGAACAATAAGGGTTACAGACCGAGTAAATCCACGGCAATTGCCTTCGCCATTGCATTGGAACTGAATCTCGACGAAACCCGTGATCTGATCGGAAGAGCCGGCTACGCCATGACGCACAGCAACAAATTTGATATCATCATTGAATACTTTCTTACAGAGAAGAATTACGATATCTTTGAAATCAATGAGGTTCTCTTTGCCTTTGAACAACCTTTGATCGGTGCCTGAATGTCGCTTCTCATGCGACCATTTGACTTTCTTTATTATCTATACTGTAGATACAACGATAAAGGAGGTTTTTGAAATGAAAGGATTCACAGAACTCGTTTTTATTTTGGACCGCAGTGGTTCCATGTCCGGTCTTGAAGCAGACACCATCGGAGGATTCAATTCCCTGATTTCCAAACAGAAAATGGAAGCAGGAAAAGCCATCGTGTCCACGGTTCTTTTTGATGACACCACGGACATTCTCCACAATCGCGTACCTTTGGACAAAGTAACGCCGATGACAAACCGCGAATACTATGTCCGGGGATGTACGGCCCTTTTAGACGCGGTCGGCGGAGCCATTCATCACATCGGCAACATTCATAAGCATACCCCGAAAAATGAAAGACCGGAAAGAACGCTGTTCATCATCACCACCGACGGAATGGAAAATTCCAGCAGACGATATACTTATGAAAAAGTCCGGCAGATGATCGAAGGTCAGAAAGCAAAATACGGCTGGGAATTTCTGTTCTTAGGTGCAAATATAGACGCCATTGAAACCGCCGGCCGCTTTGGCATCAGCCGGGATCGTGCGGCCAACTATCATTCTGATAAAGCAGGAATTTCTTTGAACTATAAAGTACTGAATGAAGCCATTTCTGAAATCCGCATGAGCCATAAACCTTTATCTCCGGATTGGAAAGCGGAAATCGACGCGGACTACAAAAGGAGAAAAAAACATGAATGACAGCACATCCGCTGAAAACAAAGAATTTTCAAAAACAAAAGAACCTCTCCGTAAAGAAGAATCCGAATTATTGAATGAGGCCATCCGATTTGCGACAAAACGCCACAAAGATCAGAGAAGAAAAGGCACTTCAATCCCTTATATCGTTCACCCTATGGAAACAACCGCGATTCTCGCCTCCATGAAAGCAGAGCCGTATCTTCTCATCGCCGGTATGCTTCATGACACGATAGAAGACACCGATACCACAGAAGAAGAAATCACGGAGCGATTCGGCAAAGAGGTCTGCTCTCTCGTAACATCACATACCGAAGATAAAACCAAAAGCTGGACCGAACGCAAAAAGCAGGCCATCAAAGAATTAAAGACGGCGTCCCTCCCTTTAAAAATGCTTGTTATGGCCGATAAAACGGCAAACCTCCGCAGCATCTATGCGGATTACAGGCAAATCGGAGATGAGGTATGGAAACGTTTCAACGCGCCCAGGGACAAACAGGCCTGGTTTTACAGTGAGATTCAGGACGCTCTTTACGAAATGCAGTTTTACCCCGAAACAGAAACGGTATACTGGGAAATGGTGTCCTTGTTTAAAGACCTTTTTGTGGTCAATCTGGTGGATGAAGAAAACGGGATTTTATATCAGATCTGCGATGACGGTTCCGTTTATTGCCTGAAAAAAGAAACGCCTCAATGGATTTTATTTAACCGAGAGCACACCGGTGATCTCAATGTGATTTGCAGAAGAGACGCTGAATTTCTTGAAGACTGCTGGATCGGCCAATTTCACGGAAACCGAAATCAAAATATCAGAAACCTGCATTAAAAAACAGTTTATCCGGTATTCGGCAGCATCGGAAATGAATAAGAAGAAGCCGATGTCCAGTGAAAACACGGGATCACCATGATGCTCCAGATGTTCCCTGGGAACAGTGACAACGTTGCTCTAAAACAATTCTCACACCGCTTTGAGATGATATTTACAAAAGATGAAAGGAAATCTGATGACGATTGAAATGATATACGGAATCCTGATTCCGTTTCTTGGAACCTGCCTCGGCGCCGCCTGTGTATTCTTTCTGAAAAAGGAAATGAGTGATGCACTCCAGAGAAGTTTATCGGGGTTCGCCGCCGGTGTAATGGTCGCTGCTTCCATCTGGAGCCTGCTGATCCCTGCTATGGAGCAATCTTCGACGATGGGAAAATGGTCCTTTGTTCCCGCCGCCGTCGGTTTCTGGTGCGGAATCCTCTTTTTACTGGCCCTCGATCATCTTATTCCCCATCTGCACCGCAAAGCCGGCCAGCCCGAAGGACCGAAAAGCAACTTAAAAAGAACAACCATGCTGATGCTCGCCGTCACCCTCCACAATATTCCGGAAGGAATGGCCGTCGGCGTGGTCTACGCCGGGTTTCTCTCGGGAAACCCCGCCATCACCGCCACCGGTGCGCTGGCGTTATCCATCGGTATCGCCGTTCAGAATTTTCCCGAAGGGGCAATTATATCCATGCCGCTGAAAGCCGAAGGCATGAGAAAATCCAAAGCTTTTCTCGGTGGCGTGGCCTCGGGAATTGTGGAACCCCTCGGCGCGCTGCTCACCATCTTCGCCGCCGGATTTTTGCTTCCGGCCCTGCCCTATCTGTTGAGCTTTGCTGCCGGCGCCATGCTCTATGTCGTGGTGGAAGAACTGATTCCCGAAATGTCTGCTGGACGCCACTCCAATATTGGCACCATCTTTTTTGCCGCCGGTTTCTGTCTGATGATGATCCTCGACGTTACATTGGGATGAGAAAAGGAATTACTTTTATTTCAAACAGTACACCCCGATATGTTTCCATATCGGGGTGTACTGTTTAATTTTCAATCCGTTTATTTTTGAAGCGCAGCAAGGGCGGCGTCCACTTCCTCTTGTGTGGATTCCATATTTTTCAATACGGAAAGCGCATTGGAATATGCGGAGCCGGATTTCTGATTTTCGCTGGCAACAGCAATTTCACGAGTGAGCGCATCTTTGTCTGCGGCGTTGATCAGTGCGTCAATACTTCCGGCGGAGGTTCCAAGATCCGCTCCGATACCGTAAACCGTAAACTGCCAACGCATGACATCCCCGGCTTTCATTTCGGTCTGCCCGGCCGAAAGTTCAAAACCTTTTTCATCCGTAGGTTTCGCGTTGTTTACCCAGAACATCCATCCGGAATTCGTGTAGTAATCGAACTCGCCGAGCCAGTCTTCGTTGGAACGTCCGTCGATTTCTCCACCGGCTTCCGCCACCGCGTTTGTAATATATTCCGGTATTTTCGCTTCACTGCGGTCATTATCTTTCATCGCGGCAAGATAGAATGTACCGGAGCTGTTGCTGGTTCTCACTTCAATCCCTTTTTCTTCACAAACACGCAGGATAACATCGGCGGCAGTATCTCCTTCTTCCAGTTTAACCACGGAAGGTTCAATAACATATCCCTGTCCCAACGTAAATTTTTCAACGGAGACGATGACAGCGTCACTGTCGTCAATCTGCTGATCCGCCGAAGGATCATAAGTCAGAAAACGATGAAGCACTGCGGCAACTTCTGCCCGGGTACAAGAGGCTTTCGGATCAAAGTTGTTATTTTCTCTGCCGTTCAGGATTGCGGCGGCTTTCAGGCGATACACCGGTTCTTTCGCATAATCACCGATCACACTGTCATCAGCGAAAATTTCATCATCCATATCGGGAAGGTCCATATTCATCACTTTCGCAAAACGGACCATCATTGTTGCCATATCCTGACGACTGATCTTTTGATCCGGCGCGAACATTCCATCACCCACACCAACAGTGATGCCGTTTTCGGAAGCCCATTTT
Source organism: Clostridia bacterium (assembly GCA_051866595.1). Taxonomy (GTDB): domain Bacteria; phylum Bacillota; class Dehalobacteriia; order UBA7702; family UBA7702; genus UBA7702. The sequence continues at coordinate 4,934 of JBJDXI010000160.1, forward strand.
ACATGAGATCCGTAATATTCACTGCCCTTCACATCAGTGAAGATGGAGGACGAAGGATAGGTAAGCGAAGAATCTTCAATACCCGCGTAGCGGCCGAGAACCGTAACAAACATCGAACGGGTCATGGCCACATTAGGACCGAAGGTCGTTTCGGTCATGCCTTTGAAGATGTTATTCGCTAAAACATAGCTGACATCATTGTAGAACCAATCTGTTTCTTTTACATCCGTCATCAACGAAACATCAATACCGGGAGTTACGGGATGGTCCTCCAGATCCTGAATGGTCTCTTCCGCAGCGATAAGTTTATCCAGAGAATCTTCACTGATAAGAGATTTCTGATCATCGGTAAGATTCCGATAAGCGGACCGTGCCGCTTTTACGGCATCGGCATCATCCAATGTAATTTCATCCGGCAATGCGTTGATCATTTCGGTTACTTCCGCGGCTGCCGCTTCATCATCGGCAGCTTTCCGCAGTTCCGCTAATTTTTCTTCCGCAGAAATAAGTCTGGCAAGAGTATCTTCGGAAATATAGGATTTCTGATCGGAAGTAAGGCTGTCATAGGCCCCGCGGACATTCGCTACGGCCTCTTCATCATCAAGAGTAATCTGATCTGCTACGGGAAGTTCGTTCATCTGTTCGGTTACCACATCGGCAGCTTCAGCATCCTTTTCACTCTGACCCAATACTTTGGCAAAGCGAACAGCATCGTACAGATTGTAATATTCTTTCCCATAACCGGCAATTTTTTCATTGAGCTTTTCTTCGGGGATTTCATTTACAGCAGCCAACGCGGTTTCAATGGCTTCTATGCTCGCGGCATCATACTGTTCCCGATTTTCCAGAATGGTATTGGCTTTTTCGATCTGAGTATTCAGACGGTCGCGGTTTACGCGGCAGGATACCCAGGAGTTGGTACCGTTGTTATATTTCGCATTGTAATAATCGCAAATGGAAACCATGGCCTGGGTGCCATAACCGGAAATCGTTTCGGCGCCGTCGAAGTTATTACTGTAGACGGCATCGATCAAAGACATATCGGTCAAGCTGTTTACCCAGGAGCCGGCGTCGGCATCACAGTCTTCATATCCGGCGCTCATCAAACCGGCAAAACCCATCAGCGCACAGCCGGTGGAAATGTAGTTGCAGCCGTTGATATTACCGTCACCGGCTACCCCCATGTTTTTCAGATAATCCACATAGGTTTTAACCGCTTCATCCACACCTTCTTCTCCGGCGTGATCCGCTACGATTACCGCAGCCCAACCGGCGATATCAATACCCATTGTCATACTGGAAGGCTTGATCAGAGACAAACCCTCACTAGGTCCGCAGCTGTAAAGGGACTTATCCGCCCCTGCGGCGTTCATACCCAACTGAGAATAAACGGGAGCGGCGTACATGCCACCGTAATTTTTCTTCAACAGCTCAACCCAATCCACACCATTGTAATTATAGGGATTTTCACCCATCGCCACAATGGCCATGACGGTAGAGCCGTACTGAACACCATACCAATTTTCCGCAGGTTTCGCCAAAGTAAAGGTATAACCGTTGGCCGGATCCTGGATATAATCACCCAAAGCAGCATAAGCAGCAAAAACGCTCCAATAACCGGAGATATTGCGGTTATTCAGATAGAAATTACGGGTTTTCTGATAGGCCAATGTCGCTTTATCCGTTGTTTCGGCAAGAACCGTTACCGTAAACTCTTTGGATTTCGTTACATTACCCTTGGACGCGGTTGCGGTAAGAACCACATCCATTGCGTTTTCACCTTCGGCAGGCTGAGTTACTTTGCCTTCGGAAGAAAGAACCTCTTCATTGGAACTGGTCCAGGTCAGTTCAACACCTTCTTCGATGGACCCGGGCAGTTCTATATCAAGATAAGTTTCAAACGGAACCACAAGGGAAGCCAAAACAGAATCCACCGCATCGGTATCACTGTCAGCATCGGCTTTGACATTGAGTTCAAAGGTTTGCGTTGCGGAAGCATCACCGCGAACG
>JBJDXI010000161.1:0-34363 GCA_051866595.1 Clostridia bacterium
CAGATTGAGGCCAAAGCTCTCAGGAAACTGCGCCATCCCAGCCGCAGTCGCAAATTAAAAGACTATCTGGAATAACATAAAAAATCACACCGATCGAAAAGCTTTTCGATCGGTGTTTTGATCTTATGAGGTGATAAAATGGAAATCCGATACGGAACAATCAAAGATCTCAATGATCTCGCCGCCGTGGAAGAACGATGCTTTCCTCCTTCGGAAGCGGCGTCAAAAGACGATCTGGAACGGCGGTTGAAACGCTATCCCAACCATTTCTGGCTGCTCTTTGACGGTGATACATTGGTGAGTTTTATCGACGGTATGGTGACCGACGAAAAAGTGCTCACCGATGAAATGTTTGAAAATGTTGAACTCCACGATGAGAACGGAGACTGGCAGATGATTTTCGGCGTGAATACCCTGCCGGAATACCGCCGCCGGGGTTGTGCCGGAAAATTGCTTTACCGTGTCATTGAGGACGCCGAACATCAGGGCCGGAAAGGTGTGATCCTCACATGTAAAGAGGAGTTGATGCCGTTTTACGCCAAATTCGGTTTTTGTTCCGAGGGGATTTCCGGATCCTGCCACGGCGGCGCGGTGTGGTATCAGATGATATTGGAGCTGTCCCGAAAGACGGATCAGCGGTAGAGCCAGACTCTCTCTTTGGGATCGTCGGAGGGCAAGAAAAATTCGTCGTTATCCTCCTGGGGCAGGGTGACTCTTGTGCCGGTTTTGCCCTCCACGGCATCGGCGGCCCGTTCCAGCGAGGCGATAATGGCGGTGCGGCCTTTGCCGCTTTCGGCAAATTCCACGGCGGCCTCGATTTTCGGCAGCATACTGCCGGGGGCGAACTGACCTTCATCGATGTATCCCCGGGCTTCTTCCGTGGTCATAGTGGGCAGTTCCTTTTCGTTTTCGGTGCGGAAATTGATGGAAACGGCGTCCACGGCGGTGAGAATAAAGAGGTATTTGGCGTTGACATCGGCGGCCAGCCGGGCGGCGGCCAGATCCTTGTCGATGACGGCGTCAACGCTTTCATAGCGATCCGGGCCGGTGCGGATCACGGGGATTCCCCCGCCGCCGCAGGCGATAACGACGAACTCATGGTCGAGGAGATGGAGAATGGATTCTTTTTCCAGAATACGCAGAGGTTTCGGAGAAGGAACGATCTTCCGCCAGCCCCGGCCGGCGTCGTCGGCGAAAATGACGTTTTTGTTGTGAACGGAAATTTTTTCCGCTTCCTCTTTGGTGTAATAAGGGCCGATGGGCTTGGTGGGATGGGTAAAGGCCGGGTCATTGGGGTTCACCACGATCTGGGTGACCACCGAGGCGACGTGCCAGGGCAATTCCCTTGCCCGCAATTCCCGTCGCAACGCTTTTTGCAGGTGAAAGCCGATGTATCCCTGGCTCATGGCGGTACATTCCGCCAAAGGCACATCGGGGATTTTTTCATTGACTTTGGAACCTTCGGCAAAAGCGTTCTGAATCATGCCCACCTGAGGGCCGTTGCCGTGGGTAATGATGATTTCATATCCCTTGGTGATGAGGTCAATGAGGGCCGGCACGGCGTTGTCGATATGTTCTTCCTGTTCTTTTGGTGTGTTGCCCAAAGCGTTGCCGCCCAGGGCGATGACGATACGGGGATCCGTTGATTTTCTCATAAAAAACAGCCTCTTTCTTTGTTTTTGTCTTTAGTATCCGCAAAGAAGGAAGCTTTATTTTGTCATATTCTGTTATGGGAAAAATATGAAATTTTTATAAAAACCGGGAGATTCGTCGGGTTTGTGATATAATCAGACTGCATTGAGGAAGGAGTGGTCTTATGGATAAACGGGGCCTCTGTATCATTGCCGCGGTGGTTCTTCTGGCCGCCGCCGTGACGGTGTATTTTTTGTACGCGATCTCCGGATCGGAAAATGAAATACCGGATCCCATGTTCTATTCTGAAACGGAAAAGGAAGCGGATACCGGCTTGTTTCCGATTGACGGAACGATGAAAAGGGAAAGTGCCGTTACCCTGTCCCCGCCGGAAAACGGTGATACCGGGGCGGCTTCTTATCTGCTGGAAACGGATTTTGTTTTAAGTGAGGATAATCTCAAAGAGAGTCTCAACGCTTTTTTCTCTTCTCCCTGCGTCCTTGATTTTTATCTGGAGGAAGAGGGGAGATCCGGCGTTTATCGCTGTGAAAGCCCGGAACAAAATCGTCATTTTGCCGCTGTTTTCACCGCGGCGGATTTTTCCGTGATTTCCATGCGGAAATACGATGCCGCCGTGGCCGCCGGCAGTGTGGACAATCCCTACCACGAAGCCTCTTACCGCCGGGCCTATTTCGCCAATGAGATCGGTCAGGTTTCGCTGATCATCGGCAAAGACGGAACTTATCTCGATTTTTACCTTCGGAGGGAAGGCGGTGCCGATCAGACCGAATCGGGCCGTACCTTTTTCGCGGAAACCGATCTGTACGATGATCTGTTGGCGGTAAAAAACGCCATGGGAGAAGATGGTGTTCCTTTGAATTAAATGAATAAAATAATAAACGCGGAGCTTAAAAGCTCCGCGTTTTCTTATCCTTCGGTTGGTTTGTCCGAACGTGCCGCCGGAAGATTTTTTCCCTTCAGGGGCAGTTCCAGCAGAACGATGGCGCCGATAATCAGGATGACCCCGAAACATTGGCTCGTTGTGACGATTTCTCCCAGAATCAGGGCGGCGAGGATCACGTTGAATACCGCTTCGGAATTGCCGAAGATCGAGGCGAAGCTGGGTCTTAAATATTTCACTCCGGCGGCGTAGGTGAGAAAACCGCCGATGTAGGGAAAGGCCGCTGAAAGGGCAGTGGCCAGCTCTCCGCCGGTGAGGGGTTCGTGATTCATAAAGGGCAGCATCACAGTGTAGCCGAGGACCGTAAAGAGGAGACCGTAAAAATTGATGGTAAAAGAATGGTATTTTCCGGAAAGCTTCTTGACGTAAAAGCAGTAGCCGGCGGCGCCGATGGCGGCGCTGATGCCCAGAACGATGCCGGGCCAGGCCACGGCTTCTCTTTCACCGTTGAAGAGGTTCAGCGTCAGGGCCAGCCCCAGCAACGTGAGGAACAGCGCGGCGATGATTTTCAGCGTCAGCCGTTCTTTATAGACGAACACCGAAGTCACCGCTACCATCGTGGGATAGAGGTAGAGTAGCATCACGGCGATGGAGACGTTGATGAAATAGATGCAGAAAAAATAGGCGGCGGAATAGATAAACATGACGACGCAGCAGAGAATGAGGGTGCGGATGTCCTGTTTATCGACGTGAAACAGGGATTTTTTGAAGAAAAGAAGAAAGAGGCCGAGACAGCAGGTGCCGAAAAGATTCCGGGAAAGGATCAGCAACAGCGGTGTACTGCCGCCGCTGAGGAGAAATTTACTGATGATGCCGGCAACAGCCCAGAGAAAGCCGGAAAGGATGATGAGAAAGAGGCCTTTGCCTTGATGCGAAACATTCATGATGCGGGTTCCTTCCTTTTTTTGAAGCGGTCGACGAGGGGCTGGCCCTTTTCCATGAATAGAATCCCGGCAGCCACCAGAACACAGCCGATGAACTGAACGGGAGAAAGGGTTTCGTGGAGGATCAGAACGGACATGGTCACGCTCATCACCGGATCCAGCGTCACGAGAAGGCTGGCTTTGCCCGCGTCGATATAATGCATACTGACGGCGTAAAGGGAATAGGCGGCCAGACCGATCAGGGACATGATCAGCAGAAACAGCGCGAGGTTCGGCTCCCATTGGAAGGTGGCAATGGGCTTGATGCCGACGCAGAAAAAGACGGGAAAGCCCATAAAGTAGCACCAGGAATTGACGGTCCAGCCGTCGTAATAGGTGTTGAGCTTTCGGGTGAAAATCGTATAAAGGGAGCTGAGCAACCCGCTCATCAGGCCGATGATGATGCCGAAAATCACCGATGGCATACCGAAGATTCTGAGATCCGGCTGAGCGGCGATGGCGTCGATGTGGGTGAGGTTGATAATGCAGACGATGCCGATAAAAACCAGTGTCATGGCGATGACTTTGGTGGTTGTGAATTTTTCTTTCAGCATGAACCGGCTCAGCAGTACGGTGAATACCGGCAGGGTATAGAGGAGCACCGTGGCCACGGAAGCGTTGATATAATAAATGGAACAGTAATTGCAGACGGAGATAAACCCGAAGCTCAGACCGTTGAGAATGAACCATTTCAGGTGTTCTCTCTTGATTTTGAAAACCTGCCGCGCGAAGAAAATCCCATAGAGCAGAATGAGAACCGCCGGCACCATGCCGCGGACCGGCGCCACCACCCGCCAGGGCAGGCCGATGCTGAAGAGTAATTTGCCGATGATGGGGCCTAAGGCGTAGCAAAAGGCGGAAATTAAACAGAGAAGAACACCTTTTTTATTCGCGTTCATTGCATTTTCCCTTTCTTTTACAAAATCATAATCTGTTTCTTACATTATAAACACCGAACCTCGGGTGATGTCAACGGGGAAACCTGTTTTTTTTGAAATTTTTTTCGGAACGGATCGAAACGGTTGAAAGACGCCGGGGATTTTGGTAAACTTAATTCCATCGGAGGATATTATGAATTCAATCGCTTTTACCATCGGTTCCTGGCCGGTTTACTGGTACGGGGTTTTAATCAGCTCCGCACTGGTCATCGGCATTTTCCTTTCCCAGCATCTGGCTAAAGTGCGGGGCTATGACATCGACCGGATCTGGACGATCTTTCTGATTCTGATTCCCTGCGCCGTTATCGGCGCCCGTCTTTACTATGTGGCCTTTAACTGGGATATGTACGCCGGTGAACCGCTGAAGATTCTGCAGACCTGGAAAGGTGGTCTTGCCGTTCACGGCGGTATCATCGGCGGTGTGCTGGCCGTCTTTTTCTGCTGTAAAAAGTATAAAATGGATTTTTGGGGTGTGCTGGACTGTATTGCGCCGTCCATGGCGCTGGGTCAGGCCATCGGCCGTTGGGGAAATTACTTCAACGGCGAGGCCTACGGCAGTGTGACCTCGCTGCCCTGGGGGATTCATGTGCCCGATGATCCTTATCTGCATCATCCCACCTTCTTCTATGAGTCGGTCTGTGATTTTATCCTCTTTCTCATACTGATGAAGATGTTCAAAAAGAGCAAGCGGACGGGGAATGTGACCTGCGTGTATTTTATGGTCTATTCCGTTTATCGCTTCTTTATCGAGGGACTGCGCACCGACAGCCTGATGATCGGCCCCCTGCGGCAGGCTCAGGTTTTAAGCCTCTGCCTCATCGCACTGGCCTCCTTCGTCTGGATCTGGCGGAACCGTCTTCATCCGGCGGAAGGAATCGGCGTGGCGGTAAAGGAAAAGGCTCCAGGAAAAAAACAAAAGAAGAAAAAGAAATAAAAAAACGCTGTTGAGCATCGCTCAACAGCGTTTTCGTATGTTACAGGCTGTCCCTCAGAATCTGTATGATTTCTTCTTTTGTCGGCGGTTTGTAGCCGCCTTCCATGGTGAGAACGTGGTCGGTGATGATCTCGATCATTTCATCGGTGACGCCGAGGTCGGAAAGGTTCATCGTTACGCCGATGTCCTTCATCCATTTTTCCATGGCCGCGAGGCCTTCTTCGGCGGTTTCCTCATCGGTCTTTCCTTCGGGACGGATGTCCCATACCTCTACGGCGAAACGTTTGAATTTCGGAAGACCGTAAGGAAGAATAAAACGGTAGTAGGGCAGGGATACCGCTGACAGCGTCATTCCGTGGGTGGCGTTGGTGAAACCGCCCACGGCCTGCCCCAGCATGTGAACCATCCAGTCGGTGGGTTTGCCCTTGGCGGGGAGGGTGTTCAGCGCCCAGGATGCGGCCCACATGATGTTGCTTCTCGCTTCGTAATTCTGAGGATCTTTTGCCGCGTCACGGCCGGCGCGGATCACAGAGCGCATCAGACCTTCGCTGATGTAGTCGCTGGTATTGTCGTCATCGCCGGAAAAATATTGCTCGCAGATGTGGTTGAAGGTGTCGTAAATCCCTGCAGCCATCTGCTCGTAGGGCAGTGTCATGGTATAGTGGGGATTCATCACGGAGAATTTCGGCATGACCTTTTCCCCGGCGAAGACATGGCCGATTTTTTCTTTGGTTTTTTCGTTGGTAATCACTGCCCCGGCGTTCATCTCCGAGCCGGTGCCGGCCATGGTCAGTACACAGCCCACGGGGACGATGGCACAGTCCGGCTCCTCAAAGCGTTGGTAATACTTTTCCCAGGGATCCTCTTCACAGTGAACGGAAACGGAAAGGGCCTTGGCGTAGTCGCAGACGGAGCCGCCGCCGACGGCCAGAAGAAGGTCGGCTTGGTGCTTCCGGGCGATTTCGATGCCTTCATAGAGCTTTTCCAGGGTGGGGTTGGGCATCACGCCGGCGATCTCCGCCACGTTTTTTCCGTGATCTTTCAGGATGCTCATCACATCTTCATAGATGCCGTTTCTTTTGATGGAACCGCCGCCGTAAATCAGGAGAACGTTCTTTCCGTATTGGGGCAGTTCCTCATTGAGCCCTTCCAGGGCCTTTTCTCCGAAATAGAGTTTGGTGGGATTGCAGAAAGTGAAATTTCCGAGCATAATGATGGGTTCCTCCCGTTAAATGGATTTTCCGAGTTCTTCGGCTTCTTTCAGTGCCGGGTGGTTTTTGATTTCGCCGGGATCGGTGACGCCGCCGGCAAAGACACTGCCGCCGAAGGACGCTTTTTCAAAACAATCGATCCAGCCCTTTAAGCCGCTGACGGCTTTTTCCGGTACATGGTTGCCTTCTTCCGCCGCGGCGGAGAGCAGATAGATTTCCCTGAAATCGTAGTCCGATTCAAACAAGGCATTGGCCCGGTCGAGAAGGGTTTTCATCTGGCCGCTCATTTCATAATAGTAGATCGGTGTGGCGAAGACGATGATTTCGGCATGGCGGATTTTTTCGGAAAGGGCCACGGCGTCATCGTCAATAACGCATTTTCCTTTTTTCTGGCAGGCGAGACAGCCTTTGCAAAAGGCGATTTCTTTTCCCCGGAGGGAAATCTTTTCCACATGGTGTCCGGCTTCTTCGGCGCCGGTGATGAAAGCGTTGGCCAGTGCTTCGGAGTTGCTGTTCTTTCTCAGGCTGGTGCTGATGACAAGTATATTTTTTGGCATTTTGAAACCTCCCGATGGATTTGACAATATATGTTTTTACTGTTATGATGTCAGTATAATACCTGAAGTTGACTTTAGGTCAAGGGTAAAATTGCAATTTTGAGGTGAATTTAAGATGTTTACCATCGGCCAGGTGGCGGAAATGTTCAATCTCCCCGTTTCTACGCTGCGATATTACGATAAGGAGGGGCTTTTCCCTGGGATGCGCCGGGAATCCGGTATCCGTAAATTCGGTGAACGGGAAATTGAGGCGCTGCGGATCATTGAATGTCTGAAAAAATCAGGGCTTGAAATCAAAGATATTAAACAGTTTATGGAATGGTGTACCGAGGGGAGTGAAACCTATCCTCTTCGCCGGGATCTCTTTTTAAAGAGGAAAAAAGCCGTGGAAGAGGAAATCGGGCGGCTGGAACGGGTGCTGGCCTTGATTGACTTCAAATGCTGGTATTATGAGGAAGCCATCAAAGATGGCAATGAGGATCGTCTGAACCACATGGACCCCGCGGAATTGCCGGCGGAGATCCGTGAGGCGTACATCAAAGGTCACAGTCTTTAAAAAGAAAAACCGCCTTTTCGGCGGTTTCATTTTTCAAAAGATGGTTTTATTGATTTGCGAAAGTGGCTTCAAAAAGCGCTTCCTGCTTGGGAAGATGGGTGACGAACCCCACAGGGACTTTATTTCCGGTGGCGGCGATAATTTTTTCTGCGCCGTCTTCTCCGAAGGCGCCGCACAGTTCAATACAGTGGATACCGGCTTCACTCAGCTCTTTCGCGGCGGCGCAGGCGTCTTCCACAGAGGAAACACCGATGATCTGCGCTTCACCGCTGTGAATGGAAGCACGGTCTTTTTTCATGTCAAAATCACCCATGATGATAAATGCGAATTTCATGGCGTAGACTCCTTTGTTTTAGACCTTTTCGCGGAGAAAACCACAGGGATTCTCCGATTTGATCATTTTAGCACAGTGTCTTTTTGCCGTCAAGGAACGGGATTTTACGTTTCTTTCAGCAGTTTGAGAATTTCCTGAAAGAGCTTTTTCAGTAAGTCCAGATCGGTGGGCCGGGCGGTCTGGGCCGGAGCGGTGCCGGTGTGATTCATCGGAGACGGATGCATCGCCATGGGTGATGGCGGCATCATGGGATTCATCGGCATTTGGGGCATGGCTCCCGGTGTCATCGGGGACATCTGGGGGATTCCGCCGGCGGCCATCGGCGGTACCGGCGTATTTGCCGGCGGTGTTCCCATCCCCTGGATCCCGCCGTTGTTGACAGCGCCCAAAAGGCTGCTCAGTGCCGAGAGATTATTGGAAATCTGGGCATTGCCGCCGTTGTTTCCGAAGGGTGGGTTCATTCCCGGCATGGGACTGCCGCCGGGATTGTTCATGTTTTGCGGTGACGGTGGCTGCCAGCCGTTGCGTGTCAAGGCTTCGGCCAATTCGTTTATGTTGAAGGAACCGGCATTGCGGTGATGACTGCGTTTACTCATGGTGCACCTCGATTTCGGTTTTGTTCTATATATAGCGCAAAATGACGAAAATATGCCGGAAATATGCCGGAAACCGGAAAATACTCTTTTCAAGAAAAAGAGTTTATAGTATAATATAGAATGATTTATGCTTGTCGAAAACGTATGACAAATCTCATTGTCTACGAATATCGGAGGTGCTTTGATGAGTAAATATACGGTAGAACAGATCATGGAATCTGTGGAAGAGCAGAATGTCCGTTTTGTTCGTTTGCAGTTCAGCGATGTTTTCGGTATTCTGAAAAATGTCAGCATTCCTATTTCCCAGCTGAAAAAAGCGCTGGAAGGCGAAATTATGTTTGACGGTTCCTCGGTGGAAGGCTTTGCCCGCATTGAGGAAAGTGATATGTCTCTGAAACCGGATCTGGATACCTGGCAGATCTTTCCCTGGGATTATTCCGAAGGGCGCATCGCCCGTCTGATCTGCGATGTCTATAACGATCACGGCGAACCCTTTGTGGGCGATCCCCGTTGCATACTGCGGAAAAATCTGGCTGAAGCCGAAAAAATGGGTTATACCCTGAATGTCGGCCCCGAAGCGGAATTTTTCCTTTTCCGTACCGACAGCGACGGCCGCCCCACCCTGGAAACCCACGACCAGGCCGGTTATTTTGACCTTTCCCCGGTGGATCAGGGGTCCTATGCCCGTCGTGAAATGGTGAACGATCTGGAAAATATGGGCTATGAAATCGAGGCCTCCCACCATGAATGTGCTCCGGGTCAGCATGAGATTGACTTCAAATACGACCGGGCCCTGGAAGCCGCCGACCGTATTCAGACCTTTAAACTGGTGGTCCGTTCTGTGGCCCAGCGTCACGGTCTTCACGCCACCTTTATGCCGAAACCCATTTACGGCATCGCCGGCAGCGGTATGCACATGAATCAGAGCCTCTGCGACTTCGAGGGGAAAAATGTCTTTTACGATCCCCAAGGCAGGGATGGTCTTTCGGAACTCGCATATTATTATGTGGGCGGTCTTCTGAAACACGCCAAAGGCATCACCGCCATTACCAATCCCGTGGTCAATTCTTATAAACGTCTGATTTCCGGTTACGAAGCGCCGGTTTACATTTCCTGGTCCGGCCGGAATCGCAGTCCGCTCGTGCGGATCCCCGCCAAACGCGGTAATTCCACCCGCATTGAGCTGCGCTCGCCGGATCCCTGCGCCAACCCCTATCTGGCCGAATCCGTGATGCTCGCCGCCGGTCTCGACGGCATCCGCAATAAGATTGAACCCCCGGTCAGCTGCGATTTCAACCTTTATGAACTTTCTCATCAGGAACGGAAAGAGCGGGGGATTGAAAGCCTCCCCGGTACCCTCGGCGAGGCTCTTGATGAACTGAAAAAAGACGATGTGATCATGGAAGCTCTGGGCGACCATATCTCAAAATGCTTTATTGAAGCCAAACGTCGGGAATACAAAGCTTTCCGCAGCCGCGTAACGCCCTGGGAAATCGAACAGTATCTTTCCAAGTATTGAGAAAAAGGGGGGTTGTCCCCGGCGGCTCAAAGCGGATTTAAAAAAATTGGGAACGATAAGAAACGGAGGATATTCCTTTGAAAGTAGAATTTACAAAAATGAACGGTCTCGGCAATGATTTTATCATCCTTGACGGGATTCATCGGGAACTTCCCGAAGACCTCAGTGATTTTGCGAGAAAGGTCTGCGACCGTCATTTCGGTATCGGTGCCGACGGTGTGGTGCTGGTACTTCCTTCGGATATTTTCGATATTCGGATGCGCATCATCAACAGTGACGGCACCTTTGCCCAGATGTGCGGCAACGGCATCCGCTGTTTTTCCGCATACGTTTACGAAAAGGGCTATGTGGAAAAAGCTGATATGAAAGTGGAAACCGACGCCGGGATGATCCGTCCCCACCTCTTCTTTAACGACGGTGTCGTGGAAAAAGTGGAAGTGGATATGGGCGTGCCCCGTCTGGATTCCGCCGCCATCCCCGTGCGGGTGGGCGATCCCCGGGTCATCAGCTATCCTTATATGACCGATAAAGGGGAAATCGAGCTGACCTGTGTTTCCATGGGGAATCCCCACGCGGTGACCTTCTGGAAAAAACTGGAAGAAGCGCCTTTTGAAGCTCTCGGGCCGAAAATGGAATGTGACCCCATGTTTCCGGAAAAAACCAATGTGGAATTTGTGGGAATTCTCAGCGATAAAGAAATCTGTGTCCGCGTTTTTGAACGGGGCTGCGGTGAAACCCTGGCCTGCGGTACCGGCGCCTGCGCCGCCACCGTCGCTTCGGCGCTGAACGGTTACACCGGCCGTGAGCTGACGGTGCATCTCTCCGGTGGTGATCTGCTCTGCCGCTGGGATGAAAACGACCATGTGATCATGACCGGCCCTGTGGCCCAAGTGGCTGAAGGGGTCTATGAATATACGGAATAAAAGGAGATTGTTATGAAACAGGAAGCCAAAAGAATGCAGCAGATCCCGCCTTATCTCTTCGCCCGCATCGAAAAGAAGATCGCGGATCTGAAAGAACAGGGGATCGACGTGATCAGTTTCGGTATCGGCGACCCCGATCTGCCCACCCCCGATTTTATCGTGGAAAAAATGGCGGAACAGATCAAAAATCCCGAAAACCATCAGTATCCCTCTTCCGTCGGTATGCTTTCCTTCCGTACGGCGGTGGCGGATTGGTATAAAAAACGCTTTAACGTGGAACTGGATCCCAAAACCGAAGTGGTGACCCTCATCGGTTCCAAAGAAGGGATCGCCAATATCAACTACTGCTATGTGGACCCCGGCGATGTTAACCTTGTTCCGGATCCCGGTTATCCCGTTTACGGCATCGGCACCATGCTGGCCGGCGGCGAAGCCTATTATATGCCCCTGAAGGAAGAAAACGGCTTCCTGCCGGATCTCAAAGCCATTCCCGAAGACGTGGCGGCCAAAGCCAAGCTGATGTTTCTGAATTATCCCAATAATCCCACCGGCGCTACGGCGACGAGAGAATTTTACGAAGAAGCTATCGCTTTCGCGAAAAAATACGATATTATCATCTGCCACGACGCGGCCTATTCCGAAGTGGCTTACGACGGCTATGTGCCCCTGAGCTTTATGGAAATCGAAGGGGCTAAAGATGTGGGGATCGAATTTAACTCTGTTTCCAAGCCCTTCAATATGACCGGCTGGCGTATCGGTTTTGCCGTGGGCAACGCCAAAGTCATTGAAACCCTCGGCCGTTATAAGAGCAATGTGGACTCCGGCGCGTTCCAGGCGGCGCAGTACGCCGCCATGGAAGGTCTGGCTCACGGTGACGAATTTATTGAAGAAATGCACCGTGTCTACGCCCGCCGCAGAGATCTCGTGGTGGACGCTTTTAACTCCCTTGGTTGGAAACTGGAAAAACCGAAAGCCTCGTTTTATATCTGGGCGCCGGTTCCTAAAGGATATACCTCGGAAAGCTTCTCCGAATACGTGCTGGAAAAAGCCGCGGTGATGTTGACGCCGGGGAACGGTTACGGACCCAACGGCGAAGGCTATTTCCGCATTTCCCTGACGCTTCCCGAAGAACGCGTGGCCGAAGCGGCGGAACGTCTGAGAAAGCATCTGGATAAGGTCACTTTCTGATGTCGGTTTATTACTCCGCGGCGAAAATCAATCTGTTTTTGCAGGTGGAGGGAAAGCGGGCCGACGGTTACCATGAGCTTTCCAGTGTGATGCAGTCGGTATCCCTCTTTGACCGGGTGGAAGTTTCTTTTGATCGGGAGGATTACGCGCTGGACTGCGGCGGCCTTGATCTGGGACCGACGGAAAAAAACATCGTTACCCGGATGTGGCGTTTGCTTAAAAAGCAGTTTTCTTTGCCCGGTGAGATTCATGTAACGCTCAAAAAGCGGATTCCCGCCGGCGCCGGTCTGGCCGGCGGAAGCGGGAACGGCGCCGCGGTGATGCGGGCCGTGAAGGATTATTTCGCTTTGACCCTTTCTCCGGAAGAAGAGGTGGAAATTGCGGCGAAAATCGGCGCCGATGTGGCTTTCTGCTATTACGGCGGTACGATGCTGGCCACGGGAATCGGTGAGAAACTGAAATCTTTGCCGGCCCTTCCCCCTTGGGATATTCTCCTGTTCAACGGTGGTTTTCATGTCTCCACCCCGGAAATTTTCCGGGCATATGACGACATTGCCCTGGGTGTGGAGAAGGTTCCTGTGGATATGATGATTCACGCGCTGGAAAAGGGAAGCCGGGAAGGAATTTTATATTCCCTCTACAACGGTCTGGAAAAAGTAACGTATCCCCGTTATGCCTCCTTGCGGCGGCTTTCTGGCCGGTTGGATGATCTTTTCCTGCCTCATCTGATGAGCGGCAGCGGTCCCACGGTCTTCGCGCTGACGGATCCTCTGCCGGCGAAAAATCTACTTCGCTTGGTAGATCCCGTATTGGGCCGGGTGGATCATGTTTTTCCCGTGGATCATGGCATTTTTACCGAAGAGGAGTACCGGGATTTTACGGTACCAATGGAATAGAATAAAGAAACCGTATTTTACGGCTTTCCGGCCTGTTTCCGATGGTCTTTCGGAAACAGGTCTTTTTTTGCGGTTTCGGCGGGATAGGATATGGATGCGAAAAATTTTCCGGTTTTCCAAAAAAAATGAAAAAATAGCAAAAATAAAGAAGGAATTTTATGTCGAATGTTGAATTATTCTTTATCAATTTTTTATAACAGAGAGGGGGAACTATCGTGAACATTACCGATGTTAGAGTGAGGAAGATCTTAACGGAAGGTAAGATGAAAGCGATTGTTTCCGTGACCCTTGACGATGCTTTTGTGATTCATGATGTCAAGGTCGTTGACGGACAAAACGGTCTCTTCGTAGCGATGCCCAGCCGAAAAACACCAACCGGAGAGTTTCGAGATATTGCCCATCCGATTTCTCAGGAAGCCAGAGATCTTTTGCAATCCAGAGTTCTGGAAAAATATGAAGAGGCTCTCGCGTCAGGAGAAGGTCTGCTTGGTGACGAAGGGGAATAAGAAAGCGCTTTAAAGAGCTGTTTTTGAAAAATGGAGAGAAGAATTCAGCCGCATACCGGGCAGATGGGATCTGTCTTAGGTATTTGCGGCTGATTTGCATTTTTCGAGGAAAAGGGATATAATATAGTTTATAAAAAGGGGAGTCTTCTCTTTTTATCGGAAATCTGCACGGAAGTGATTTTTTATGGAAAAATATATTATGATCCTCGCCGCGGGAAAAGGTACCCGTATGAAGTCTTCTTTGCCGAAAGTTCTGCATGAAGCGGTTTATCATCCGATCCTTTCCTATGTTCTGCAAGCGGCGAAAGAAGTCGGCGCCGATGACATCTGTACGGTGATCGGCCATGGCGCCGAGGAAGTTCGGGCCGCTTTTGAGGGCCAGACCTCTTTTGTCCTGCAAAAGGAACAGAAAGGCACCGGCCATGCGGTGAGAGAAGGTCTTTCGGCCTTTGAAAACCATGAACAAGGCACCGTTCTGGTGCTTTGCGGCGATACGCCGCTGCTTCGGGGCGAAACCCTCGCCCGTCTCTGCGCCTGTCATGAAGAGAGCGGCGCGGCGGTGACGGTGATGACGGCAAAACTGGAAAATCCTTTTGGCTACGGCCGTATCATCCGTGACGAAAACGGTGGTTTGCTCCGAATTGTGGAACAGAGAGACGCCACCGAGGCAGAACAGGCGGTAACGGAAATCAACAGCGGTGTTTACTGTTTCGATCTTTCTTTTCTGCGGGACGCCGTTTTCAAACTGCAAAACGATAACGATCAGGGAGAACTGTACTTGACGGATACAGTGTCCATCGCCATCCGGGAAGGACGGAAGGCCGCCGCTTTCCGGATTGATGATTTTGAAGAAGTCAAAGGCATCAACGACCGTATTCAGCTGGCCGATGCCGCGAAGATTCTGCGGCGGAGAAAAGCGGAGGAACTGATGGCTTCCGGTGTGACGCTGGTGGATCCCGATTCCGTGATCATTGATCCCTGGGCGGAAATCGGAGCGGATACGGTGATTGAGCCCTTTACCGTGATCAAAGGAAACACGAAAATCGGCAAAGGATGTACCGTGGGTCCCGACGCCGAACTGACGGATACGGTTTTAGGTGATGATGTGAAATTCTGGCGCAGTGTCGCGGTGGAAGCCTCGGCGGGGAACGGCTGCAATATCGGGCCCTTCGCTTATCTGCGTCCCCACACCGAGCTGAAAGACCGGGTTAAAGTCGGTGATTTTGTGGAAATCAAAAACAGCTCCATCGGCGAGGGCAGCAAGATTCCGCATCTGACTTATATCGGTGACAGTGACGTCGGCCGTGGCTGCAACATTGCCTGTGGTACCATTACCTGCAATTACGATGGATTTGAGAAAACCCGTTCCACCATCGGCAACGATGTTTTCGTGGGCTGTAATGTAAACCTTGTTTCTCCCGTCAATGTGGAGGACGGCGCCTACATTGCCGCGGGTTCGACCATCACCAAAGATATTCCCAAGGACGCGTTGGCTGTGGCCAGGGAAAAACAGTCCAATAAAGAGGGCTGGGCGGAGCGGTTCCGCCGGATGCACAAAGATTAAACCCTTTACGGTTTATATATTTTATTTTCTTTTGAAAAACAGTGGAGGAACAGGAATGAATGAGATGACCCTCAAATTGTTTGCGGGCAACGCAAACCCGACCTTAGCCAAAGAAATGGCGGACCATCTGAAAATCAGTCTCGGCGACTGCATGGTACAGCGTTTTCGCGATGGTGAAATCGCGACATACATTGATGAAAGCGTCCGCGGCTGCGATGTCTATATTTTGCAGCCTACCTGCCCTCAGGTGAATGATAATCTGATGGAACTGCTCATTATGATTGACGCGATGCGCCGCGCCTCGGCTCGGCAGATCACCGCGGTGATCCCTTATTTCGGCTATGCCCGTCAGGAACGGAAAAGCAAACCGAGAGATCCGATCAGTGCCAAACTGGTGGCAAACCTCATCGCCGCTGCCGGCGCCGACCGTATTATCTGTATGGATCTCCATGCCAAGGCCATTGAGGGGTTCTTTGATATTCCGGTGGAACATCTTTCCGCGATGCCCATTCTTGCCAATTATTATAAAAAGAAAAAATTCAATACCGAAGATATTGTCGTTGTCTCTCCGGACATTGGCGGTGTGGTTCGGGCCAGAGATCTGGCCGGTCGTCTCCACTGCGGTATTGCCATTGTGGATAAACGCCGTCCCAAACCCGGCGAAGCGGAAATCATGAACATCATCGGCGATGTGGAAGGCAAAATCTGCATCATGGTGGATGACATCATCGATTCCGCCGGTACCATCACCCTGGGCGCGGAGGCGATTCTTGCCCGGGGCGCCAAAGAAGTCCATGTTTGCTGTACCCATGCGCTGTTCAGCGGCCCCGCTGTGGAACGTCTGACTCATTCCAACATCAAGGAAGTTGTTGTGACCAATACCATTCCCCAGAGAAGCAACGCCGTTTTGGAAAATGAAAAATTCAAGATTCTTTCCGTCGGCTCTCTGCTGGGTGAAGCCATGCGCTCGGTCAACAACAATCTCTCCGTCAGCCGTTTGTTTGAATAAACCTGAAATGATAAAAGCAGTCAGGAAATGTTCCTGGCTGCTTTTTTGTATGGCGGAATCACCGTGTCCATGAAAACGGAATGGGTTAATCGTTTCGGTATTTTTTGTGACGACGGCGCGGGGTGCGGGGAGCGGATGAAAAATCCGAAAAGTTTCAAAAGACAGAATCCGGGGAACCGCGACGTTTGGGGTGTCCCCTGAAGGGTAAAACCATCTTTTGCGGGAATGAACGGGGAGGTCAGGATTGTTTGGTCTCTTCTTCGGTCTCCCGGTCGATTTCGGGAAAGACGATTTTGTGACTGCGGTGAAAGGGGCTTTTCCCCGACAGCGCCATGATTTTTTCCCGGCAACCCGGTTCCGGTTTCTTCGCGGCGCGGTGATGGGCTGTTTTTTCTTTGATTCGCCCGGGATGGACGGCGCTGTGATCCTCCTCAATTTTGGCGTCGTCTTTGGCTAAGATCATATCTCCGCCGATCAGATCGATATGTTCGGCGGAGAGAAATCGGCGGTCTTTCAGCAGAGAACTGAAAAATCCGCTGTTCAGCTCAATTTTCGTGATTTTTCCCGTTTCCGTGTCGATGTAAAAGGAGGTGGCTTTGCCCAGAAAGGTGCCGTCCTTCTTCAGTACCGAAAGACCGGTAATATCCGGCGGATTTTTTAAAAAATCCTTTAAATGGGCGCAGTCGCTCTTTTTGCGCAGTGTTTCGGGGCTGTCCACCGTAACGGCTTCCAGGCTCACGCCGGCGGCGTCGGTGAGGCAGAGCACCGATTCGTCTTTGATGATCTTTTTGCCGCCGACCAAGAGGGCGATGAGTTCCTTTTCCTTTGGATTCAGAATAAAATTGCGGACGATACCAATTCGTTCGCCCTCTTTCAGGCTATATACATTGAGACCGATCAGTTGGTTCGCGGTGATTTCCATCATGGATCTCTTCCTTTCTGTGTCCGTTTTTTGTTCGGGAAACTTATAAAATTACTATGTTTATTTGGCGCAAAATATGATAAGATTATAAGGAATTCCAAAACCGAGGAGTCTATTATGAAAATCATCGCAGGCCTGGGCAACCCCGGCGAAAAATACGAAACAACCCGGCATAATGTGGGCTTTATCACCGCGGATCTGCTGGCCGACGCTTTTGATACGGAGCTCTCTTTAAAGGGAATGCTCTGTCTTTATAATACCATCCGGGTGAACGGCGAGAAAATTCTCGTAGTGAAACCCCAGACCTATATGAATCTCAGCGGAGATTGTATCGGGCAGCTCGCCCGCTACTATAAAGTGGCCAATGAGGATATTCTCATCATTGCCGATGATCTTTCGCTCCCCGTGGGCACCATGCGCTTCCGCTCCAAGGGGAGCAGCGGTGGCCATAACGGTTTGAAATCCGTTATTGCCCACCTTGGCGGCGATAATTTTCCTCGTCTGAAAATCGGTATCGGCCGCGGCGACGATGTCATTGACTATGTTTTGGGACATTTCGGCAAAGAAGAATGGGAAAAAATTTCGGAAATGATGACCCTTGCCGTGGACGCCGTGAAACTGTGGATTACCGACGGCGACGAGGCCGTGATGAACCGTTATAATAAATATTCCAAACTGCCCAAAAAGAAAAAAGAAAAACCGGCGGAAAAAGAACATCAGGGAGAAACGCCGGAGGCATAAAAAAAGTCTCCCTTTCATAAAATGATACAAAGGAACAGAGGACTATGATAGATATGGAAAAACCGGATTTCCTTTGGCAATATATTCCGGCTTACGGCCGGATTTTCGGAGACGAATCTCACCGGGGGTATGAATTGTGCGGTCCCGGCGGTGAGGTGCGCCTTCTTTTGGCCGTTTCCGCCGTAAAAGACCAGGGGAAAACGGTTCTCTACATAACGGAAACCGATGAACAGGCAAAAAAAATACGCAACGCGGCCCGGCGTTTCCTTACTTCCGGGGAAGCGGGATTTTACCCTGCCCGGGATCTGATCCCCTATGAATCCATGGCCGCCAACGACAGCCAGAAGGTGGAACGCGTCCACGTTCTGGAGGGGCTTTCCTCGGGAAGGCCTTTTCTGGCGGCGGTGTCCAAAAACACCATGGCCCGGCGGGTGCTTCCTCCTGAAGTCTGGAAAGAATCCTTTTTGACTTTTCGTTGCGGCGATGTGATGGATATTTCCGAATTGGCGGCCCGCCTGACGGATATGGGCTATATCCGTGACACCCTTACTGAGGAGCGGGGTTGTTTCAGTGTCCGCGGCAGCATTGTGGATGTGTTTCCGCCGTCGGCGGCGCACCCTTATCGCATCGACTTTTTTGATGATGAAATTGAGTCCATCCGCTGTTTTGAGGCGGAAACCCAGATTTCTCTGGGGGAGACGGAAGAAGCGCGAATCTGCCCCGGCGACGCGTTTTTCCTTGCGCAAGAAGGTCGTGAACAGGGAATCAACCTTCTCCGCAAAGAGACTGAAGCCATGGCGGTGCAGCTGAAAGGGGAAAAGAAAAAACGTTGTCAGGCCCGGACAGAGCGGCTCCTTGATTACCTGGCGGAAGGTTCCCTCCCCGATGTGACGGAACAGCTGTTGCCCTATTTTTACAAAGAAGCCTATCTGGAGGATTATCTTCCGGTTAACGGCATGGTCATCGTTGAGGAGGCCGCCGGCATCCGGGAAGCCATGGAAACCGATGACCGGGACCTCGCCGGCATTTACAGTGAGCTCTTCGCGGAAGGGGAGATTCTGCCGAAATATACCGATATTTTCCGAAAAACCGACGTGACCTTCGCAGCGCTGAACCGGAAAAAGCGATTGTCTTTCTCCTTTCTGCGCGTACCCACCGGGCTGGATACCGAAGTCATTGACGATATGGCCCTGCGGGATTTTTCCTTTTACCGACCTGTCGAAGAACGGGGAGAGGAAATCGAGGAATTGACGGAAAAAGGGGAGGTCTATCTCTGTGCCGCCGATGAAAACGGCAAAGCCCGGATGGAAGGTCTCCTTTCCTCCCGGAAACTGAAAAATTGCCGGGTGGTTTTGTTCCCTTTGGAAAAAAGTCTGGAGGCCTATGGGATTCCGGCCTATTTTATTTCCGAAAAAGATCTGGGCGGTACCGTTCCCGGGGCGGCATCTCCCCGCCGGAAGAAAAAGGGAAAACCCATTACGTCCTTTGTGGATCTGAAAACCGGCGATTATGTGGTGCATGAAACCCACGGCATCGGTCAGTATCTGGGGATGGAACGGCTCAGCGTTGACGGCGTGGAACGGGATTACCTGCAAATCCGTTACGAGGGCACCGATAAGCTTTACATTCCCACGGATCAGATGGATCTGCTTCAAAAATACATCGGCAATGGGGATCACGCGCCGAAAGTCAACCGTTTGGGCGGCAAAGAATGGAAGCACACCAAAGAAAAGGTGCGGGGTTCCGTCCGGGAAATGGCCGGGGAACTGCTCCGTCTTTACGCCGAGCGCGAAAAGGAGCAGGGCTATGCCTTTTCTCCGGACAGCGAATGGCAAAAGGAAATGGAGGCGGGCTTCCCCTATGAGGAAACCCCGGATCAGCTCGAGGCGATCCGGGACATCAAAGCCGATATGGAACGTTCCCGACCCATGGACCGCCTGCTCTGCGGTGATGTGGGATACGGAAAGACCGAGGTGGCGCTGAGAGCGGCTTTTAAAGCGGTTCTCGACGGAAAACAGGTGGCGGTGCTCGTTCCCACCACCGTTCTGGCCCAGCAGCATGAGCGGACCTTCCGTGAGCGGCTGGAGCGCTTCGGTGTCCGCATCGGCGTTCTGAGCCGGTTTAAGACGAAAAAAGAAATTGACCGGGTCCTGGAGGATCTGGCCTTTGGCGAAGTGGATATTGTCATCGGAACCCATATGCTCTTCAATAAGCGGGTGGTTTATCACGATCTCGGTCTGCTGATTATCGACGAGGAACAGCGTTTCGGCGTGGCCCATAAAGAAAAGATCAAATCGCTGAAAAAGAATATCGACGTTCTGGCCATGTCCGCCACGCCGATTCCCCGCACGCTGCATATGTCTCTTGTCGGCGTCCGGGACATCAGCATCATTGAAACGCCGCCTCAGTACCGCCAGCCGGTCAAAACCTATGTGATGGAATATCAGAGCCGTCTGATTCAGGAGGCCATTGAACGGGAAATGGCCCGGGGCGGCCAGATATATTATGTTCATAACTGCATTGAGGACATGGAATCCGTGGCCGCTGTCCTTCATTCGATGGTACCTGAAGCGGAAATTCTCATCGGCCACGGCCAGATGGGTGAGAGCCGCCTGGAAGATGTCATGATGCGCTTTATGCGGCGGGAAGCCGATATTCTTCTCTGTACCACCATTGTGGAATCCGGCTTGGATCTGCCCAACGTGAATACGCTGATTCTGGACGGTGCCGACCGCTACGGTCTTTCCCAGATGTATCAGATCCGGGGCCGTGTGGGTCGAAGCCGCCGGCAGGCCTACGCTTACTTTTTCTATCCCCGAGGAAAACTGCTGAATGTTTCGGCCCAGAAACGCCTTGCGGCGGTACGGGATTATACCGATTTGGGCAGCGGTTTTAAAATCGCCATGCGGGATATGGAAATCCGCGGCGCCGGCAATATCCTCGGCGCGGAGCAAAGCGGGCATATGATGTCTGTGGGCTTTGATATGTACTGCCGCCTGATCAACGAGGAAGTTCAGCGTTTAAGCGGCGCTCCGGTGAAGAAAGAGAAGGAAGAGGTTTCCATCGATATTCTCTGCTCGGCGTATTTGCCCGAAGAATACGTGGGCGACCGTGATATTAAGATCGCCGTGTACAAGCGCATTTCGGAAATCACTACTTCATCGGAGCTGAAAGCGTGCATGGCGGAAATGGAGGATCGTTTCGGCTCCATTCCGGATCCTGTTTACTATCTGTTTTTGGTAATCCGCCTGAAGCTACTCGCGGAGACGCTGGGTGTTATCAGCATCGTTCAGAAAAAGGGTGGTTTTACACTGGAATTTGACGGCCTGAACAATCTGGACGGTGACGATATTTCCGCTCTTTTCGGAAAATACGGCCGCCATTTTGATTTTTCCATGGGCGCGCGGCTGAAATTGAAAATCCGCACAGGGAAATTATCCAATGAGAAGTCGCTGTTATATGTCATTCAAATCATGGCCTTTTTGGCCAACCGCCGTTCGGCGCAGGAGTAAATGTATGAAAAAAACATTTTTTGCAGTCTTTTTAAGTCTTTCCCTTTTGATTCTGGGAGGATGCGGTGAAAAAACCGTTGCCGAGGTGAACGGTGAAAGCATTTCCTATGATCAGTTTGAGATGTATTGGGAAAACCTCTCCAAAATTTATGAGGCCAATGATGAGGTATTGGACGACAGCTTAAAAGAAACCGTCGTGGAACAGCTGGTTTATGATACGCTTCTGGAGCAGACCGCCAAAGAGCTGGATTGCCTGCCCTCCGGCGATGAAGAGGAAACGTATTATAAGGAACAGATGGCGGATAATTACGGCAGCTATGAGGAAGGAATGTCTGTGATTGAGGAATACGGTCTTGATGAGTCCTTTTTCCGTTATCAGTATCGCTGCCGCCTCTATGAGGAAAAAATTATGGCCTGTCTCGGCGCGGAAGAAGATATGAGCCTTAGCGATAAAGAAGCCCGGGAACTCTATGACGCCGATCCTTCTCTTTACGACTGGCGACGCGTTTCCCGGATTCTGGTAACGCCTTACGCCGCCGGCGGAGAAACGGAGATGGATGAAAAGGGGAATCCGGTCTATACCGAGGAGGAATGGGCGGCGGCGGAGGAACGCTGTACAGAGCTGGCCGGCCAATTAAAGGAAGGAAGCGACTTTTCCGAACTGGCGGTGAAATATTCCGATGACGTTCAGACCGCCGGCAGTGGCGGACGTATTTCGGAAACGCTCTATCAGGACAGCGAAGGGTACGACGAAGCTTTTCTGGAAGCGTCCTTTGACCTGACCGAAGAGGGAGATTATACGCAAAAGCCGGTTCGTACCGGGGAAGGCTTTGAGCTTCTTTTCTGCGATGATGTGCTGACACCCCAGCGGATGGACGAAGTGATTTCTTACATCAAAGAAACCCAAAAGGAACAGCGGGAGCGTTCTCTTCTGACTTCCTGTATCGAAGAGAAAGAGGAAGCGTCGGAAATTGTCTATCATCGCGAAGTATGGGAATGAATCGGGTAATCTCTGTGTTTTTTATTGAAATTCCGCCCGTAATGCTTTATAATAAAAGTAGTGTGTAAAGAATCTGAAAGGTGGCAAAGGAGCGTTATGAAAAAGAAACTCATGGCTTTGCTTTTTACCGCTGCGGCAGCTTTTGCCCTGACCGCCTGCGGCAGTGACCCCGTTGCAACAGTAAACGGAGTGGACATCTCCAAAGAAACATATCAGGAATATATCGACTATACGATGACTTCTTACGGTCTGAGCGCGGAATTTTCCATGGATTCCGGCATGGCGGAGTATCTCCAGTCTCAAACGATCGACAGTCTCGTTTATATGGAAGAACTGAAGCAGGCCTGTGAGGAAAAGGAATGCGCACCTTCCGAGGATGAACTTGATGAATATGTTTACAGCGCCCTTGGCGTTACGTCGGATGCTCAGTATCAGGAAGCCGTATCCGGAATCAAATCCCAGTACGGTCTTGGCGAGGATACAATGAAAATGATCCTCTGCTCCTCTCTCTATTCTGAAAAACTCGCGGATACCCTCGCGGAAGAACAGGGTCTGGAAGTGGATGACGATGCGGTAGCGGAAGCCTATGACGCGGCGCCGGAAGATTACGATAACCGTACCGTTTCCCATATTCTGATCATGCCGGAAGTCGCCGAAGGCCGTGAAGCGGAAACCGATGAAAACGGCAGCACGATCTATACCGATGAGGAATGGGCCGCCGCCAAGGAAAAGGCGGAAGATCTGATTAAGGAACTGGATGACGGTGCCGATTTCGCGGAACTGGCCAAGGAAAATTCCGACGATACCGGTTCGGCTTCTGCCGGCGGCGCCCTGGACGGCTCTTTTACCAAGACCGGCAGCTCCTATGTGGAAGAATTTACCGATGCTTCCTTTAAGCTGACAAAAGTGGGACAATATACGGTAAAACCGGTGAAAAGTTCTTACGGCTACCATATCATTCTCTGCACTGGTATTCAGGACGCCGACAACGATTTTGACGGTCTCAGGGAAGCTATTCGTGAAAAACTTCTCGATGAAGAAAAACAGTCGCTTCTTTCCGAATACATGGATGATTACGCGGAAAAAGCCGATGTTGTGATTTATTACGGCAGCAACGCCACGGCGGAGGAAGAAGCCGATAACGCTGAGCCGGAAAGCACCGAGGAAAACGAATAAACAAATGATTTTCCGATCCCCCGATACATTTCGTATCGGGGGTTCTTTTTGCGAAGGGGATTTCGGCTTCATTGACAGAATGAAAAAAGGTTGTTATCATAAAAACAAATAGAGGAAGAAAGGAATCGGCTCATGTCTGTACCGATGAACCCGGAGGAGATCTTTGACGTATGCGCCGCTGTTTTCGACGAGGTGGCCGACGCGGTTTATGTCTGTGATTCCCGGGGAAAATTGCTGTTTTTGAATAAAGCCGCGGAAAGACTGGACGGTTTCCGTCTGGAGGATGTGCGCGGAAAAGATGTGACGGCGTTATACGGAACGGAATCGGGTGTCAGCCCCCTGCTGGAAGCGCTGCGAACCCGGGAAACCGTACGGAAACCGCGTTATTCCTATTGGGTTCACGGCAGGGAAGTGGTTCAGTCCTGTGTGGCTTCGCCGTTGTTTTTCGGCGGGGAAATCGCCGGCGCTTATTCCGTTCAGCACGATATGACGGAGATGCGTCAGATGGTGGAAGAAAATTTACAGCTCCAGCGTGAGGTGGAACAGCGCCGTCTGAAAACAGCGGATTCTGCGGGATCACGGTATGATCTTCAATCGCTCATCGGGGAAAGCGAGTCCTTCGCGGAATGTAAGGCGACGGCATTGCGAGCGGCGGAAACGGATTCTTCGGTGATGCTGGTGGGGGCCACCGGCAGCGGGAAAGAACTTTTCGCCCGGGCCATTCATGAAAACAGTCCCCGTAAAAACGGGCCTTTCCTCGCTCTGAACTGCGCCGCGATTCCCGGGGACTTGCTGGAAGGGATCCTGTTCGGCACGGCAAAGGGTGTTTATACCGGCGCGGTGGAAAGAGAGGGACTTTTGCTCCAGGCCGAAGGCGGTACGGTTTTTCTGGATGAAATGAATTCCATGCCCCTCGCCTCCCAGGCGAAGCTCTTGCGGGTGCTGGAGGAAAAGAAAGTTTATAAGCTCGGCGCCGCCAAAGGCCGTGATCTCAACGTCCGCCTCATCAGCAGCTGCAACGAGCTCCCTCAGGCGGCGGTGGAGCGGGGCGCCATGCGCAAGGATTTGTTTTACCGGCTTTCCGTCGTCTATATCCGGATTCCCGCCCTTTCGGAACGGCGGGAGGACATTCCTCTGCTGGTGGATTATTTTATTTCCGAATACAATAAGCGCTTTGAAAAAAGCGTTCTCGGCGTGGACGGAAACGTGATGGATTTTTTTATGACATATCCCTGGAACGGCAATGTGCGCCAGCTGAAGCACTGCATTGAATCGGCGATGAATTTTACCGAAAGCGGTCAGTGGATCGGCTTCAGCAGTCTGCCGCCGTATCTTTTTGATTCTCTTTGGGAGGAACCTTCTCCTTCCGCCCGGGAAACGGCGGCTCTGTCTCCTTCCCCGGAACCGGAAAAGGACGCGGTTCCGAAGAAAAAAACGGTGATGGAAGCCATTCAGGAGGAGGAAAGGGAAGAAATCATCGCCGCCCTGAGAGAAGCCAAGGGCAATATGGCCAAAGCCGCCAGAGCTTTGGGCATTAACCGTCAGGCGATGGTTTACCGGGTGAAAAAGTATGGATTGAAATAGATTATTATTCTACATTTTTATTATTTTTCATTATTTTTTTCTATATTTGGTGGTCGGTTTGGAACCGGCCGCTTTTCAATTTTCGGAAGGCAATGGAAATATCCCTGCTTCCCGCGGTGAACGGAAAATTCTTACGGTGATTTCCTGCTTGGCATGGTTTTTGCATTATATGATGGTATCTGACTCTAAAGGAGCGTATGGCTATGACAACTGTGCTTGGAATTGATACCGGCGGTACCTATACCGACGGTGTGATTTTGGAACGGGAAACCAAAAAAATTATTGCTTCGGCAAAATCCTTCACGACCCATGAGAATCTCATTGAGGGGATTCGCGGTGTTATCGGAAAATTGAATGTCGATCGTGTTGATAATATTGATTATGTAGCGCTTTCCACAACGCTGGCGACAAACGCCATTGTGGAAAATCACGGCTGCCGGGTGGGTTTGCTGATTTTGGGCTACGAGCCCGAAGGGGAACTGCCGCCCTGTATTTATGAGGTGATTCCCGGTGAAATGGATTTGAGCGGCAAGGAAAAAACGCCTCTTGATGAAGAACGGCTTCGGAAAGCGGCGAAATCTTTCATCGGTCAGGTGGACGCCGTGGCAATCTCCGGTATTTTCAGCATTCGAAATCCGGAGCACGAAAACAGGGCGAAAGCGATTGTGGAGGAAATTCTTACGGTACCGGTGATCATGGCCCATGATCTGACGGGAACTCTCGGTGTCCAGGAACGTACCAATACGGCAGTGCTTAACGGCAAGCTGATTTCGGTTATCGCGGAACTGATGGCCGCGGTGAAGGAAGCCATGATTGAAAACCGGATTACCGCGCCGCTGATGATTGTGAAAGGCGACGGCAGTCTCATGACGGAGCAGGTGGCGTTGGAACGCCCCATTGAAACGATCCTTTCCGGTCCCGCCGCCAGCATCATCGGCGCGACCTATCTGAATGACATGGAAGACGGCCTTGTGGTGGATATGGGTGGCACTACCACCGACGTGGCGATTCTTGCCGGCGGAAAACCCTGCCTGACCAGGGAAGGCGCCGATGTCGGCGGCTGGCGCACGCGGGTTTCCGCGGTAAACGCCTATACCTTCGGTCTCGGCGGCGACAGCTACTTCTCCCGGAATGTGGATACGGGGAAATGGGAAGTGGGCCCCGGGCGCAGTCGTCCCGTTTCCGCTGTTGCCATGGAATATCCCCACTTTAAAATGGAAATCTTTCAGCGGAAACGTGGTTTTGCCGGACTTTACCGTTTCGGGCAGGCCGATGGATTCATCCTTCTTCATGAGCCTTCGCCGGGGATGGAACTGACAGAACTCCAGCAGAAGCTCATTGAGGCCCTGGCTGACGGTCCCCATACCGTGGTGGAATTGGGGAAGATTGTGGGAACGGACCCGAACTTTTTCTATCCCGATCGTCTCATTGAACACGGCGTGATCGGACTCATCGGCTTTACCCCCAGTGATGTGCTCTGCGCCATGGGCAAATACGACGTGGGCGACAGGGAATCGGCGGTGGCCGTGGCGGAAATGATCGCCGCGGAGCAGGGAATTACCACGGAGGCTTTTTATCAGAAATGCATCGATACCGTTGAGGAAAAAATGTGCCGTTCCCTGCTGACCTGTGTTTTGGAACGGAGCGGTCTCCATGCCGATGAAGGCAATGAGGCGGCGGAGTTTTATTTCCGCCATGCCATCGGTCGGCAGAAAAGTCCTTATTTTAAAGCTTCCTTTGAGATTGATACGGATATTATCGGCATCGGCGCGCCGATCGCGGCCTGGCTTCCCGCGCCGGCGGAGAAATTCGGCGTGACACCGGTGATTTCCGCTCATCATGAAGTGGCCAATGCCATCGGCGCGGCGGCGGGAAAAGTGATGACCATTTATTCGCTTCTCATTCAGAATCATGCCGGGGAGTATCTGACGATTTATGCTCCCTGGGGGAAAAAGGATGTCCTCCGGGAAGAAGGAGAGGAAATTGAGGCACCGAAAACCGTTGAGGATATGGCGGAAGACGTGATTGCCATGGCCGTTGATGAAGGGAAGAACCGGATCAGGAAAAGCATGGCGGATCAGGGAATTTCCGATTATGAAATTCTGGTGGAACGAAAGGACGCCCGGGTTGCCGATACCTATAGTGAAAATGTGAAACTTTTTATCGAATCCAAGGTGGATGTGATTGCCGTCGGCTTACCCTCCTGGGCGGATAAAGGTGAAAAACCGAAGGACTGAAGAAAGGAGATGTCTTTGATGAAAGTGACTTTTTTCGATCAATACGAAAGAGCTTTTGATGAAAAGGATGTGCTCCGGAGCATCAAAATGCCGGAGGATCACGTTTTCGGCAGTACCATCGCGGCGCTTTTGGAAAGAACCGATCCCATTGCCAAGCCCAAAGGCTTTTTTATGGAGTGTGAAGTGGAAGAGATTACCGAAGCCACGGTAACCGCCGGCGGGCAGGTCTTTCAAAGCGCGGTTCTGGCGAAAAAGCTGAAAGACCACACGGTGGTCTATCCCTATCTTTCCACCTGCGGAAGGGAACTGGCGGATTACGCCAAAACGATTACGGATAGTCTGGAACAGTTTGCCTTTGACGCCGTGATGGAATTTTACTACCGGCAGATTGACGCACAGGTCGGCGGCGCCGTTCATGATCTGCTCCCCGAGGAGAAAGTGGTTTCATGTTCCAATCCCGGCTCTCTTATGGGCTGGCATATCCGGGAGCAGAAGAAGCTTTTCTCGCTTTTTGGTGAAAACGCGGAAAAGATCGGCGTGGAACTGAACGACAGCTATCTGATGTTTCCTGTGAAAAGTGTGGCCGGTATCCGTTTTGAAAGCGACGGCGTGATTCATGACTGCGAACTCTGCCGGAAATCCAACTGCCGCGGACGGAAGGCCCCTTTCAGCATGAAAGCGTATCTGGCGGCAAAGGGATCGGAAGAAATGTAACGGTGCTTTAATGAGAGGAGTCGGTTTTAGTGAAAATAACCATGGTGCGGGGAGAAACGATTTCTTTTGACGCCGGCGATGTGCTGAAGAGTCTCGGGATGTCTCCGGAGCATCGTTTTTCCGAAGTGATCGGGACTTTTTTGGAAAAAACAAGGAATATTGCCAAACCCAAAGGGTTTTATCTGGAATGTCCCGTGGAAAAGATTACGGAACATTCCGTGACACTGGACGGCGTCACCTTTTACAGTGAATTGCTGGCGAAAATGCTTTCTGAAAGCCCGGTGGTTTATCCTTATCTCTGCACTTGCGGAGAGGAACTGGCGGAATACGCTGCCGGTCTGAGCGATGTGACCGAAAAATTCGCTTTTGACGCCATGATGGATTTTTATCGTAAAATAGTGGAAATGAACGTATGGGATCATATTCTTGAAGAACTTCCGGAAGGTCTTGTGACTTCCCATGTTTATGCCGGATCTCTTTCCGGCTGGCACATTCGGGAGCAGAAGAAACTTTTTGAGCTGTTCGGCGGGGCATCCTCGGAGATCGGCGTGACGCTGAACAGCTATTACATGATGGCTCCGCTGAAAAGCGTTGCCGGTATCGCTTTCGGTACGAAAGAAACGATTCCGGAATGTGCCGGGTGCAGCCGAAAAGACTGTTCCCTTCGGACGGAACCTTTTGATGAAAAAGTATATCTTAAAGCGCTGTACCGTATCTGACATCATAAGGAGAACGCAAAATGAAAAAGAAGATTACGGATTTTGTTGCGAATTATATTCAGAAAGCCGATAAAGAGGGGATCATCCCTTTGATCTGGCGGGAGCCCCTGGTTCGTTTCGGCGACGCGGCCCTGCCGGAACTTGTCCGGCTGAAAGAGCTGGTCCATCCGGAGCACGGTATTCCGGAAGATGTACTTCCCTGCGCCCAAACCATCATCGCTTATTTTCTGCCCTTCCGGCAGGAAGTCGGGGACACCAACCGGGGTGGGCGGTTGAGTTCCAAAGAGTGGGCCATGGCTTATGAAAAAACCAACGCCGTCATCGGTGAACTCAATGAAGCCCTCGTTTCCTTCCTTGGGGAGCATGGCGTGAGAGCCGCCGTCTCGCCGGACGCGGGCAGTTATGATAACGTGCTCCTGAAAAGTAAATGGTCCCAGCGGCATCTGGCGTATTACTGTGGACTGGGCACTTTCGGTAAAAACAATATGCTCATTACGGAAAAGGGCTGCTGCGGTCGGATCAGTACCGTCGTTACGGATATGGTGACGGAGCATGACCGGCCCGTCGAGGGGGAATACTGCCTTTATAAAAAGGACGGTTCCTGCGGTAAATGTATCCGGCGCTGTCCCGTTCAGGCTTTAACGGCGAATGGATATGAAGCGAAGCTTTGCAACGGATTCTGCGATGAAAACGCCGCGGTTCATGTGGGCTATTGTGAAAAACCCTCTTATCAGCTGGAGAATACCGATAATCAGCTTATTGGCTCCAATGTCTGCGGCAAATGCGTGACGGGGATGCCCTGTACCTATCAGATTCCCGGCGGCAAAAATAATGAATCCGACTGTTAAAAAATGGTTTTGGAGACCTGACCCGAAGATTCTTTTCGGGACAGGTCTTTTTTATGTCTGTCCGTAAAAATTCACGGAGTCCGAGCATCTTTTGTTTGACAACGGGAGCAGGTGTTGATATGATAAAACCGCGGACAGGAGTTCGTATATCATTGCTTGAGGATTATACCGCGGACGGGGTGAAGTATGGAACGAGATTTTTTTGAAAAGAATCCGACAATGCGCGCGATTTTCGACAATATCGGTGACGCCGTTTATTTTGTGGATGATAAGGGAATCATTCTTTTTATGAATAAAGCCGCGGAAAAGCTGGACGGTTATTCCTTTGAGGAAGTCAAAGGCCGGACGGTAATGGAAATGTATAATCTTCTTCCCTCGGAAAGTCCCCTACTGCGGGTTGTTTGCAGTCATGAGCCACTCAATGAGTATTTTTTCCGTTATTACGTGAACGATCAGGAAGTTTACCAGATCTGCAATACCTTTCCCGTTCAGCTGGAAAACGGCTTTTGGGGCTCTTTTTCCATTCAGCGGGATGTGACTCGGTTCACCAAGACCATTAACCGCAATATTGAGCTCCAGAAACAACTTTTCGGTTTCGAAAAAGACAGTGACGGAGACCGCGTCGTTTCTAATCTTTATCATTTTGACAGCATTATCGGCGATCATGAGAGTCTGATCAAATGCAAGCGCATGGCGATGAACGCCGCGAAAAGCGATTCTTCCGTCATGCTTACGGGAATGACCGGTACGGGGAAGGAACTTTTCGCCCAGAGTATCCATACCGCCAGTAATCGGGCGAAAAAGCCCTTTCTTGCCATTAACTGCGCGGCGATTCCCGAAACATTGATTGAGGGACTTCTTTTCGGTACCGTCAAAGGCGCCTATACCGGTGCCGTGAACCGGAAAGGCCTTTTTGAAGAGGCCGACGGCGGTACGTTGTTTCTCGATGAGATCAATTCCATGCCGCTGTCTTCCCAGGCAAAGCTGCTTCGGGCGTTGGAAGAGCGGTTTGTACAGCCCCTCGGCAGTAAAGAGCGGATTCCCTTTGATGTTCGGATCATCAGCAGCTGCAATTCTTATCCGCAGGATGTTTTCAGTCGCAAAGAGATCCGGGAGGATCTGTTTTACCGTCTTGCCGTAGTGAATATCCTGATCCCGCCGCTAAGCGAGAGAAAAAGCGATATTTTTCTTTTGGCCCATCACTTTATCTCACTTTTTAATGAGCGTTATCATAAAAACGTTCTTTGTCTGGAGGATGAGGTCACGGGATTTTTCCTGAGTTATGACTGGCCCGGTAATGTGCGCCAGCTGAAGCACTGCATCGAGGGGGCCATGAATCTGGTTGGTTCCCAGGAAATTTCCATCAAACGGCAGCACCTGCCTTTCTATCTGTTCAGGGAAAGCGGTGAGGAGGACAAGAAAAAACCTTTCGCTGAGGCATACCAGCATGAGCCTTCCGGAGAAACGCTGGAATCCTACGGACGTTCCATTGCCCGTAAGGAAAAGAAAAACCCCTCCGGTGTTCTCGCCGGTATCCGTCGGGAGGAACGGGAGACGATTATTGCCGCGTTGAGAAAATCCGGCGGCAATGTCAGTAAAGCCGCCCGGGAATTGGGACTTTCCCGTCAGACCCTGGTTTACCGGATGAAAAAATATCAGATCGACTGAAAAACTGAAAATATGTGAAAAATCACTGAAATTTTGCGTTTTGCATCAATTTCAGTGATTTTTTTGCTTTTGTCTTTTGCGGTTTTCTTTCCGGATTTTTTTCTGTTTGACGAAGCGGCTGGTAAAAGACTTTTTTTGAAAAATATTTGGTTTTTTCTGTTTTTGGCACGAAGCTTGCAATATTAGGGAGTGTCAAGAAATTATTTTGTAGGAGGATTCATTATGGGAATCAATGAAAACGCCAAAAGCGGTAAAGGAGTTATGATCGTTTCCGTTATCATTGTGGCGGCTTTCGTAATCTTCGGGGCGATTGTTCCGGAAACCCTTAAAGCCGGCGCTGATTGGCTCTTTGCCTTTCTGACACAGAAATTCGGCTGGTTTTATCTGCTTACCGTATTTCTGCTGCTGCTTTTCGCCGTTGCTGTCGGCGTGAGCAAATACGGCAAAATCAAACTCGGGAAAGATGATGATGTCCCGGAATATTCGAACTTTAAATGGTTTACCATGCTCTTCGGCGGCGGTATGGGCATCGGTTTGGTCTTCTGGTCCGTGGCGGAGCCGATTATGGATTTTATGTCGCCTCCCAGTGCCGATCCAGGCACGGCGGATGCGATGTACGAAGCGATGGAAACCATGTTCTTCCATTGGGGTGTTCATCCCTGGGTTATCTTCGCCGTCGGTGGTTTGGGACTCGGTTACTTTGCTTTTCGTAAAGATAAGCCTTTCCTTGTGAGCTCGGCTTTGGAACCTCTCATCGGCGACCGGGTGAACGGTCCTTTGGGTAAAGCCGTGGATATTCTCGCGGTCATCGCGACAATTTTCGGCGTGGCGACTTCTCTTGGCCTCGGCGCGGCTCAGATCGTCGGCGGTCTTGGCTATGTGTACGGTATTGAGAACACCACTTTCCTGACGGTTCTTATTATCGCCGTGATTACCGTTCTCTTTACGTTGGCCACCGTTTCCGGTCTGCAAAAAGGGATGCAGCTTGTGGCGGATATTAAAATCTGGATTTCCATCGCTTTTATGATTTTCATCTTCCTCTTTGGCGGTGCCGTATTTATCTGTGATATATTCACCACAACCCTTGGTGGTTATCTCGGGAACCTTATTCAGAAGAGTCTTTGGATGGAAAACGCTTCCTTCGTTCAGGGCTGGACCGTGTTTTATTGGGCATGGTGGATTGCCTGGGCTCCCTTCTGCGGTCAGTTTGTTGCCCGTGTTTCCAAAGGACGCACCATTCGTCAGTATCTCTTCGCCGTGATGCTTCTTCCCGCTGGTTTCGGCTTTATCTGGCTCGCCATTTACGGCGGCGCAGCTTTCAATATCGACGCGCTGACCAACGGCGCCATTCAGGCGGCGGTGGGCAACGATTACACCACCGGTCTCTTCGCTCTTCTGGAACAGCTTCCCTTGTTTAAAGTTACCGCGCCTCTGGCTATTCTGCTGATTGTGTTCTGCTTCCTCGGCGCGGCGAATTCCGCGACTTTCGTTCTTTCCATGCTGACTTCCAACGGCAATATGGAACCCAGTAAAAAACTGCGTGCAGGATGGGGCATCGCCCAGGGTGCTGTTACCGCCATCTGCATTATTGTCGGCGGCACTGCCATCCTCAGTATTTTACAGACCGTTTCCATTGTGGCGGCTTTCCCTTATCTCTTTGTCATGATCTTCATGTGCGCCGCCATTTACAAAGCGCTGAAACAGGAATTTGATCCGGAATTCCGCTTTCTGTCCAAAAAAGAAAAATAAGTTCATTTCGGCTCCCGCCGATCAAAATTTGAAAAAAGAAAAAGGAGATTATACAAAATGATTCCGAAATTTGATGTTTTAACTCAAGAAGAAGTTTTGAAAGTTCATGCCCATTCTTTGCA
Source organism: Clostridia bacterium (assembly GCA_051866595.1). Classification (GTDB taxonomy): domain Bacteria; phylum Bacillota; class Dehalobacteriia; order UBA7702; family UBA7702; genus UBA7702. Next base: position 33,240 of record JBJDXI010000161.1, read on the forward strand.
GATTCTCGAAGAAGTCGGCTGTGTATTTGAATATGAACCCGCTCTGGAAGTTTTCAGAAATGCCGGTTTTAAAGTGGAAGGCGACCGCGTTTACTTCAAACCCGAAGTCGTGGAAGAACTCGTGAAAAAATGCCCCGCGGAATTTACCCTCAGCGCCAGAGATCCCAAGAAAACCGTAAAATGCAACCATACCGATCTGATTCTCACTCCCGCTTACGGCGCTCCCTTCATTTATGATCTCAAAGGCGACCGCCGCGATTCCACCATGGAAGATTACGACAATATCGTCAAACTGACCCATATGAGTGAAAACATCAATCATACCGGTGGTAACGTCTGCGAACCCAACGATGTGGCCGCGGAACTCCGCCCCATCAAGCAGCTTTACAGCCATATCAAATATTCCGATAAACCTTTCAACGGCAGTGCATACGGCGTTGTCGGCGCTACCGATTCCGTGGAAATGGCTTCCATGATCTTTGGCGGCAAAGAAAATCTCAAGAAAAACCCGGCTTTGATCACGCTGATCAACTCCATCACTCCTCTGAAATACGATGAAAGAATGCTCGGCGCTCTGATGACCTATGCCGAAGCCGGCCAGTGCTGCCTGATTTCCTCCCTCGTGATGAGCGGTTCCACCGGCCCCGTTGCCATGGCGGCCTCCCTTGCTCTGCAGATGGCGGAAATTCTCGCCGGTACCTGCCTTGCTCAGATCATCAACCCCGGCACTCCCGTTGTGATGGGCTCTACCTCCGGCGCATGTGACATGAGAGCCATGTCCCTCTCCATTGGTTCCGCCGAAACCGCCCTTTATACCGCGGCTACCGCTCAGATGGGTCGTTTCTACGGCGTTCCCACCCGTGGCGGCGGCGGTCTCTGCGACGCCAAAGTTGTAGACGCTCAGGCCGGTTATGAATCCATGCTGACTCTGCTCGCCGCAGCTTCCTCCGGCATCAACTATGTACTCCATGCCGCCGGTATCATGCAGTACTACACCTCTTTCTCTTACGAAAAATTCATCATCGACGATGAAATCGCCGGTCTTGTCAATAAATTCCTCAAAGGCTTCGATTTCTCCGAAGAAAAATTCCTCATGGACGACATCAAACAGGTCGGCCCCGGCG
>JBJDXI010000162.1:0-6885 GCA_051866595.1 Clostridia bacterium
GAACAGGAACGGGTGTTCCGCATGATCCCCGGTCTGGAAAACGCTGAATTTCTCCGTTACGGCATGATTCACCGCAATACCTATATCCACTCCCCGAAAATTCTCAATCCCACGCTGGAAACGAGGGAACGCCCCGGCCTCTTCTTTGCCGGACAGCTCACCGGGGTGGAAGGCTATGTGGAATCCACTTCCAACGGTCTCCTCGCCGGGATCAACGCCGTGCGCTGCGCGGAAAACCGGGAACGGGTAGTCTTTCCGCCGGAAACCGCCATCGGCGCTTTGGCGCATTATGTCTCTACCGGCGGCAGCGGAAAATTCGACCCCATGAATATTACTTTCGGGCTGATGCCGCCTTTGGGCGAGCGCATCCGCAAGAAAAAAGAAAAGAACGCGAAAATCGCGGAACGCTCCTTGAACATCCTGAAAACTATGGATGTTGACTGAACGGACATCATTTGACACCGGTTTGAACATTACCGGAATGTAAAATAAACGTAAACGGCGGTATTTCCGCGATGCCGCGGAAGCGTCCCGTCCTTTAACAAAGAACAGCAGAGCCGGTTTACCGGCTCTTTGTTTCAAAGAAGCTTCGCCGGCATGAGTCCGGCGAACAGATCGGGTGATGATATGGCAAAGTTGTTTAATGAATATCTGGATTATCTTGCCGGCGAAAAAAACGCGGCGGAACACACCATCACGGCCTACCGGAAAGATTTGGAGGATTACTTTGCCTATCTGGAAAAAGGAGGTATCCCTGAAACAGAGGCCGATCATTTGGTGATCCGCCGTTATATGGCGGAATTGCAGGCAAAAGGGATTTCCAAAAATTCCATGGCCCGGAAGATGTCCTCCCTCCGTAGTTATTACCGGTTTCTGATCCGGGAGGGGGTTATGGAGGACGATCCTCTGACGCTGGTCTCTTCTCCCAAGGAAACAAAAAAACTGCCGAAATTCGTACATTACGAGGATATACGGGAGCTGATGAAACTGCCGGACCGTACCCCCGCCGGTCTCCGGGACCGGGCGATGATGGAACTGCTCTACGGCGGCGGCCTGCGTGTCTCGGAAATGTGCGGACTCAAACTGGATCAGCTGATGTTCTCCATCCGCTCCGTCAAAGTGATGGGGAAGGGGAAAAAAGAACGGTTGGTGCCATTGGGAAGTTACGCTTTGGAAGCGTTGAAAGACTATCTTGAAAAGGGTCGCCCTTTGCTGGTAAAACCGGAAAACGTGGAGGAACAGGGCGTCTTTCTCAATCAGCGCAACGGTCATACCATTACGGATCGGGCCGTTCGCGATATTCTCGACAAGTATGTGGTGCAGATGTCCAACACGCTGAAAATCAGCCCTCATATGCTCCGTCATTCCTACGCCACCCATATGCTGGAAAACGGCGCCGATATCCGTATCATCCAGGAATTGCTGGGGCATGAGCGGCTTTCCACCACCCAGATCTATACCCATATCACAAAGTCCCACATGATGGAAATCTATAACGAGGCCCATCCCAGAAGCGGAAAAGAGGAAAATCATGGCGAATAATTCAATGTTTGAAGCGACCACCATTATCGCCGTTACCCGTGACGGTAAAACGGCGGTGGCCGGCGACGGTCAGGTAACGATGAGCAACACGATGATTATGAAAAACGGCGCCCGGAAGGTCCGCCGTCTGTACAACGGCAAGGTTGTGGCCGGTTTCGCCGGTGCCGTGGCTGACGCCTTTACGTTGTTTGACAAGTTTGAAGTAAAATTGAACGAATACCGGGGCAACCTGATGCGGGCCTCGGTGGAACTGGTGAAAGAATGGCGCACCGACCGGGTCTTGCAGAAGCTGGAAGCGATGATGATCGTGGCCGACGCCGAAAAAATGCTGTTGATTTCCGGTACCGGTGAAATCATCGAACCCGACGACGGCGTGCTGTCCATCGGCAGCGGCGGGCCTTACGCTCTGGCCGCGGCCAAAGCCTTGATGGAACACAGCGATCTTTCGGCGGCGGAAATCTGTGCCGAAGCCATGAAGATCGCCTCGGGCATCTGTGTGTATACCAATGACCATATCATTGTGGAAAAGATTGGAGATCCCTCATGAAAAAAGAAGAATTGACTCCCAGTCAGATCGTTATGGAACTGGATAAATATATCGTCGGTCAGGCCAGCGCCAAGAAGAGCGTGGCCATCGCTTTACGCAACCGCTACCGCCGGAAAAATGTCGATGCGTCTCTCAGAGACGACATCATTCCGAAAAACATCATCATGATCGGCCCTACCGGCGTCGGGAAAACCGAAATCGCCCGGCGTCTGGCCAAGCTGGTCAACGCTCCTTTCGTCAAGGTGGAAGCGACGAAATTTACCGAAGTGGGCTACGTGGGAAGAGATGTGGATTCCATCATCCGCGACCTCGTGGAAAGCGCCGTGACCATTGTGCGTACGGAGCGAATGGAAATTGTGGAAAAACAGGCGAAGAAAAACGCCGAGTCCCGTCTGGTGAATCACCTGATGATGGAAGGTTACGGCAAGGATCTGGAAGAACCCGAGGAAATGCTGACCCAGAATGAGCAGAACGCCCGCCGCCGGAAGTATATCCGCCGGCTCCTCGCCGCCGGCGAACTGGACAGGGAAACCATTGAAATCGAAGTCCAGGAAACCCCCGGAACCGTCATGATCGGCGGCATGGACGACATGGGCGTAGATCTCGGCAATATCTTCGGCAACATGATGCCGTCCAAAACGAGAAAACGAAAAGTGACCGTTCCCGAAGCCCTCCGCGTCTTTACCCAGGAAGAGAGCCAGAAACTCATTGACATGGAAGAAGTTTCCGCCGAAGCCGTGGAAAAGACGGAACAGATGGGCATCGTCTTCCTCGATGAAATTGACAAAATCGCCGGGGCCGAGGTGAAAAACGGCGCCGACGTCAGCCGCGGCGGCGTCCAGCGGGACATTCTGCCGCTGGTGGAAGGGGCCACGGTGAATACGAAATACGGCCAGGTCCGCACCGACCATATTCTGTTTATCGCCGCCGGCGCCTTTCATGTCTCCAAGCCTTCGGATCTTATGCCGGAGCTTCAGGGTCGTTTCCCCATCCGGGTGGAACTGGACAGCCTTACCGCCGCCGATTACCGCCGGATTCTTTCGGAACCCCAGAACTCATTGCTGAAACAATACAGCGAACTGCTGAAGGCCGACGGCGTCTATGTGGACTTTACCGACGACGGTATCGACGCCATGGCAGAAATTGCCGACCGCATCAATAACGAAGCCGAAAATATCGGTGCCCGCCGCCTCCATACCATCATGGAAAAAGTTCTGGAAGAGCTTCTTTTTTCCGCGCCGGATCTCGTCCGGGGTACCGTGACGGTGGACCGGGAATACGTGGAAAAACGGATGCTTGGCATCGTGAAAAATGAGGATCTGACCAAATACATCCTGTAAGTTTTTTTGTGATGAAATCATGAAAAAAACGAATAAAAGAATCATAAAAAGCTCTTGCATGGCAGAGAAGATTATGTTAAGATTGTAAGGAACATGCACGGATCGGGATTTTACGCCGGTGCCCCAGCCGGTCAGCGTAAAGGATGAACGGTCCGGAAGTGAAAGCGGCAAGACCGCGATCTATTAACCAAAAGGAGGAAATAACACAAATGGCAGTTATTTCAATGAAACAGCTCTTAGAAGCAGGTGTCCATTTCGGACATCAGACCCGTCGCTGGAACCCCAAAATGGCTCCCTACATTTTCACCGAAAGAAACGGCATCTACATCATCGACTTGCAGAAAACCGTTAAGAAAATCGACGAAGCCTACAACTTCATCAAAGACACCGTTGCCGACGGTAAATCCATTCTCTTTGTCGGCACCAAAAAACAGGCTCAGGACGCTATCAAAGAAGAAGCGGAACGCTGCGGCATGTACTATGTCAACCAGAGATGGCTCGGTGGTCTCATGACCAACAACAAAACCATCCAGAAGAGAATTGATTTCCTCTATGACATGGAAAGAATGGAAGAAGACGGCACTTTGAATCTCCTTCCCAAAAAAGAAGTTGCCCAGCTCCAGGGTAAAAGAGAAAAACTCGAAAAATTCCTCGGCGGCATCAAGGAAATGAAAGAACTTCCCGGCGCGATCTTTGTCGTTGACCCCAAAAAAGAAAGAATCGCCGTTGCCGAAGCGAGAAAACTCGATATTCCGATCATCGCGATTGTCGATACCAACTGCGACCCCGAAGAAGTGGATTATGTAATCCCCGGCAATGACGACGCCATCCGTGCCGTCAAACTTCTCGTTTCCAGAATGGCTGACGCCGTTATCGAAGGCAACCAGGGTCTCTCCATGGCCGCCGCCGAAGAAGCCGAAGTGGAAGAAGAAGCCGCGGAAGAAGAAATCGCGGAATAAAAGGAACCTTAAAGCAGGGTATATCGAAGCAGCCTCACGGGCGAAGAGCTCGACCCTGCTTTTACTTATATATTAGGAGGAAAATCAAAAATGATTTCTGCAAAAATGGTAAAAGAACTCCGTGAACTGACCGGAGCCGGTATGATGGATTGCAAAAAAGCGTTAACGGAAACCGACGGCGATATGGAAAAAGCCGTGGACTTCCTCAGAGAAAAAGGTCTGGCCGCCGCCGCGAAAAAATCCAGCCGCATCGCCGCGGAAGGTATCGTTGCCGAAGCCATGGCCGAAGACGCGAAATCCGGCGTTCTCGTGGAAATCAACTGCGAAACCGACTTCGTTGCCAAAAACGAAGATTTCAAATCCTTTGCCAACGATGTAGCCAAACAGGCTCTTGCCAGTGACGCCGCTGATCTCGAAGCTTTCCTCGGCGAAGCGTGGCTTGCCGATACTACCAAAACCGTAAAAGATATGGTTACCGCTCAGGTCGCCGTGATCGGTGAAAACATCAACATCCGTCGTTTCGAAAAACTCAACGCTGCCGACGGTTGCGTAGCCTGCTACATTCATGGCGGCGGTTCCCTCGGCGTTATGGTCTACGGCAAAACCGATGTGGTCAACGATGACATCAAAACCTGCCTCCGCAACGTTGCCATGCAGGTTGCTGCCATGGATCCCAAATATGTAAGCCGTGACGAAGTTCCCGCGGATTACCTTGAACATGAAAAAGAAATTCTCATGGCCCAGGCCAAAGAAGAAAATCCCAACAAACCCGAAAACATCATTGAAAAAATGATCACCGGCCGTCTGAACAAAGAAATGAAAGAAATTTGCCTTCTCGATCAGGCTTATGTACAGGACAGCGATGTGAACGTTGCTCAGTACGTTGCCAACACCGGCAAAGCCAACGGCACCGATCTTTCCGTTGTCAAATTTGTTCGTTTCAAAACCGGTGAAGGTCTTGAAAAGAAACAGGACGATTTCGCTGCCGAAGTTGAAAACATGTTCAAATAATTGATCGTGAAATAAATTTCATTGGATGGGGAGATTGTTATGTGGGCTGAACCGATGTATAAAAGAGTTGTGTTGAAGTTGAGCGGTGAAGCGCTGGCCGGAGACGCCGGTTACGGCATTGACCAGGCCATGCTGAACCATGTTGCCGAACAGGTGCAGGATGTCCGCGATTTAGGCATTGATGTCCTCGTTGTTGTCGGCGGCGGCAATATCTGGAGAGGTATTGCCGGTTCCAAGCAGGGGTTGGAGCGTGCCACGGCGGACTATATGGGTATGCTGGCCACCGTGATGAACAGTCTCGCGTTGCAGAACGCTTTGGAAAGCATCGGTATTGACACAAGAGTGCAAAGCGCCATCGAAATGCGCCAGATCGCGGAACCGTACATTCGCCGTAAGGCCATTCGTCATCTGGAAAAAGGGCGTGTGGTCATTTTTGCCGCCGGCACGGGGAATCCTTATTTCTCCACCGATACCACAGCGGCTCTCCGCGCCGCGGAGCTGGACGCCGAAGTGATCCTGATGGCGAAAAAAGTGGACGGCGTTTATTCCGCCGACCCCAAAACCGATCCCTCCGCCGTGAAGTATGATACGCTTTCTTTCAAAGAAGTGCTGGATAAGGAATTGAAAGTGATGGATTCCACAGCTGCCTCTCTTTGCAAAGATAACAAAATTCCCATTGTTGTATTTAACATCAATGAAAAAGGTAATGCCAGAAAAGCTGTGCTCGGTGAAAATGTCGGCACAATCGTTGGAGGTGAAATCTGTGATTAAAGAATACATGGAAGATGCTGAACGCAGAATGGAAAAAACGTCGGAAGCTCTGAAAAGAGAATACTCGACGCTTCGCGCCGGCCGCGCGACTCCCGCGCTTCTCGATAAAATCCAGGTGGATTACTACGGCGCCATGACACCGCTGAACCAGATGGCCAACATCTCCGCGCCGGAAAGCCGTTTGCTGGTGGTACAGCCTTGGGATAAAAGCGCGATGAAAGCCATTGAAAAAGCGATTCTCGCTTCGGATCTCGGTTTGAATCCTAATAACGATGGTTCCATTATCCGTATCGCCATTCCCCAGCTGACGGAAGAACGCCGTAAAGAGCTGGTGAAAGTCGTTAAGAAAAAGGATGAAGAAGCGAAAGTCGCCATCCGCAATATCCGCAGAGAATTGAACAACGATATTAAGGCTTTGGAAAAAGATAAATCCGTTTCCGAGGACGATGCCGCCCGGGGTTTGGATGACGCCCAGAAACTGACCGAAAAATGGATCAAAAAACTGGACGAAATCACCAAAAACAAAGAAGCGGAAATCATGGAAGTCTGAACGCTCTCTTTAATGCTTAGGCATTTTTAAATTTCATCATATTATTAAGGAGGTGTACTGAATGTATAAAATCACTGACGAATGTGTAGCTTGCGGCACTTGCTTGGACGAATGCCCCAACGAAGCTATCAAAGAAGGCGATATCTACGAAATCGACCAGGATGT
>JBJDXI010000163.1:0-6873 GCA_051866595.1 Clostridia bacterium
AAATATCCGCACCAGCTGAACACACCTGTTTTTTTCTTCATTGTTTTTTCTCCTTTCCGCTTTCAATCATGCCGTATTTCCGGCGGATCCGCTCCAGCTTCTCAATCATGGGATTTGCCAGCACCATCAGGAAAAGGAATGTTCCCACGGCGTGAACGCAGTTCACAGGGAAACCCGAAGCGTAAATTGCCAGTACTTCCGCTTTCGATGAAACAAAATCCATTGTCAGGACGGTATAAGTATCCATCAGCAGGCCGTAAATACACAGTGACACAAAGGCGCCGTACAGGCAGAGCCGTATTTTCTTTTCTTTTTTCAGAATCCCCTTGCGGAAGAGCATCCCCGTCAAAAAGCCGATGATACCGAAGGAGAACATCTGCCACGGCGTCCAGGGGCCCTGTCCGAAGAAGAAATTGGAAACAAAAGCCGTCATGGCGCCGGTGAGGAACCCGGCTTCGGGACCGAGGCAGGCCCCGGCGATGATGACGATGGCCGTAACCGGCTTCATGTTGGGCACCATAAAGAAAACGGCGCGGCCCACCACACCGATGGCCGCCACCACGGCGATAACCACCAGTTCCCTGGCTTCGGGCTTGCGGTTTTCAAAGACGAGAAAGAAAGGCAGCATCGTCTCGAAGATCACCAGCAGACTGATAAAATAGAATTTCCGGTTATCCAGTAGCAAAGAGCCGAAAAGAATCGTCAGGGGAATAGCCGCGAAAATCAGCACCGCCGCCAGCACCGTACGGTTTTTCACGCATTTCACAAAGAGCACCAGCACCGTCACGGCCAGGGCCGCCGCCATGGCCAGCCCTCCGGCGTCAAAAGACACTTCGCCGGATACGCCGCCGGCGGAGAGCAGATAACATACAAAGAAATAGAGACCGAAACAGAGGATCAGCGCAATCAGCGCAAAGATCATCACCCAGAAGCTATTGTCCTTTCCCCCGGAACGATTCCGGTTAAAGAGAAGGATCAGACCGAGAGCACCGCAGATCAGCACCACCCAGGCGAAAATACGGGAAACCATCAGCATGGAAGAAAGGCTCTCCGGCAACTGATAGCCGATGTCGCTGTACCGAAAAGCCGACGTCGCGAACTGCCACAGGCTGAAAGAAACGGCGATTTCTCCCGTAACGATCTTCAGAAAAGGCATGGCCGCACAGACGAGAACCACCACCAGGGCGGTACGGGCGATCTGACGCAGAGTTTCGTTTTCGTTTATTTTATCGCTAAGTTCCGCTTGCATAAATGGATCACATCCTCATTATTCACGGCATTGAGATAGAGATGGCGAGAGAGCCTGTTCGCCGCCGTCGTATAGAAACTGTTGCCGGAAAAGAAACGGTTGGGAGTATCGGTAATGACGATGTCGCCGTCGAAAAACATGGAACAGCTGTCGCCGTAGGCGGCGCAGAATTCAATATCATGGGATACCATAATCACCGAAACGCCTTTTTGGGTCAGCTCCTTCAGAATGGAGCCGAATTTGAATTTAAAATAGTTGTCCAGCCCCTTGGTGGGTTCGTCGAGGACGAGAATTTTCGGTTCAATAAGCAAAACTTTGGCCAAAGCCGCCCGCTGCTGTTCCCCGCCGCTGATGTCATAGGGATGCTGGTCGAGAATATCGGTAATATCCACCAGCTCGGAAACTTCCGCGATTTTCGCGGCCTGTTCTTCTTTGGTGAGGTCTTTGCGGTCACGCAGTATCTCCCAGAGATCCTCCTCCACGGTCTTCTTCACGAAGAGAGCCTGGGGATTCTGGGGCAGCATGGCCAGATTATGGTCAAACAATTCGTTATCTTTGTATTTGCGGATATTTTTGCCGTTGATGTATATTTTCCCCCGATAGGGCTTCACCTGCGCCGTCAGCAGTTTCATCGTGGTGCTTTTGCCGGTGCCGTTGCCGCCGACGATGCAGAAGAGCTTGTTCCGGGGAATTTTGACGGAAACGCCTTTGACGATATCCGGGCTGTCCTTTTCGTAACGGAACCACACTTCTTTCATCTCCACCACAGGGTCTTTATCACCGGGGTCGTATTCCTTGTCATCAACGATGCGCCGTTCCTTTAAGGGCACGCCTGCCATGAGCTGAGAGATCCAGGCCCGGCCTTCCCGGACGGTGAGAGGACATTCCAGATCGTTTTCCACTTCGGAATAAATCCGCATCGGTGAGGGAAGAGCGTGAAACATGGCGTTGTTCTTGTTTTTGAGCTGTTTACCCACAACGCGGGGGGTATCGTTGGCGATGACTTTGCCCTTTTCCATGACAACGACGCGGTCGGCATAGGGAAAGATATCTTCCAGGCGATGTTCCGTGATGATGACGGTGGTTCCCACATCGCGGTTGAGCTTCCGCACCGTTTCCAGAAAGTCCGAAGCGGCAATGGGGTCCAGCTGGGAGGTGGGTTCATCGAGAAGAAGAACCAGCGGCTGCATCGCCATGATGGAAGCCAGATTCAGCAACTGTTTCTGACCGCCGGAAAGATCGGAGACATTGCGGCTGAACCAGCCCTGAATCCCAAAATAGCTGGCCATTTCCGCCACGCGGAGACGGATGGTCTCGTTATCCTCGCCGAGGCTTTCCAAACCGAAGGAAAGCTCGTGCCAGACTTTATCCGTCACGATCTGATTATCGGGATTCTGCAGAACATAGCCGATCTGCGCCGACTGAGAACGAAAATCCACATCCTCCAGATCCGTGCCGTAAAACAGGATCCGCCCCTCTTTTTGGCCGTGGGGGGCGAGAACCGGTTTCAGATGGCGCATCAGCGTCGATTTCCCACAGCCGGAACGGCCGCAGAGAACGACAAATTCACCTTGTTCAATGGTTAAATTCACATGATCCAAGGCTTTCTTTTCCCGTTCCGGGTAAGAAAAGCTCAGATCCTCGATTTCAAAACACGCCATTTGATATCCTCCGTAAGATCAAGCAGCAGGGGCAAAAAACAAAGCAGCCCAAAAGCGATATAATTCAGCACCGCCAACACGGTGGGATCGTTCAATATTGTCAGGGGATAATAGGATATATAAACCGTTCCCGCCGCCAGGGGCGCGAAAGTCAGTACCAGCATCACAAGGAGCGCCGCGCCGAGGATCCGATCCCTCGTATCAAAGCGGAATGTGGAGAAGCTCGTCCTTCCCTTCAACCCGTACCCTCTGGAGCGCATGGAATCCGCCGTTTCAATGCCGTTTTCCAGCGCCCATGTGGTTAAAATGGAAATGATCCGCACACCGTTCAGGATCCGCTGTTTCAGGTTCCCCTTCATCGGATCGCGGCCGATGCACTTCTGACCGTTGATGATGACTTTGGCCTGATTCTTGAATTTCGGCACAAAGCGCAGAACCATCGAAAAAACCAGAGAGATGGAAGGAATCAGCCGTCCGAAAAGATAGATGAATTTATCCGAAGTCATGATGGCATTATAGCAGGAAAACCAGAGGATCACCGCGGTGAACATCGCGGCGGACGCCAGACCGTAAAAGATGGATTCCAGCGTCAGCGGATTGCCGCTGAAGAAGTAACCTAAAATCGTCGCGCCCTCGTGATTGAAGAGCGGATTCATAATCGTGCCCAGCAAAATCATGGGCAACGCGATGAGCAGATTGAATTTCAGGCCGCGCTTTCCGTTGAGATAAACGGAATAGCAAAAGGCGGCAAAAAGAGAGATCCCCAGATAAAACGGATGCAGAAAGATCATCGTAAACATCATCACAATGATGAAAAAAGCAAAATTCAAAAGGGGATGACAGGAGGAAAAGGTATCGTTCATGTTCATTCCTTTAAAAAAAGCGCTCTGTAAACAGAGCACATGATTTCCGTAAAAGAATCCCTTTCTCTGTGTCGGAGGAGCAGGACAAAACCACCGCAAAAAGTATCCTGGCTGAGTTTCATCGCTTTTGTCACCTTCCCGTTTTCACAGTGGCACACGAACAAAAGCTCCGCATCACAGTGACCGCCTCGCTGAGGATTAACACCTCATTCCATTTTACGGATCGTTTTTATTCAGTTCGGAGTCATTTCCATTATACAGAGCAACTTCTTTCTTGTCAATTCTTTTCCTTATTATAGGAAAAGAAAATCCGTCCGAAAATTTGCCCTTATGATCTTCGTCTGGTTTTTATCGGCGCGGCGATCTATACATCAACGAAAAGCTCTCTCGCCTGCGCCGTGTATCACGCGTTTATCAATTCCATCGGCGCCGTTTACGATTGGAACGCTTTGTTCGACGCCTACCCCAAAACCAACGGAATGATGATCTATTTCGCCGTCATTCTTTTGGCTGCCGTTATGATCCTCAAAACAGAGCATAAAAAAACGGTACAGCCCTGAAAGCCGCACCGTCATCGGTAAAAAAGCCGCCCGTGTTTCCTTTCTCATCCGAAAGGGAACAGGAGGCGACCGTTTTTATCGGAACATCAAAAAAGCATATAGATCAGAGTCAGAAGCAGACGCTGGAGCAAAATCAGCACCAGCATCAGGATCATCGGGGAGAAATCCAGCATCATCGTTTTCGGCATCAGCCGCCGGATCGGTGCCAGAAGAGGCTCCGTCAGGGAGAAGATGAACTGAAAAACTTTGCCGTAGGGATTTACCCGGATCCAGGAGCAGATCACCCGGGCAAAGAGAATAAAGATATACACCTCAAAGGCAATATCCACAACGTAAGCCAATGTTGAAGCGATACTCATTTTTTCTTTCCCCCTTCGCTCAATTCTTTGCTTCTTCGGCAGGCGGCGGCCACCGCGTCGATGACATCACCGCTAAACCGACCTTTTTCCAGAACGCAGACGCCTTCCACCGTGGTACCGCCGGCGCTCATCATCTGATCCCGCAGGGAAGCGGCGCTTTCGCCGGTCTCCAGAAGAAGCTCCGCCGCGCCTTTCATGGCCCAGACCGCCAGTTCCATGGCATCGTTCCGGGCGAAGCCGGCCTGAACGCCGCCGAGCATCATCGAATCAATCATCGTATAAAAGAACGCGGGACCGGAACCGGAAAGGGCCGTTCCGGCGTCCATCAGACGCTCCGGAATTTCCTTTACCAGACCGAATGCGGAGAAAATGTCTTTTACCCGCTGTTTTTCCTCCTCCGTCACGTGTTCGTTGGCCGTGAGAAGACAGACTCCGGCCCCCACGGACATGGCCATATTGGGCATCAGACGGATCACTTTTGCCGAAGGCGGAAGCTTGGCCTCCAGCGTTTCCAAGGTGATCCCGGCCATAATGGAAATCAGAACCTGCCCCTCCCGATAATGGACCGCGATTTCATCGGCCACCGCCGGATAAACCTGAGGTTTGACGGCAATCACCGCGGCATCGGCTTTGGCCATGGCTTCCGCCACACTCTTTTCCGCCGGAATACGCGTTCTTTCTTCCAATTCTTTACAGCGGGCGGCGGAAACATCGTAATAGCGGCAGGAAACACCGGTATCCTGTTTTTGCAGGCCGCAGAGGAGCGCGCCGCCCATCTGCCCTGCGCCGAGAAACCCTAACGTATACATAAAGGCTAACTCCTGTTCTTCCCAATGGAAATAAGGAGGCTGTCAACAGCGGAATCCCTCTTCAACAGCCTCTTTTATACATATTATTCTCAATTAAAAGGAAAAGTAACTGTCCGTATCTTTAATTTCTTCGATACGGCCAATGAGATCCACAGGACCCACCGTAAAGATATAGGTGCAGTGGGAGATCTTCTGAATATCTCCGCCCTTGGCGAAAGTCGTTCCGCTCAGGAAATCCAGTGTACGCTGGGCTTCGCTTTTATCCATATCTTCAAAATTGATCACTATGGAGCGTTCCTGTTTCAAATTGTCGGCAATGCGTTTCGCTTCGGAAAAATGTTTCGCGCGCACCAGTACAATGCGGGCGGGAGCACTTTTCTTCACCGGTTCTTCATAGCCGTAATCTTCCGGTTCTGTTTCTCTGATAATGGATCTGCGGCTGAAACGGCTGCCGCGAGTGCGATCGCTCATCCGCGGGGATTCTTCCTCCGTCAATTCTTCACCGTCAAAGTATTCTTCATCTTCGTAACCTTCGTAATCGCTGTCATAGCTGTTTTCCGGTTTGCCGAAGAAAAAATCCTTCACTGTATCCAATACCATTGCCATAATCTCTACCTCCTGTTTTTAAGCGCGGGGGCCGAAAATCGTCGTTCCCACACGCACCATGGTCGCGCCTTCGCGCACAGCCAATGGATAGTCACTGCTCATGCCCATGGACAGTTCTCTCATTTTCACCGCAGGCAGAGCTAACGCAGCAATTTGTTCTTTTAGCAGTCTTAATTCCCGAAACACGGTTCGGATCTGTTCCCCGTCGCTGACATGGGGACCGATGGTCATCAATCCTTCCACGGCGATGTGGGGGAAATGGGTCAGTTCCTTCACAAAATCCTCGGTATCTTCTTTTTGCAAACCGAACTTCGTGTCTTCATCGGCGATATTCACCTGCACCAGGCAGGGAATTACCCGATCAATGGCGGCGGCTCTTTTTTCAATTTCCTCGGCCAGCTTCAGACTGTCCAACGAATGAATCATATGAACCTTGTCCACAATATACTTCACTTTATTGGTTTGCAGATGCCCGATGAGATGCCACCGGACGTCCTTGGGGAAAACGGGATATTTCTCTAAAATCTCCTGCACCCGATTTTCACCGAGATCCCGGATACCGTAATCCACGGCCTCCTGAATCTTATCGATACCCAATGTTTTTGTGACGGCGATCAATTTCACCGACGAGGCGGAAAACTCGGGATAATCCGCCATCGTCTGCGTGATTTTTGATTTCACATCGTCTATGTTACCAGCTATCGACATAAAAATCAACTCTTTTTCAATTTAGATCACTTTATTATACAACATTTACCATAAAAAG
>JBJDXI010000164.1:0-6677 GCA_051866595.1 Clostridia bacterium
TATCTTCTTATATCTCCCGTTCGGATACGGACGCTTCCGGGAATGAGATTGGGAAAGAGGAAACCGGTCTTTTACTATGATTTCAAGGCGTCTTCCGGAACGGAAACAAAGGAGGTTTCTGCCGGTGATCGCGTCTGTTCTTTGGTTTGTCATCGTGATTGTTCTTTCCGTTGCCGCCGACCGTCTGATGAGCTGACGGTGAAATAAAAGCAGAGTGATGAGAACAGGTTTCGCTGTGAAATGACAGAATAAAAAAATTTTGAAAATCTTTCAGAAAAGACTTGCTTTTTCTGGGGTTTTCTAGTATAATAATCAACGTTGCGAAGCTTGGAGAGATGGCCGAGTTTGGCTTAAGGCGCACGACTGGAAATCGTGTTGGTGTAACAGCCTCGCAGGTTCGAATCCTGTTCTCTCCGCCATAGAAAAAACCGCTGGTTGCGGGGGATTCCCCTTGTCAGCGGTTTTTTGCTGTTTCTTTTTCGGATTTTGGATAACGAAGAAATCCGGCGTCCTTTCCGTATTTCAGAAGGAAAGAAACGCGAAAAGAATCACAGGTTGATTTGATTTCAAGGAAGACGCGTTGTTATGCAAAAAAATCTGACCGACGGAAATGTTTTTCGTGTTTTGCTCGTATTTTCGGTTCCGTTCTTTATCTCTTATTTTCTGCAAACAGTATACGGTCTGGCCGATCTTTTTATTATTGGTCAGTTCAACGGCGCCGATGTGATTACCGCCGTTTCTGTCGGCAGTCAGGTCATGCACATGATCACCGTATTTATCGTGGGACTTTCCATGGGCTCCACGGTGATGATCAGCCGCGCCGTCGGTGCTCGTGCACCGGAAAAAACGGCCAGAGCCATCGGAAACACCGTCACTCTTTTTATGGCGGTTTCCGTTGTTTTTACCGTGGTTCTTCTGCTGTTGGTAAATCCCATTGTTTCCCTGATGTCTACGCCGCCGGAATCGGTGGAACAGACCCGGACCTATCTTCGGATCTGTTTTTCAGGAATCCCCTTTATCACGGCGTATAACGTTTTGGGTTCGGTTTTCCGGGGGCTCGGTGATTCCAAAAGTCCCATGTATTTCATTGCCGCGGCCTGCGGTATCAATATCCTTCTGGATTTCGTTTTCATCGGCTTGCTGGGGATGACCGCCGCCGGGGCGGCGCTTGCCACGGTGATCGCCCAGACAGTCAGCGTCATCATCGCTTTCGTTATGATTCGGAAACGAGGTCTCGGTCTTTCCCTGGGCAAAGACGACTTTCGTCCCGATGGCCGCACCGCCGGCAGTATTCTGAAAATCGGTGCGCCCGTTTCCCTTCAGGACGGTTTTATTCAGATTTCTTTTCTGATTATTACGGTCATTGCCAATCAGCGCGGTGTGGAGGTGGCCGCCGCTGTGGGCATTGTAGAAAAAATTATTTCAGTTCTCTTTTTGGTGCCGTCATCGATGCTTTCCTCTATTTCCGCCATTGTGGCCCAGAATCTCGGAGCGGGGCTCCATCTTCGGGGTCGGCAGACGCTGTATTACGGTATCGGCCTCTGTGTGGGATACGGAGCGGTGCTGGCGGTTCTCTTTCAGTTTTTTCAGGAACCGGCGGTGGCGATGTTTACCGATGATCCCTCCGTCATTCTTTTCGGCGGTCAGTATCTGAAAGCCTATGCCATCGACTGTATGCTGGCCGGGGTGCATTTCTGTTTCAGCGGTTTTTTCTGCGCTTACGGAATGTCCGTTATCTCTTTCCTGCATAACGCGGTGTCCGTCATCCTGATACGGGTGCCCGGCAGTTATCTGGCGGCTAAGCTCTTTCCCGCGACACTCTATCCCATGGGGCTGGCGGCCCCGGCGGGTTCTCTGCTGTCCATCTTGATCTGTTCCGCGGTCTATGTATGGTTTTTGCGGAAACAGCGGAACGAAAACCGGTTTCCCGGTGAAGTACAGTAGAAATTCCGTTTGTTTTGCGTTATAATATAAAATAAAGAAAAGTTATGGAAAGCCGGTAATGAATCATGATTTTAGGTATTGATATTGATGATGTTGTAACAGAGAGTTCTTTGGCGCTGGTCGCCCACGCGAAAATTCATGAGACGGAAGTCTGTGAAAAGGGAGATATTTTGGACCATCTCCCCGAAGTGATGCGGGGCGGTATCCCATTTCCGTCGGTCAGGGAGTATCTGCGCCGTTTTATGGCCGATATTATGGCATCGGCGGCGGTAAAGGAAAACGCTGTGGAAGTCCTCCACCGTCTGAAAGAAGCGGGGCACCGGATTGTTTACATCACAGCCCGGGGTGAAAACCTCTTTCCCGGCAGCACCGAGGTGACGAAAAACCTCATTGCTGAAAAAAATCTGCCCTGTGACGCCATTGTTTTCGATTCCGTGGATAAATTCAAAGATTGCAGCGATCACCATGTGGAGTTGATGATTGACGATTCGGTAAAGAACTGCGAGGACATTGCCGCCGGCGGCATCCCGACGCTGCTTTTCACTTCCTCCGTCAATAAAGACGCCGACACTGCTCTGGATCGCGTAGACGACTGGCTCCAGCTCGAAGCTTATGTTGCTGAACGGGCAAAAAACAAAGGGAATTGAGAAAAAGCACTTGATTTTAAAAATGGACTGTGCTATACTATTTGAGCAATGAATGTGCATCCTTAGCTCAGCTGGCAGAGCACCTGACTCTTAATCAGGGTGTCCAGGGTTCGAACCCCTGAGGGTGTACCAAGTAAAACGCCTGCTAAAATTTGTTTTGGCAGGCGTTTTTCTATTTATCAGTAACCGAAGAACCTAACGAAAAAATCCGGGGCGGGGACACTCCGGATATTACTGCGTTGATTTGGCGTCCCGATGGATCAGGATGCATCGGAAAAGGCCGATTTGTATTTGGGCAGAACGATTTTTAGAAACAGGATCAGATGAAAGACGAAAAGCAGACCGTAGCCGATCCTTGCCGCCGCTTCCGGTATCAGCAGAGAGATCCCGTTCATATCGCCGCCGCCGAAAAAGCCGCAGAGTACGCTTAAATACAGCGGATCGAGAAAAAGCATCACAATGGTGATATAGTACATACAGGCTTTAAAAAGTGCAGACGGATGTCCGCAGATCCTGCCCGCCGCGCAGACAAGAATATAGGCCGCCGCAAGTGTCGCCGCAGACCCCGCCAAGCAGAAAATACCCATCTGAACATCGGTCATAGCGTTCGCGTACACATCGATCTGCACGCCGAGTCCCAAAAACCGGATCTCCCGGAACACACCGGTACAGACCGTGGTCAGCAGGTGAGCGCCCTCATGAATAACGTAATAACATAAAATGGCCGAAATCAGGCCGATGTACTGCCTCATCTTTTTATCCATCTTTCTCTCCTTTGTCCGATCGTTTTGTTCGCCGTTTTCTCTTTATTATACCGCAGGCATTCCGTCAAAACAACTTCCGACAGGCAAGGAAAAGCCCGAAGCTCCGTAAAAACCGGATCTTCGGGCTTCTGTGTTCTGATTATTCCCACTCAATGGTTGCCGGGGGCTTTTGGGTGATGTCGTAGACGACGCGGTTGATGTGATCCACTTCGTTGGTGATGCGGTTGGAGATGGAAGCCAGCAGATCGTGGGGGATGTCGGCCCAGTCAGCGGTCATGAAATCGGTGGTGGTGACGGCGCGGAGGGCCAGCAGATAATCGTAGGTGCGTTCATCGCCCATCACGCCGACGCTACGCATATCGGTGAGGACGGCGAAATACTGATTGATGTTTTTGGCGATGCCGTCTTTTTCCAGCTCTTCCCGGAAGATGGCGTCGGCGTTCTGGAGGATTTCCAGTTTTTCCTCAGTGATTTCACCGATGATGCGGACGGCCAGTCCCGGGCCGGGGAAGGGCTGACGGTAGACGAGGAAGGGCGGGATCCCCAGCTCGATGCCGAGAGTGCGGACTTCGTCTTTAAAGAGGTTTCGAAGAGGTTCCACAATAGCCTTGAAATCCATCACATCGGGAAGACCGCCGACGTTGTGGTGGCTTTTGATGACCTGAGCCGTCTGGTTACCGCTTTCGATGACGTCGGGATAAATGGTTCCCTGAATCAGAATATCGCAGTGGCCCAGCTTTTTGGCTTCATCCTGAAAAACGTTGATAAATTCGGCGCCGATGATCTTTCGTTTGGTTTCCGGGTCGCTGACGCCGCGGAGCTTGTCCAGAAAGCGATCCTTGCAGTTGACGCGGATCAGATTCATATCGAACTGTTTGCGGAAAACTTCTTCCACCTGGTCGCCTTCGTTTTTCCGAAGGAGACCGTGATCCAGGAAAATGCAGGTGAGGTCATCGCCGATGGCTTTATGGGCCAATACCGCGGCAACGGAGGAATCCACGCCGCCGGAAAGGGCGCAGAGAACTTTCTTCCCGGCCATCTGTTCTTTCAGCGCGGCGATGCTTTCTTTGGCGAAGGAGCTCATTTGCCAGTCGCCGGCGCATTTGCAGATGTCATAGAGGAAACGGCGGAGCATCTCTTTGCCAAAGGGAGTGTGTTCCACTTCGGGATGGAACTGCACGCCGTAAAATTGCTTTTCTTTATTCATGATGGCCGCGTTGGGACAGGTGGGGGTGTGGGCGATGGATACAAAACCCGGAGGCAGGGTGCCCACCTGATTGGTGTGGCTCATCCAGCAGCGGTTATTTTCTTCCATATCGTAAAAGAGGGGAGAATCTTCAAGGGTGATTTCCTGGGCACCGTATTCTCTTTTATCGGCGCGGATAATTTCACCGCCCAGAACTTGGCTCATGCTCTGAAGGCCGTAGCAGATGCCGAGAACGGGAATACCCAGTTTAAAAATATCTTCGGCGGGGAGCGGCGCTCCTTCCTCATACGCATTGTAAGGGCCGCCGGTGAGAATAATACCTTTGGGATTGAGGGCTCTGATCTTTTCGGTATCGGTATGCCAGGGGAGTAATTCGCAGTAAACGCCGGCTTCACGTACACGCCGGGTAATCAGTTGATTGTATTGCGCTCCGAAATCAAGGAGTACGACGGTTTCGTTTTTCATGGGAACTCCTTTGCTTATAAAAAATTTTGGCAATAATTATACAGGATTTTTACTGAAATTACAATAGAAAGTTTTGAAAAATAAGTGGAAATTCTGTTTCATGCGTGATATGATATACTGTGCAAAGTGAGGGATTGATTGATGAACTATATTTTATTGCTGATCGGTTTTGTTTTGTTGATTAAAGGCGCGGATTTCGCGGTGTCCGGCGGCAGCGGCATTGCCGAGCATTTCCGGATTTCTCCGGTGATTATCGGCCTTACCGTCATTGCTTTCGGGACGAGCCTCCCCGAGGCCGCCGTGTCTGTTACCGGCAGCATTACCGGTCAGAGCGGTATCGCCGTCGGCAATGTGCTGGGCTCCAATTTGTTCAACCTGTTGGTGGTGGGCGGCGTGTCCGCCATGATGCAGCCGATGAAGGTTGACCGTATGCTTTTGAAACGCGATTTTCCCGTTTCTTTGCTGGCGGTGCTGTTTATCGCGGTTTTTTCCGCCCGGGCCTTTTTCGCGGGGCAGAACAGTTTCACCATTAACCGCATCGGAGGTATCGCGCTGCTGGTGATTTTTGCCGCGTTTATGGCTTTGCTCTTTGCCGAAGCTAAAAAAGACCGGGCCGCGGCGGAAGAACCGCCCAAAGCGGAGCGGAGCTTGCCGCTGAATTTTCTCTTTACCATCGGCGGTCTGGCAGCCATCGTCATCGGCAGCGACCTGGTGGTGGATTCCGCCACGGAAATCGCTTATTCCTTCGGACTGAGTGAAACCTTTGTGGGACTCACCATCGTTTCCGTCGGAACCAGCCTGCCGGAACTGGTCACTTCCATGGTGGCGGCGAAAAAAGGAAGTAACGAAATCGCCCTCGGCAATATCGTCGGTTCCAATATCTTCAATCTTCTCCTCGTTCTGGGTCTGGCCGCGTCCATCGCGCCGGTAACGGTTCCCGCTTATCTCTTTGTGGATTGCATCCTGCTGACGGCGGTGACCTTGCTGGCCATGTTCTTCTGCCGTAACGATCGCCGGTTCGACCGGAAAGAGGGTGCGCTGTTCTTTTTGATTTATATCGTTTATTTTATCTATATTTTTATACGCGGATAAGCAAGAGCCGGGGTTCTGTAATACCCCGGCTCTTTTTATGTTACAGCCGTAATTTCCGGCGTTTTCCCGTGACGCAGTTTTTTAAATAGGTTCCGGTCATCATCAGCCAGATCAGGCAGATGAAAAAGACGGCGGCAATGCCGGTGTCCCAGATGAGATGGGCCATCATCGCGACGGCGATGAGGATGGGCAAGGATTTGGAAAGCAGAAGGTAGCATTTATAGGAAGACTGATAGATCAGCTCTTTTTCCGCTTCGTCACAGCTTTCCACCCATTGCTCCGTAAACCGACGGGAGGTGGGATCGCCCTGTTTGTCCGGGTCAATTTTCTGATGCAGTTTCACAAACCGCACACTCCAGAATCCGCTGTAAATGACGAACAGGAAGAAAGTGAGAACGCCCCAAAGGATGCCGGTTCCCGAAGGTATGGCCTCTATGTAATCTGCGGAGCAGACCAGCGACAACAGCAGAAAAGCTAAGGCCATGAGGGCCGTAATGATTCCGTTGATTATGGCGGAGGCCTTTCCATGGTGTAATCGAGGGCGTCATGTTCATCGTC
>JBJDXI010000165.1:0-6547 GCA_051866595.1 Clostridia bacterium
AAAGGTTTTCCAAGCCGATGGAAGCGGTATTTTTATATCCCCAAAAAGAAAGCCCGCGGGGAAAGCGCGGACACGATCGGGTAGAGAAATACAGAAAAACAGAAAATAAACGAAACGAAAAATTAAAAAAAGATGTATCATTCCCTGATTCAGGGAAAGGGTTTAACAATGTCTTTTATTCATCGGCTTCATCCTGCAAGGCATCGTAGCCTTCTTCGCCGGTGCGGATCTTGATGACATTTTCCACATCGTAAACGAAGATCTTCCCGTCGCCGTAGTGGCCGGTAAACAGCGCCAGTTTGGCAACGCCCACCACTTTTTCAACGGGCACTTTGCAAACGACAATATCCACTTTGATTTTCGGCAGGAGCTTCATGCCGACTTTAACGCCGCGGTAATATTCCGCCTGACCTTTCTGCATCCCACAGCCGTGGACACGAGTCAAAGTCATGCCGGTAACGCCGATGACTTCCAGATTCCGTTTGAGGTAT
The DNA here is from genome assembly GCA_051866595.1 of Clostridia bacterium. GTDB lineage: Bacteria > Bacillota > Dehalobacteriia > UBA7702 > UBA7702 > UBA7702. The sequence goes on from JBJDXI010000165.1 coordinate 492, forward strand.
TCAAAGCGGTTTTCATTGGTGATGATGGTGATTTTATGCATATCGGCGTTTTTCTTCACGCGACGGTCGATGACTTCCACCGCATCGTCTTCATCGGCGGGATCGCCTTCTTTGCTGTGGTCCGCGATGGCCATGAGTTCCGGCGTTACCGCCAGATTGGTGCGGCCGGGGAGGAAGGATGCGGTTTCGCTGACGAGACCGTGTTCCGTGAGATCGAGGCCGGTGATTTCCTCACTTTCGCTGACGCGGAGACCGACGGTATGCTTCAGCAGCTGGAATACGGCGGTGCAGGTCACAGCCACCCAGAGAATGACAACGGCAACGCCCAGAGCCTGAACTCCCAGGAAGGAGAAACCGCCGCCGTAGAGCAGGCCGCTTTCTTCGGCAAAGACACCGGTGAGGATGGTGCCCACAGCGCCGCAGATACCGTGCACGCCCACGGCGCCGACGGGATCGTCTACATGGAGGACTTTATCCACAAGCTCAATACCGAAAACCACGCAGACCGAAGAAATCAGGCCGATAAAGAAGGCGCCCACGGGAGTGACCATGTCACAACCGGCGGTAATGCCCACAAGACCGGCCAAAGCGCCGTTGAGCGTCATGGAGACATCGGGCTTTTTATATTTGATCCAGGTGATGGCCATGGCGCCGATGGCCGCCACCGCCGCGGAAAGGTTCGTGTTGACAAAGATTTTGGACGCGGAAACAAGGGTGTCATCGCCGGTCATGGAAACGGTGGAAGCACCATTGAAACCGAACCAAGCGAACCAGAGGATGAACACGCCGAGAGCCGCCAGTGTGATGTTACAGCCGGGAATGGCGTTGGGTTTACCGTCCTCATTGTATTTGCCGATACGGGGACCGACAATGGCGGCGCCGATCAACGCGGCCACGCCGCCAACCATATGTACGGCGGTGGAACCGGCGAAATCATGGAAGCCGAGTTCCGCAAGCCAGCCACCGCCCCAGATCCAATGACCGGAAATGGGATAAATCAGACCGCTTAAAACAGCGCTGAAAATCAGATAAGTAGAAAATTTCGTCCGTTCCGCCATGGCGCCGGAGACGATCGTCGCCGAAGTGGCGCAGAACACGGTCTGGAAAATCAGAAAAGCAAAGGTGGGATACGTTCCGGAATAATCTCCTTTCACCAGAAAATCCGGAGTACCGATAAGACCGAAATGAGAAGCGCCGAACATTAAACCAAAGCCGAAGACCCAGAAAATCAGGGTGCCAAGGCAGAGATCCATCACATTTTTCATGACAATGTTCCCGGAGTTTTTACCCTGGGCCAAACCGGTTTCCACCATGCAAAAGCCGGCCTGCATAAAAAAGACCAAAGCCGCACCGAGGAGCACCCACAGGGTATCAATTGACGAGTAAAGTTCCATAATAAATACCTCCTTCTAAAAAAAGATGTGAGACCGGCATGGGCAAACCGTCTCACATCCTTGTGAACCATATAAAACGACAAAAGCGCCGCATTTTTTACAAATGCAGCGCCGTTGCTGTTGATAGACGAATTATATACGAATCCGACGGATCTGTCAACGAAAAAATCCCATCACCTCAAAATTTTTCACATTTTGAGAAATGTTCCCCATCTCTCCTTTCCGCCGCGGTTCCGACGATAAAAGACAAAAATGCGACAAAAAATTCGGGGACAAAACCGCTTTCCTATGGTAAAATAAGAGCGTAAATACGAAGGAGGAATCTATTATGCTGCATATCGGTTGTCATTTACCCGCGTCCAAGGGCTACCTGCACATGGCGAAAACTACCGTGGACATCGGCGGCGATACCTTTCAGTTTTTCACGAGAAATCCCCGGGGAGGAAAGGCCAAGGCCATCGACGAAAGCGACATCGCGCAATTCCTCACCTTTGCCGCGGAACATCACTTTCCTTCCATTCTGGCTCACGCGCCTTACACATTGAATCCCTGCTCCGATAAGGAAGCCACAAGGGAATTCGCCTGGAACACCTTTGCCGACGATTTAAAGCGGCTGGAATATACACCCGGTAACTTCTATAACTTTCACCCCGGCAGTCACGTAGGCCAAGGGGTGGAACAGGGCATCGCCTACATCACCGCCATGCTCAACGATACCCTCACCGCCGACCAGACCACCACGGTATTGCTGGAAACCATGGCCGGCAAGGGCAGTGAAATCGGAGGTAAATTTGAAGAGCTCCGGGCCATCATCGACGGGGTGAAGCTCGACCAAAAAGTCGGCGTGTGCCTCGATACCTGCCATGTTTCCGACGGCGGCTACGATATTATCAATGATCTCGACGGCGTCATCAACGAATTCGACCGCATCGTCGGCATCGACCGCTTAAAAGCCATCCATATCAACGACAGCAAGAACCCGCTGGGCAGCCACAAGGACCGTCACGAAAAGATCGGTGAGGGCCATATCGGCATCGACGCCTTTGAACGGATCATCAATCATCCGGCTTTACGGAACCTCCCTTTCTATCTGGAAACCCCCAACGAAGACCTCAGCGGCTACGCCCACGAAATCGCCATGCTGAAAGCCCGTTATAAAGAATAAGATCCACGAAAAAACATCCCCGGCACGCCGGGGATGTTTTTTGTTATTCAAGGTCTTTTCCGTTATCGCAGGTGTAGCGCCAGGCGATCACATCGCCGTCGCTGACGATGTAATTTCCCGCGCCGTAATTGGGGCTCCATCCGTTCACAAAGAATTCCCAGCCCGAAGCGGCGCCGCAGTCGAATTCATAGAGATTGCCGATGCCCTCCACATAGCCGCCATCGTAGGCGGGAGATTCCTCAAATTCCATCTGGATTTTGTTGTCCCGGGTCACTTTTTTGAGAACATCCATCACGCTTTCGCCCTCTTCAAAGGCTACCGTGGTTTCGGCCAGCAAAATCCCGTCCTCCGGTACCAGTTCCTTTTTGGCCGAATCCAGCTTTTCCGGATGATCCAGAATGGTAAGGCACTCAATGGTAACGGTGCATTCGCCGCTGCCGCCGCCGGAGGAGGCCGTCTGCTCCCCTTCATCCAGGTATTCCCCGGCTTCTTCCGTGGTCACGGTACCGCAGGCGCAGAGGCCGAAAACCGCAAGACAGAGAAGCAGCAGCAGAATACCGGCTTTTTTTCCGTAATTCATCATCAGAGATTCCCCCTTATTCCGAAGCCGCCTTCACGGCGTCAAAAAGATCGTAATAGAGCCGTCCCCAGCGGGGAACCGCCGCCGACCGTTCCTCTTCGCTCAATCCCTTGAGAGCGGTGAGGGCTTCCTCCACCGCCGGATCGCCGCTCAGCGTTTCGGCTTCTTTCATCAGGGCGGCGAGCCGCTCCTCGGTGACGCCGCAGCGAAGCCAGGTCATATCCATATCCTCGTAAAGCACATGGTAGAGGTCGGCAAATTCCAGATAGTACTGGCTTTTGTAGTAATCGCTGACATTTTCCTCCCCTTCGGTGAGGTTTTCGTACATCAGGGCGATGGGATCCTGTTCCGCCCAGGGGCTGTCCGTCAGGGGATCGTACCCCTCAAGCCCCGCCGAGGTCAGCGCCGTAAGTCCCAGCACCACACAGCCGGTGGTGATGCCGCTGGAACCCATGGAACCGGCGGTGAGATTTTCACCGACGGCGGCAGTATAAGTTTCCACGGCGGAAGCGATGGCTTCTTCATAGGCCGGGTCATTCACATAGCGCACCAGCGCCGCTGCGGCCCAGCCGCCGATGTCCGGCCCCATCTCCAGCGTTTCCATCTGCTCGCAGCAGTAATCGATATAGGCCCCTTCGGTTTCTTCATCCATTTCCGCGCCGGCAGCCTGCAAAGCGAGGAAATTGAAAACGGGAACGGAAAAACTGCCGTCGGTACCGTGATCCAGCAATTCCTGTACCAGATCGCGGCCTTCATAATCATAAGGATTTTCCCCGGTCATAATAAGGGAAAGGATCACCGCGCCCCGGTGGCTTTCCTCTTCTTCTGCAGTGATTTCCCGTCCGTAGATTTCATCGCCGAGAAAGCCGTAGGCCGCGGAAACATCCCAAAAGCCTTCCAGCTCCGTTTTATCTTCATAATAAGCCACGCCCTGACGGTAAGCCTCGGCCACCCGTTCATCGGCGCCGCTCACCGTCTCGATCTTCGGTGAGCCGCAGGCGGAGCAGAAGAGCGTTGTCAATAAGAGCAAAACGCCGCAGAGAATACGCTTTTTCATATCATTCCCCCGTTATTTAACGGTAACGGTAAGCGCCGCCATAAAGGCACAGCCTTCGTTTTCCGGAGGCAGACAGGCCACAACGGTATAGGTTCCGGCTTCTTCCAAAGTAAAGGAGACTTTTCCGTTTTCATCGCTGAATGCGCCGTCCAGAGCGGTGAGCGTGCCGTCCTCGGCCATCAGGGCGAGCTGAACGCCTTTCACCGGTTCCAGATACGAAGCCCGGATCTCATCGGTGCCGAAGGAACCATAGAAGCCGAAGCTGTAACCGCTCACGGTGAGTTCCGCTGCCGCACCGGCTTCCGTTTCCAGAGCCGTTACCCGTTCTTCGCCGTCGCAGAGCCACAGAGCGTAATCACCGTAATTTTCCGTATCCTGATAGGCCACGAATTCCACCACATCGCCGTCTTTGACTTCGGTCTGATCCACGGTGAGAGCTTCAAAGCCGCCGTAGGCGCTTTCGGTGTCGCCGTGGGCCGATTCGCCGTTATAAATCACCGACCAGGAATCGCCGCTGTTTTCAAAAGCGCCGTTGATCCAACCGCCATCCACCTGCATATAAGAAGCGGGATCCGCTGTAAAATCGTCGCCGTACAATTCTTCATGGAGAGCGACCATCACATCAAGGGCGGAAACCGCCGTATCCGCAGAAACCTGATCGGCAAAGACGTTGTTTTCCGCGGCATCGGCGGAAACGGTGATTTCCCCGTAGGGACGAACAAAAGCGCCGCCGACCTGAGCGTCGGCGTAAACCGTCACCGAAGGCGGAGCAGCCGTTTCCTCACTGCCGCCGCAGGCGCAGAAGCCAAGGAGTGCCATGCCGCACAACAGAGCCGCAAATAAACTTTTTTTCTTCATGTTTTATTCCCTCATTTCTTAAAATAAAAAGGGGATGGAACCTCAAACGCGCTGTTCCGATTTGAAATTCATCCCTTCTTCTTCATTATATCATGGTTTAGCCCGCTGTCAACCGCTGCGGAGCGGATTTCCTTCCCAGGCAAAAGAAAAGGGCGTGACATCGGCGATAGCCGCCGAAAAGTCACGCGCCTTTATTTTTTCAGACAATATCCTCCAAGGCCAGCAGACGGTCGGTCCGTTCTTTGGCCACTTTCAAGAAAGCGGCTTCTTCAGGATATTTTTCCTTGTCACAGACGAGCTCCATCGTATATGGAACATCGGTCTTTTTGAGATAAGGCGTCACCCGCGAGGCGAAGTCGATCTCACCGTCAAAGGGCACCCAGTGGCGATCCTTCACGCCGTCGTTATCGGAAAGGTGCAGCGCCGTCAGCTTATCGTAATGCTTCGCCAGCAAATCGAACTGGCCTCTTAAATTGGCGTGGGAGGAATCAAAGCAGAAGCCCAGTCCCGCCTCGGGGAAGGCCTCCCACACCGCTTCCAGATAATCGGAACGCCAGGTGTTTTCAATGGAGAGCGTCACTTTATGCTCCTGAGCGAAGGGAATCAGGTATTCCACGCTTTTCAGCAGACTCTTGCCCGGCGGCGGCACCTCATCCCTTTCGCAGAGGTGAATCACGAGATTAAAGATCCCCTCTTCGGCGATTTCGCAGATGGCGTCACGGATCAGGAAAAGATGCTTTTCCCGGACGGCGCGGTCGTCGCTCCAGATAAAATTCTCATGGATATTGGCAATATGGGCGTTAAAGACTTCCAGACCGGCCTCCCGGGTCATCCGTACCATCTCCCGGCGGGAATAAGGCTGAGGCCCCTCGTCATCCTCCCACCAGAGCATCAGGCCGTCAAAACCGGCTTCCGCAATCCATTCCAGCCGCCGGCGGAAATCGCTGAAATATCCGCACCAGCTGAACACACCTGTTTTTTTCTTCATTGTTTTTTCTCCTT
>JBJDXI010000166.1:0-32473 GCA_051866595.1 Clostridia bacterium
AATGAACGTATCTTTTTATTACGACGGAGAGGAACAGGTGCTGTTTAACTTTGTGGACTACCCCATTACTTTAGCGAGCAACCCGCGGGAAGTGTTCCAGAGCATTGATTTCACGGATCTGAACGGCGACGGCAACAGCGATGTGACCCTGAAGTTCAATGAAGGCGGCAATGAGATCACGATCGTGTGGTTCTGGGATGCGGCAAGCGGATATTTTATGTACCAGCCGGATCAATCTCAGCTCGGTGGGTATGACGACGGCCTGGGCGATGTCATCCCCGAAGAGGAAGCCGCGGATAACACGAACAAAGAAGCATGGTCCGACCCCGGTGACGGCCGTGGCGATTACGTCGATGAAGACGGCTGGGGCGATTACATCGAAGATGACGGCTACGGCGATTACATCGAAGATGACGGCTGGGGCGATTACGTCGACGAAGACGGCTGGGGTGACTACATCGAATAATCCCGGGCGTACAGTCTCAGAGAAATCGAGGAGCGGACCGGTGTGAAAAAAGGTACGTTGTATCGACAACTGCAACCAAAGTAATAAATAGATCCCCGATGAACCTTGGTTCATCGGGGATTTTGATTTAGTGGCTTCAGCCAGTGCCTTCGCTTGCGAAGGCACAAAAAACCACCCGTTTGATGAAGTTGTAAGATAAAGGTAGACACATGGAAAACCACCATGCAGTCTACCTTTTCTTTATGCTAAAATATTGCTGGAGGTGGTATTAGTGAGAAAAGGACAAAAGAAACGAGTATGGACCCCGGAGCAGAAGTCAGAGATTGTACATAAACACTTGGATGACCATATCTCGCTAAGAACTTTGGAAAGAGAATACACAGCCGATTGAAGTATGATTTGCCGATGGGTAAAGGAGTATATTGCAGAAGGTGAATCTGCATTCATACCCAAAGGTCACCCCGGAAACCCTTTCGCCGCTTTACATGTCAGTAAGAATCTATCTGAATTAGAAAGGTTGCGACTCATTGTGGCGAAGCTGGAAATCGAAAATGAACGATTAAAAAAAGGATATTGGGTGAAAGGAGTTGGTGCAAGCAAGGTGTTCGTTACAGGATTCGACAAGAATACGAAATTATCGAATCACTAAAAGAGAAATATCCTGTTGTATTTTTATGTGAGATTATGGGAGTCAGCAAATCTGGCTACTATCGATGGAGAGGACGACGAGGAACTCTGAATCGTTATGAACAAAACAGACAGCTTCTTACAACGCTATTGGCAGAACAACACAAAAAACATCATTCTCACGGCTATCACATGCTTGCAAAAGCAGTATTTGAGGCCACGGGATGGGTATTCTCTCACAATTTGGCGCACAAATGTTGCAAACAGGCCGGAATTCGTTCTAAGGCAAGGAAATACACTTACAGAAAAGCAGGAGAAGAACACGTAAAGTTTCCGAATGAAGTAAACGGAAACTGGAATGCAATGCGCCCTATCGAAATTGTCGTTTCCGATATGACGATATTCAAGAACAATGGACGTAACTGGGAATGGACACTCCTTGTAGATACATTCAATAATGAGATCCTTGCCCACCAAGCAACACCGATCCAAGGCAGCACAAAACCGTATTACCATTGTTTGGATCAACTAAAGCTGCTTGGAGGTAAAAAAAATGAGGAGAAAACTCCCCAGGTAGTCTTGCACACCGACCAGGGATCTGTCTACTCCTCACAAGCCTTCCAACAGGCTCATAAACATTATAACATACTTCGATCCATGTCGCGAGCAGGAACTCCAACAGATAATGCAATAATGGAAGCAATTAATGGATGGATAAAAGAAGAGCTGTTCCTTGACTTTGGTCTTGCAACGGCAAAGGATGTTCCTAAACTACTAAACGAATATGTTTATTACTATAATCACGAACGACCTGCAGCCGCTTTGGGCTATAAAAGCCCAGTTCAGTACAAGACCGAACTGGGCTTCTAAACTATGGTTGTTTTTTGTGTCTACTTTTCCTTGACAGATGCACTATGCGGGTGGATGCTTATTTTTTTGTATCCGATTCTCCCTCAAAATTGTGGAAAAATATTGCAATCTGCGGATAAAAATAATATACTTAATAATAATGGGGTGTACTAGATCTATTTTTAAGGAGATTCTCTGGATGAAAAACGGTATGTCAAATTATTATTCATTATCGAACAGCCAATTGAATATCTGGAATCTGGAACAGTCTTTTCAGGGAACCTCTATTAACAATATTTGCGAGACGATACGGATCAAAGGCGTTTTGGATATTGTTTCGCTGCAAAATTGTCTGAATCAGATATTAAAAGCCGATCCTTCTCTCCGAACCCAGATTACCCTGGATGAGCAGGGCCATCCGGTACAATATGAAAAAGAATACGAGGAAATGATATTTCCCGTTTTTGATTTTTCCGCGACGAATCTCACCGGTTTTGAACATTGGGAAAAAAGTATAACCCGCCAGGTTATGCCGGTGCTGGACGCGCCGCTTTATTATTTTGCCATTGTAAAGCTGAGCGAGCACGAGGGCGGCGTTTTTATCAAGACCCATCATCTTATTTCCGACGGCTGGTCCCAGGTTTCCCTGATCAACCGGATCGCCCAGACTTATCTGGCATTGCTGAACCGGGAACAGGTCACACTGCCGTTATCTCCCAGCTACCGGCTTCACGTGGAGAAAGAAGAAAAATATCTGGCCTCCAAGGCAAGTGAGCGGGACCGGGCGTTCTGGCGGGAAACTTTGCGTGACGCGGGACAGGCCGTGTCCTTGAAAGAGCACCTCAATGCCGAGTTGAGTCCCGTCGGCGAGCGGAAAACCTTTTATTTGTCCGAAAAATTGAATCATATGCTGAATGACTTTTGCGAAAGTCATCGTGTCGCTCCTTTCGCGGTGTTTTACATGGCGATGGCCATTTATTTAAAGCGGATCCGTCGTGCCGATAAAATATGTATCGGCGCGCCGATTCATAACCGGATGGATATTACCGACCGGCAGACCACCGGGATGTTCGTCAGCACGCTGCCGTTTTTTACCCGGCTGGATGAAAACTGGAGTTTTGAGGAGCTGAACCGTCATCTTTCCGAGGACTGGCTTGATTTGCTGCGCCATCAGCGGCTGCCCTTTTCCGAAATCATTTCCGCCGGCCGGGAAACCAATCCCGATTTTGAAAAACCCTTTCATCTGGTGCTGTCCTTCCATAACAGCCAGGCTTACCGGAACAGGGATACCCTTGTCTCTTTCTCCGGACAGTGGCATTATGCCGGATACCAGGCGGAACATATTTGTATTCATCTGAATAATATTGAGGATGAACGTCGTTATTCCGTCAATTATGATTATCTTTCTCAGCTGTATTCGAAATATGAAATCGAGGATTTCCATCATTATATCCTCAATATCCTGTCGCAGGCATTGGCTTTTCCGGATCGTCCGATCCGGGAACTTTCGGTTTTGGGGGCGGAGGAAGAAGAAAAAGTTTTATACTCCTTTAACCGTACCGACGCTTTTTATTATGAAGGGAATCTCAGCCAGAAACTGGAAGAAATCTGCTTCCGTCATCCGGAACGGGTCGCGGTGATCTGTTCCGGACAACGCTATACCTACGGGGATTTATGGGAGCGGGCCAACGCCGCGGCTCGGGAAATATTCCGCGTCGTGCCCGACGGGAAAAAAATCGCCGCTATTCTGCTGCCCAAATCTTATGACCTGTTCTGCGCCATGGCCGGGATTATCCGTTCCGGCTGCGCCTGGGTGATCGTCTCTCCACAGCTGCCGGAACAGCGCGTCCGGCAGATCCTTTCGGACAGCGGCGCCGCAGTGGTTTTGTCTGCGGGGCACCTCGCCGAACCCTTCCTCGGAGAAGAAACGGAACTGCCCGTTATTGATATGGAAAGCTTATCCGGCGGCGGAGACCTTTCTGCTCCCTGTCCCGCCGGGGCCCATGACCTCGCGTATCTGGTTTATACTTCCGGCAGTACCGGTGCGCCGAAAGGTGTGGAAATTGAACAACATTCCTTGCTGAATTTCGCCGAGGCCATGACGCCGCTGTACGGCAAAGGGGCTGTTCTGTCCCTTTGCAATATCAGTTTTGACGCGTTTCTGCTGGAAAGCGTTGTTTCACTGCTGAACGGTCAGACCATTGTCCTGCCGACCGAGTCTGAGCAGGAGGATCCGGCGAAACTGGCGGATCTGATCCGCTCTTACGCTGTGGGTTTTATGGCGACAACGCCCTCAAGGCTCACCGCTTATCTGAAAGACAGCCGCTTTTTGTCGGCGGTTTCCCGGCTGGAAACCATTGTCTGCGGCGGAGAGGCATTCCCCTCCAGCCTGCTTAAAACGCTTTCACCCTATAAAAGTATTCGTATCTATAATCAATACGGTCCTTCGGAAACAACGATCGGTGTCAGTACCGATTTGCTGAACGGAGCTCCGCTGATTTGCGTCGGCGCCCCGATGCAGAATTGTCGGTTTTACGTTCTCGATTCCGAACTCCGTCCGCTTCCCACTGGCGTTTACGGTGATTTGTATATCGGCGGCGTCTGCGTCGGCCGGGGGTATCATAACGCGCCGGAATTGACGGAAAAAGCCTTTTTGAACAATCCCTATGAATCCGGAGAACGGATTTATCGTACCGGAGATATTGCCGCCTGGACCGAAACGGGAGAGGTGATGATCAAGGGCCGGGAAGACGGACAGATCAAGCTGAGAGGACAGCGGATCGAGCTGGAGGAAATTTCTTCCTGTCTGATGCTTCATCCCTCCGTCCGCCAGGCCGTGGTTCGGCTGCTTGATGTCGGCGGTCAGGTTATGCTGGTGGCGTATTACGTTGCGGAGCGGCCGTTGCCGGAATCGGAATTATTGGAATTCGCCGCGACGTATCTGCCGGGATACATGATTCCGTCGCTGTTTCAGCCGGTGGAGGATATACCGCTTACGCCTAACGGAAAAGTAAACGATTCGCTGCTTCCGGCGCCGGAAGTGAAACGTTTTGATGATATGGACGGGGTTTCAGGAAAAACGGCGGAAAAAGTTCTCGCGGTTTTCCGGGAAATCCTGCATCGGCCGGATATGATCGCGTCGGATGATTATTTCCTTTTCGGCGGAGATTCCCTGAATGCCCTGGAAACTCTGGCGGAGCTGGAAACGGTCTTCGGCGTCCGTCTGCGGGTGGCGGATCTTCACGCCTGTCGCACCGCGAATCGTCTGGGTACGCGGCTTTCCGGTGAGCGTCGGGAACCGGGAGATCTCCGTTTCGAAATACAAAAGGCCCCGGAACGGGAATATTACCCGCTGACCCCGGCTCAGCTCGGTATTTATTTTGAAACCCAGAAATCACCGGGGAGTACTTCGTACAATATGCCCTGTGGATTCCGGGTGGAGGGAACGGTGGACCGGGAACGTCTGAAAAACGCCGTTCAGAAACTGATTGATCTTGAGCCCGTGCTTCGCACCGCTTTTGTGATGCGGGAGAACGGGATATATCAGAAAATATTGAATCACGCCGCGGCGGAATGGGAGCTGTTTGAAAACATTCCGCTGGAACAAGTAAAAGAGACCTTTGTGCGTCCCTTTGATTTGTCGTGCCCGCCGTTATTGCGGGTCGCTTTATGGGAAGATCCGAACGGTTCTTCCGTTATCCTGCTGGATATGCACCATGTGATCGGCGACGCGGTGACCGCCGCGGAAATCCTGCGCCGCCTGCGGGCGCTGTATGAAGGAAGGGATGCGGGATGTCCCGGGATTACCTTCGCGGATTACGCCTGCTGGCTGGAAACGCATCAGGAAGAGCTGCTCCGGGAGGAACAGGAATACTGGGAAAAACAGATGGAAAATATGCCCGGCCTGCCGGAGATTCCCACGGATTTCCCGCGTCCGAAACAGTTTGACTATATCGGCGCCGATACGGAGTTCGCCCTGACCGCGGAGGATACGTCGCTCTGTAACGCTTACTGCGAACAGAAGGGCATCACGCCGTATATGTTCTTTGCCGGTGCCTTTGGTATTTTCCTTTCCAAACTGTCCGGCAGTAAGGACCTGATGGTGGGAACGCCGGTTTCAAGCCGGCGCGGCCTGAACCTTTCCGAAACGGCGGGACTGTTTGTGAATACCCTTCCCCTGAGACTGACACCCGGGGACACTTTATCGGTTTCCGACTATCTGAACCAGGTCAAAGAAAAGATTGTCAGCCTCATCGATCATCCCTATATGCCTTTGGACCGGCTGGTTTCTCTCTCCGGCCGAAAGAGCGGGGAAGGCCGGAATCCGCTGTTTAATACGATGATTTCGATGCGTCCCGTGGATACGGACGGATTTACTTTCGACGATCGGAAAGTCCTGCCCGAGGCGGTGCCGTCGGGGAGCGCCAAAACCGATCTGAATCTGGAAATTTACCGCTCGGAGGGCTGTTATCATTTCCGTCTGGAATACGCGGGCAGTCTCTTTGATTTGGAAACGGTATCGCTTTACGGCCGGAGCTTCATCGCCGTGATCCGCAATATGCTGAAAAATGACGCTTGTCCGCTGGGGGATTGCGGCGCGGTATCGGATTATGACCGGTACCATCTGATGGAACTGCCCTATACCATGAAAATGCCCTTTTCCGATCTTCCCATTGACGGGAGGATCGACGCCATGGCCAGAATCCATCCGGAACAGCCGGCCCTGATTTTCCACGATCATGTCCTGACTCTCGGGGAATTGAAAAAGCGTTCCGATGTCCTTGCCGCCGTTTTAATGGATCAAGGTGTGGGATGTGGCGATTCGGTGGGATTACTCTGCCGGCGGGGGCCTCAGCTTATCATCGGAATGTTGGGGATTCTCAAGGCGGGGGCGGCTTACGTTCCGATGCTGCCGAAATTCCCGGCCAGCCGGCTGCAATATATGGCGGAAGTCAGCAAAATTACGCTGACCTTGTGCGACTCCGAAACGATGGGGGCTTTGCCGGAAAGTCTCTCCTGCCGGTTTATGGATATTGGCGCGGAAACAGCGCGTGAGTGTTCCTTTGTTCCGCCGGGGAACAGATCCGGCAATGACAGTTGCTGTATCCTGTTTACCTCGGGCTCCACCGGGAGACCCAAAGGAGTGATGCTCCGCCACCGCTCGGTCTGCAACCTGATGGCGGTGCTGTATCCGGCGCTGTCGGAAGCGGACGGAGGCTATTTGTGCGCCGCGAATTCGATTTTTGATATTTTTACAACGGAAACTCTGATCGCCATGGCCTTTGGCCGCTATTCGGTGATGGCCGATGAGGAAGAAATGATGCTGCCCTGGAAAACGGCGGAGCTGATCCGCCGCCATCATGTGCGGCTGATTGAGTTCACACCCTCCCGGGCCCAGCTGTTTTTGGAACATCCGGATTTCTGTGACGCTATCTCCGGTATGCCGGTGGCCATGATGTGTGGTGAAGTATTGCCGCCCCAGCTCCTGCAGAAACTGCGGGATGTTGGCTGCGGCAGAATATATAATTTATACGGACCGACGGAAACGACGGTTTATTCCACGATGGATGACGTGACCCACGCCGACCGGATTACCGTGGGGAAAATGTATCCCAATTGCCGGGGATATATTCTGGACGAAGCCATGCGTCCCGTGATGCCCACGGCAGCGGGAGAGCTGTATTTCGCCGGGGAATGTCTGGCGGCGGGTTATGTCGGTCAGGAAGAGCTGACCAAAGAGAGGTTCCTCCCGGATCCTTTCTATCCCGGGGAAACGATGTACCGGAGCGGAGATATTGTCCGCCAGCTTCCCGACGGCCGGATTGATTTTATCGGGCGCCGGGACCATCAGGTGAAATTGAACGGACAGCGCATTGAGCTCAGCGAAATCACCCAGAAAATTCTGGATTCCGGCGGCGCGGTTCAGGCGGCGACCATCGTGAAAAAGGACGGCCCGTTCATGCAGCTTTGTTCCTTCGCGGAACCGCAGAAAGGCGGGCATATTGATACGCAGGCCCTCCGGCGGTATCTGGAAAAAGAACTTCCTCACTATATGATTCCCTCGGAAATTCATGAGCTGGAATCTATGCCCTGTACGGCTTCGGGTAAAGTGGATTTCATGGCTTTGGAGTCCTATGCTTCTTCTCCGGCGGCGGAAAGCGCGCCGAAAGAACCGGAAAAAACCGTTGATACGCTCCCGGATACCCCCGGGAAAGACCGTATGGAGGCGGCTGTCCGGGATTTATGGCAGCAGACGCTGGCCGGTGAGACGCTGGCGGCGGACGTTTCCTTCTTTGAGCAGGGCGGTACCTCCCTGGCGGCCCTCAGCTTACTGAGCGGCTACTACAATCTCGGTATCACCATGACCTTATCGGACTTTTACGAACACCCGACACTCAACGGACAGCTGGCATGGATCAAAGAAACCTTTGCGGAAAATTCGGAGAAAACAGCGGAATCCGTCGTTGATGAGGAGATGGTTCCCGACGAAAACCCCGAACCGGAGGAAAGAGAGTCGGAAACGGCACGGCAGGTTCGGAAACTTTGGGAAGACGTATTATCCCGTCAGCCGGTGGCGGCGGATGTCTCCTTCTTTGAACAGGGTGGGACTTCTCTTTCGGCCCTGAGCTTGCTGAGCAGTTATTACAGTCTCGGCATCACCATGACTTTATCGGAATTCTATGAACGTCCGACCTTAGAGGAACAGCTGGCGTTTATTCAGGCCGGAGAAACCGAGGCTCCTTGTGCGGAAGAACCGGTGGATATTCCGTCTCCGACGGCTTCTGCTGATCGGGACGGGGTGTTTCTCACCGGGGCCACGGGCTTTTTCGGAGCCCATCTGTTAAAATCGCTTCTGGAAGCCGGATACGCCAAAGTCTTCTGTCTGGTGCGGGGCGAAAACTCCCGGCTGGAAGAGACTCTTGATTGGTATTTTGGCGCCGGATGGACGGCTTCGTTCCGTTCCCGGATCGAAGCGGTTCCCGGCGATATGACACAGGAACGGTTCGGCTTTTCGGAAGAAACGGCGGAGCGGCTCTGCGGGAGGATTTCTTTTGTTGTCCACGCCGCCGCCGATGTCCGTCATTACGCTTATGACGATGGGCCGGAGAAAACCAACATTGCCGGTACGGCTCAAGCGATTTCCCTGGCGAAAAGAGCCGGGGCGAAGTTGATTCATATCTCTACGGTGAGCCTCTGCGGAGAATATCTGCCCGACGCTCCCGAAATGACCCGGGATTTTTCCGAGGGTGATTTTGAAATCGGCCAGAACTGGCGCGACAGCGTGTATCTCCGCGGGAAATACGGCGCGGAAAAACTGGTTTATCAGGGGATGGAAGAGGGTCTCTCCGCGGTGATCCTGCGCATCGGCCGTCTGGTGGGACGAAGCGGCGACGGTATGTTCCAGAAAAACGCCGAATCCAACGCCTTCTGGGGTCTGGTCAACGGCATGGCCTGCCTTGATATGGTTTCAAAGGATCTGGCGGAGCTCCCCATGGAGATGACCGCCGTGGATGACTGCGCCGTTGCCGCCGTGCTGCTAATGGAATCCGAAGGTCCTGTTTATCATCTGTTTCATCCTCATATTCTGACGGTGGAAGAAATATTGAAAGCCATCGGAAAACCGCTGCCGGTAACGGACCGGGAACATTTTGAGGCGCATCTGAAAGAAAAATGCCAATCGGGTCTGGGAATCCGTCTGGCGCCGCTCCTTTCCCAGTATCAGCGATTGATGCGGGTGCCTTTCCGGATTACGCCGGTCTGCGACATCACCGGGGAGGAACTGCGGAAACTTCACTTCCGCTGGCCGGAAACGGAACCGGCGGTTTTACTCCGTGACTTCATAAAGAATGACTGAATCATAACGCGGCCGGGAAATTTGTCCCGGAAATCATTTCGCGGCGGGTGACAGAAAAAGCCGCGGGAGGGGTGTTGCTTTGTATATTTCCAATCTTTATATGGCCATTTATATCTGCATCATTCTGCTGATTGTCGTGTTCTTTATCTCCATGATACGTTCACGGCAGCTGGCGCTGATTCATAAGATTTATTTCGCGGCAGCATCGTCTTTGGTGATCTGGCTTCTGGTGATGATCGGATTCCGGTATACATCGCCGGATCAGACCGGCCCGCTGATGCTTTTGGACGCGGTGACTACATCCTGCGGCGCCTTGATACCGCCTTTTTCGCTGTTGTTCGCGATCTGCTATACAAAAGAAGACAACTATCTGCCGAAACGCTACTGGGCGCTGCTGGCCATGCCGATGCTGACTATGGTGATGGTGTTCACCAATCCCTATCATCACCTTTATTACGAAGTCTTTTCCCTTTCCAGCACCGAAGTGCAGTTCGGGCCGTATTTCTTTATTCATTCGGCCTATACGTATTTTTGCGCGGCTCTGGCCATTGTGATTATTATCCGGTTTGCCATCAAAACCAAGATGCGGCTCCATATTCTGCAAGCCATCCTGTTTACCATCGGCAGCCTGTTCCCCAGTCTCGTCAATTTGCTGGTGGTCACCAATGTGATTGAATCCACCGTGGCCCTGACGCCGATCAGCTTTTCGGTTACCATGCTTTTCCACGGGATCATTATTTACCGTCTGCACTTTTTTGATATTAAACCCATCGCGATGCAGCAGCTCATCAACTGGATCGGTGACGGGTATATCGTTACGAACCCCTCGGGGCTGGTGGTCAGCTACAACCGTCCTTTCTCCGAGCTGTTCGGCGAACAGTATCATATCCGGGAAAACGTTCATTTGCAGGAATGTTTCCAGGATGAGGACGCTGAGAATAAAACGGCCTTTTACAACCTTCTGACCGCGATCCGCTCCTGCCGGGAATCAAAGACCAAGGTCACTTATGAACAGGCCATCACCGTATACAAGGACCAGGAATATGTGAAAAATTACTATATGGTGGAAGTCACGCCCCTGATCATTCAGGAGAATATCTGCGGTTTCCTCTCCATCCTTCGTGACATTACCCAGGTCAAGAAAAATATGCAGCGTTTACAGGACAACCAGGTGAAAATGATGGAACAGGAACGTCTGGCTTTCTTGGGGCAGATGGTCGGCGGCCTGGCGCATAACCTGAAAACGCCGATTATGAGCATTTCCGGGAGCGTCTCCGCGGTGGAAAATCTGGTCCAGGAATCCACCATCAGCATTGATGATCCGGAGGTGACCGCCGAAGATTTCCGTGAGATTTACAGCGAAATGGACGGCTGGCTCCAGCGCATACAGGAATCCTGTTCTTATATGTCCGACATTATCAGCGCGGTAAAGGGACAGGCCGGCAATATGAATGTTTCCCATAAAGAGGACTTTTCCTTGGCGGAAGCTTTTAAAAGGGTTTCGCTTCTTCTTCGCCATGAGCTGCAAAGCAGCCAGTGCATACTGAAAATCGAAGGTCCCCTCGACAGTAAAAATATTCTGATTCACGGGGATATTAACAATTTGGTGCAGGTCATCAATAATCTGGTGTCCAACGCCATTGACGCGCAGCTGCCGAAGGGGAATCATGATATTATTGTGAATCTGGATAAAGATTCTGAGGCTTTGAAAATCACCATCACGGATTTCGGTTCCGGTATTCCGGAAAAGGTCCGAAAAAAGCTGTTCCAGGAGATGGTTACCAGCAAAGGCACACTCGGCACAGGCCTCGGCGTGTTTATCTCCAATACGGTAATCCGCGCCAAGTTCGACGGTTCCATGTGGTTTGAAGATCATCCCGGCGGCGGAACGATCTGGGGAATTTCGATTCCCCATGATAATGTGAATTTTATTTCCGGGGAAGGGAGTTGATAGAGAATGAGAAAAAACAGAATTATGAATCAGCAAAAGGAATTTTCTATCCTTGCCCTGGATGACGATAAGCTGATGACGGAAACGATCCAGTCCTATTTCCAGACCGCCGGCTATCGTGTGGATACGGAAAACGATCCGACGAAAGCCGCCGACCGCATCCGCACAAAGCAGTATGACATTTTGTTACTGGACTTTTTAATGCGGCCGATCTGCGGTGATGAGGTGGTCCGCCAGATCCGGGAGTTTGACCATGATTTGTTCATCATTTTGCTCACCGGTCATAAGAGTATGGCTCCGCCGATCCGAACCATGCGGGAACTGGATATTCAGGGCTATTTTGAGAAAAATGACCGCTTCGACCAGTTGGAACTGCTGATAGAGTCCTGCGCGAAGTCCATTCGTCAGATGCGCACCATTCGGAGTTATCGGGACGGTCTTCAGAAAATCTTTGAATTGATTCCGGTGCTGAACTGTCAGCAGAGCGTTGACGGGATTCTCTGGAAAGTGCTGGAGCAAACGACGGAACTGCTTTCCTGCTCCGGCGGTTGTGTCTATCTGGATTTCGGGCCGCTGCGCCATGATTTCACACTTCATGACGATACCCGGGTGTTCCGGGGAACCGGAGAATTTGAGGGGCGGGAAGATTTTGGCGCGGAACTTTACGGCCGACAAAAAGAGGAAGGGCCTCGTCTTTCCCTGGATTCGGACAATCATTTGTTAACCGCCCCGCTGTTTACCGAAGGACATCAGCTCTTCGGTGTTCTCACGGCGAAACTGCCGGAAAAAGTAAAGGATGAAGACGCCCAGCTCTTTGAAGTCTATTCCAAACAGGTGGGGGCCATCGTCAGCGACCAGATTCTCCATTATTTGCTGGAAGAACAGAACCAAAAGCTCAGCGACGCCTACGCGGAACTGCGGCAGAATCATCTGGAAACCATCAACATCGTAAGGCGGATGGTCGATGCCAAGGATTTCTATACCCGGGGCCATTCCGACCGGGTGTCCTTTTACGCCGTCAAAATCGCCGAGGCGATGCATAAAAGCGAGAGCTATATCGAAAGACTCCGGGTCGCCGGGTTGTTTCACGATATTGGAAAAATCGGTATTCCCGACGGGATCCTGCAAAAGCCGGGGAAACTCACGGAGGAAGAAAAAGCGCAGATTAAACAGCATCCGGCCTTGGGCGGCAAAATTCTGAAATCCATTTCATCCTTCCACGACATTCTCCCCTTTGTGGAGGCCCATCATGAACGGATGGACGGAACAGGGTATCCGAAGGGACTTTTGGGCGACGAAATTCCGGAAGAATCCCGGATTATCAGTGTGGCGGACGCCTTTGACGCGATGACGTCCAAGCGCACATACCGCGATAACTTTTCACTGTCCGAAGCCATAGCGGAACTGGAAAGAGGCAAAAACACGCAGTTCGACGCGGAAATCGTTGATGTCTTTCTGGGCGTCCTCGAACATTTTGAGGATTTCCGGGAACAGCTTGCCTGGACCTATTCCGACGCACTGTTGTTTGACTGAGATATGGAGGTCATGATGAAACAGTATCCCAGTAAAGAAACGCATTATTACCATCATTTCAAAGAATTCCTCACCGATATTGCCGGCCGCTATTCGGATCGGACGGCGATTACGACGTATCTGCGGGGAACCCAAATACAGGAAAAAAGCTTTTCGGAGCTGAAAAGGGATTCCTTCGCCTTTGCCGGAGCCCTCTTCGGGAAAGGGCTCAACGGAAAGCATATCGCCATTGTCAGCGAAAGCTGTTATGAGTGGCTCGTCGCCTATTTCGGCATTGTGATCAGCGGCGGTGTTGCGGTCTGCATTGATGTGGAGCAGTTTGACGATACCATCGAAAACATGATCGTTCAGGCCGACGCGGAAGCGGCGGTTTGCTCGGCGGGGCTGTTTTCGCTCTGCTCTTCTATTCAGAGCCGATACGCTCCGATGAAAGAAATAATCGTGATCCGTCCCTCCGGCGATGAGGAGCTGAGCTTTGAGCAATTCATGGAAGACGGAACGTTTTCGGAAAACCAGGCTCTGGTCGAAGCCTGCGACCTTGATCCGAAGCAGACGGCCTCCATTGTCTATACCTCCGGGACGACAAGCACGGCCAAGCCGGTGATGCTTTCTCACTCGGCCATGATGTTCAACGCCGCGGATTCGTTGACGATCCTCGATTCCCGGGAAAGAATCTTTAATTCCCTCCCTCTGTACCATACCTATGGTTTTACCTGCGGGATTCTCTGCGGCCTGATCCGGGGGCTGAATATCTGCGTTAGCTGCGATATGAAACGAATGATGCAGGAAATGACGCTTTTCAAGCCTCAGATGCTGGTGGCGGTGCCCCTGATTATCGAGGTGATCTATAAGCTCTACTGGTCTCTGCTGGAAAAGGCGGAAGTCAAGGAAAAGGTTCAGAAGCAGATGAAGATTGAATCCGTTCTGCGGAAACCGCATACGCTGATCGCTTCCTGCGTGAAAGAGGCCATCAAGGGCAGCTGTGTGGAACAGCTGGATGTGGTACTTTCCGGCGGAGCTTATCTTGACCGCAACGTCGCCGAAGGTTTGCTCCATTTCGGCGCCGTGGTTCTGCAGGGGTACGGCGTAACGGAATGTTCCCCCAGCATCACCTGTAACCGCAATGAGGATTTCAGCCTCAATTCCGTGGGCATTGTTTTGCCCGGCAATGAGGTGAAGATTGTGGACGATGAAATCTGGGTGAAGGGATACGCCCTGATGAACGGTTACTACAAAGCGCCGGAGCTGACGGCGGAGTCCTTTGAGGATGGCTGGTTCAAAACCGGGGATCTGGGTCATTTTGATAAAAAAGGCCATCTGCGGATTATCGGCCGGAAAAAGAATCTCATTGTGATGAAAAACGGTAAAAAAGTTGCCGCCGAGGAAATGGAAAATAAAATCCGTGAATGTCCCCTGGTCAAAGAAGTGGTGGTATACGGCGCGCTGAGCGGCAATTCCATGGACGACGTTAAAATCGCGGCGTCGATTTTCCCGGATCCGTATCTCACCGGACAGATGAGCAGCTATGAGGTTTTAGAGCATTTGCAGGAATATATTGACGAGATGAATGAAAAGCTGCCCATCTACAAGCAGATACAGATGATCAATATCCGGGAAACGGATTTTGACCGGACGGCGGCGAAAAAGATCAAGCGTCAGATGATTTAAGAAGATAAGCGGAAGGGTTTTGATAAGTGATGATTGATGTAATCCGAGAAATTGTTTATAACGTCACCGGAAAAGAAAACCTGGAGATGGACACCGATTTTCTGAAGGATCTGGGCTTGAATTCCTTTGATATTATGAATATCGTCTGCGCCTTTGAGGAGCGTTATGACATCACGGTGCCCACCCGGGATGTCTGGCAGCTGCGCCAGGTTTCCGATGTTGTGAAATATCTGGCGGATAAGGGCATTACGGAATGAGCCCTCGGGTGCGCGTGTATATTTACCGCCGGGAGCGGGTGGAACATCCCGAGGAAACCATTCTTGCGCTGGGACGGCGGTTTGCCGGGGAATATGGATTGCGTATGCCTCGGGAGATTCTTCGTCCCGCCGGCGCGAAGCCCCGTTTTTCCGATTCGGAGATCTGCTTTTCCCTTTCCCACAGCGGTGAATACTGGGTCTGCGCTCTGGGAAATACGGAGCTCGGCGTTGACATTCAGCGGTATCAGCGCTGCAAGGCGCAGCAGATTGCCCGGCGTTTTTTCCATCCCGATGAGGCTTTATGGCTCAATGACCGGGGAGAAGAAGGGTTTTTCGCGGTGTGGACGGCGAAGGAAAGCTATGTGAAATTTACAGGCGAAGGGATTACCGATGATTTCTCGTCTTTTTCCGTTGTGGACGGAAAGGGCGGGTTCGGTGTCGGCGGTGTTGTTCTGCGGCACCTTCCTTTCCGGGAAAATTACGCGCTTTGCCTCTGTACGGCAGAGGAAGCGGAAACGGAGATTGTATATTCGGAATAAAAACGGAAAATAAAAAAGCTTCTTTCCGAAAGGAGATTCTCTTTCGGAAAGGAGCTTTTTTTACGGCCGGAGGTTTTGTTGTTTCTCGGCGCGGTGTCTGTCCCGGCGGTTCCGTTTTTTTCGATGGAAAGGGGACGGAAACCCGCTTTTTCGTCGGCTTTTGTGAAAATTTATCAATGGATGATATATATATAAAAAAAAGAGTGATATATGAATAAATATGTTGCTTTGCGTGGGGAAAATATGGTATACTTCAGATTGAAGGAATAGGTTTTTGTGCTTATATGTAAACATGCATTAACTTTTTTCGGAATGGAAAAGATGGAAACCCTTTGCCGGATTTTCCTGCGTACACGTTGTGGCTTCCTTTGGAATGAAGGAGATTATTGTTATGCTGAATGTTTTGCGGCAGGAGGAAAAATACCCCTTGAACCTGGAAGAAGCGATTCAGTTTTCCCACCGTTTTTCCTGCCTTTTAATGCCGGACCGGAACTCCGCCAACGGCAGCTATATGGTTCGCTCCCTCTACTTTGACACCGCTGATGACCATGATTTTTTTGATGAGCTGTTCTCTCCTCTCATTGAGGTGCTGGGGATTTTCATTACGATCCTGGCCTATTGTTTCGGTCTGCTGAATGTGAAGTATATGATTGTGCTGTTCCTCGTTTACGCCTGTTTCGGCTCGATGCTCACGCTCATTTCGTTCCTGACGAGAAACTTTCTCAGTGACATCCGCATCCGTAAACGTGATATTCTCAAGGCCTTTCTGATCTGCATTCCGGAAAATGTGCTGATCCGTTTTATTCTGGCCTGGACTCGATTGCTTTCCATTCTGTTTTACCGCGCCAAGAAAACCAACTGGGGATCCATCAAGCGCAAGTCCATTGACTACGACAGAAAGAAAGAAGAAGCGACATCGTAAAAATACCGGCGAAAACGCCGTTTCCGTCTGTTGACGGGCCGGCGTTCTTCGTGTCTCCGGGGGAAAGCGTATTTCCCTGCTTCCGGCGGTTCTCCGCCGGAAAACAGAAAGGAATTTATGTGGAATAAATTTTTTAAACCCCTCTTCCGGGCGGAAGAGATCATTCGGGAATACCGAAACGAAGAGCAATGGGTTCAAAAACGGAATATCGCGCTGATTGCCATCGGCGCTTTTCTGCTCATGAGCCTGCTCAATATTTATCAACATTCCGGTTTTATGTTGTTTACCACGGTAAACGGCGCGTTCTGGATGTCGGTCTGCCTGCTCGTCGGCCGGCGGAAGAAGAATACGGAATTGCTGGAAATTTCATTTCTCATCCTTCTGATGGTACTGTTTACCTGGTACATTCTCTATGGCGGAAACGAGGGCTTTGCCCTTTTGTGGGTGATTTTCGTGCCCTTCATGTTCATGATGATGATCGACCTGAAAAAAGGCCTGTTCCTCAGCGCTTACTTTCTGGCCCTTCTGTTTCTGGTGTTTTACGGCCCCTTGGATTTTTTGCTGAAATACGATTATCCGATGATGATGCGGCTCCGCTTCCCGGCGCTCTATCTCATTGACTGCGTATTTTCGATTTACAGCGTGCGGGTGATGCTGATCGCCCGGAGCGATCTGATTCTCACCCAGAACCGCCTTAAAGAGGCCGGTTTCCGTGACGCCGCCACGGGATTGAAAAACCGGGCGGCCTATACCGAGTTTATCGGCGCCTTCCCTAAAGAAACCGAGGAGGCCGCCGCCGTCATCTACTTGGACGTTAACGGTCTTCACGAGCTGAACAACAGAAAAGGTCATGCCGAGGGTGATTATATGCTTCGCCTTATCGCGGAGCTCTGTACGGAACAGTTCCCCGAGGATGAGGTTTTCCGCCTCGGCGGCGATGAGTTTCTGCTGGTCTGCTCCGGCCGGGAGGAAGAAACCGTTTCGGCGGAGCTGACGGAGCTGATCCGAAAAGTGGAGGAAAAGGGCTATACTATGGCTTACGGTATGGAATACGCCCTCTCCGTTGATGATTTTGAGGCGATGGTAAATCGCGCCGATGAAAAAATGCTCCGCAATAAAGCGGAATACTATAAACAGCGGGACCGCCGGGCCCGTTAAGAAAGCGTTTCGTCTGAAAGGGGCGTGACGTCCGGCTTTTTGGGGAGAATTCCTCTGTTTGCCATAAAGTGGCCGTTCCGGAAACGTTGTTTCCGGCGTCAGGGAATCCTCCCTTTGGTTTTTTTTCCATATCGCGGGGAGGCTATGGAAAAGAGTCCGAAACAAAAAATCACCGCCTCGGGCGGAATGAAAATCAGGAGATTACAAGAATGACACTTACGGAATGTTATGAAAAACTGGGCGGAGATTACGTCGATGTGGCCTCCCGTCTTCCCTCGGCTTCACTGGTGGAAAAATTTATCGTCCGCTTTCTGGATGATGACAGCTATGAAACCCTTTGCCGCTGTCTGGAACAGGGGAACCGGGAAGAAGCCTTCCGGGCGGCCCATACTTTAAAAGGTGTCTGCGCCAATCTCAGCTTTACCCTGTTGCGGGATTCCGCTTCCCGCCTTACCGAGGCTCTGCGGCCGGAAGGGGACAGCGTTCCCGCCGAAGCCGGGGATCTTATGAGCGAGGTACGGGACGATTACGAAAGAACCACCGGAGCGATCCGCGCCTATTTGAACGAAAAATAAGACCCTTCCGTTCGTTACGGAACGGAGGCATCAAGGGAAAGGTGTTGTTTGCCATCGAAAACATGGGCAATGCGGTAATGAGACCCAAATATATCTATACGGCGTACCTCAACCTGAAAACCGGATTTTGAAAATGCTGCCCAACAGCTTTGTGGAAGCCGGCGGCGATTTGGCAAAAATCCGTGGGATCGGTGATTATCTGGAACTTCTGTCCGTTTCGGCGGCGGAAAAGGACCGGGTGGAATCAAGCCTCCGTGTTGAGGAGATCCGCCGTAGGCTGAAAACCGAAGAGGTTTTCTGCGTGCGGTTCCATTCCGACCGGTTCAAAAACCGGTTTGAGTGGCACGAGTGCCAGGTGTCTCTCTGTGAAAAAGAAGAGGGCGAACCGGTGGCCGCCGTTCTGCTTTCCAAAAGTATGGAACTGTTTACGCCGAATCGCCGGGCCGGCGACAGCCTTGAAGAAATGCGCCGGATTATGGAAGAATGTTTCAGTGGTTTCGGCACGGACTGCTATAACATCATTTTGGTGGATGTGACCCGGGACCGTTACATGGTGCAGAATCCCTATGGTGAGGACAGCACCCATCCCCTGGAGGAACCGGACGGCACCTATACCAACGATAACAGGGCTTACGGCATGAATTTCATTCATCCCGATGATCGGGAGCTCTTCTGGAGCTATACCACGCCGGAGGCTTACCGCAAAATCTGAAAACCGAGGGCAGTTTCAAATCCTTTGAAGTCCGCCACTCCTTAAACGGTGAATACCGCTGGGTCAAGGTATATACCATCCGTCTCGGCGGCGACGACGGCCATTTCCGGGTGCTGTACTTTCTCAGCGATATTCAGGATGACGTGGAGCGCCGGAGCCTTGTGGAAGCGCTGGCCATGCCATACGACAACGTTTACGCCGTGAATATCCAAAACGGCCAGGTGGTGAGCTGCCGCATGAATCACGTGATGACGGAGCTTTATGGAAAACAGCTGGTCGGCGGTGATTACGAGGAAAATATCGACATTTATATCCGCAACGAGGTCTGCGAGGAAGACCGGCCCCTCTTTGATGAGGCGCGCTCTCTTGACAAAGCCAACCGCCTGTTGACGGAAAAACAGACCTGGTATTTCAATTACCGGGTGGACCGGGGCGACCGGAAGATCTATTATCAGATGCAGATGGTCAAACCGGATCCCCATGGCGATATTCTGGTCTGCGGCTTCAAATGCGTCGATGAGGAAAAGAAAAAGGAACTCCGTCAGGAAGTCGCCCTGAAAGAGGCTTACGATGCCGCCGAGGCCGCCAATAAAGCCAAAACCGAGTTTCTTTCCCATATGTCCCACGATATTCGCACGCCGTTGAACGGCATCCTCGCCATGACGGCCAACGCCTTTGCCGAGGATGTGCAGGCTTCCCGCACCGTGGGCATGAACGGGCATATCGCCAAACCTTTGAACTTTAAAGAACTGGCCGAGACGCTTCGTAAGTGGATCCGGCCGTAAAATCCCGGAAACGGGAGGGAGGACTTCTTTGAAGAAGCCCTCCGGATACCGATGTATGGCGGCGGTTCCCGGAAAAGAAACTCCGGAAATACGCCGCGGAAAAGAGAGGAAACAATGAGATGAAAAAAGAGAGGAGCCGCAGTCAAAAGAAAATAATCCAGTCGATTTTTGGTTGGATCGTGGCGATTATCTGTATTCTGCTCCTGTTTATTTTCTTTTCTGAAATGAACCGACAGCGCATTATCGAGCAGAATGAAAACTATATTCAGGATAACGCCGAGCTGAAAGCCGCCCAGGTGGACAAGAGCTTCTCCGCGGCCCTGGAACATATCGAGATGATGACGTACTGGTTTGAATCGACGTTGGATTCACCGGAAATCACGCCGGAACAGCTGAAAAATCTGGAAGCCAATACGGAATTTGATTACATCCGCTTTGTCAACGCCGAAGGCGTCAATATGGCTTCCGACGGAAAAACCAACGACGCTCAGGACCGCGATTATTATCTCAACGGTATGAACGGGGAATCGGGAATTTCCGTGATCCGGAAATCACGAATCACCGGGGAAACGCTGGTCAACTTCTATACACCCCTGCGGTATGAGGGTGAGATCATCGGCGTTTTGAGAGGGGTCTATCTGGCGGAAGAACAGATGCATGAGCTTCTGGAATCCTCCTTCTTCGGGGTGGACGCCTATGCATTCCTTTGCTCTTCCTCCGGGGATGTCATTGCCTCCAATCTCGATTCCGGCGGCCCCGTCAATCTCAAAGATTTTCTGCTGGAAGAAACAAAAACGGGAGCGGAAAACAAAACGCGGATACGTGACGCCTTTGAAAACGGAACGTCAGCGGTTTTTTCCTATCAATACGACCGGAAAACGGAAAGCGGCTGTATCGTAAAGCTGGAGAGTACAGACTGGTATCTGGTTCAGACGTTTCCCGGCGAGGTCACGGAAAAGATGTATAGGGAAGCCATGGGCGTTGGCGCTTTTCTGGAAATTTCCCTCATTGTGCTTTTTGTGATTTATCTTCTGGTGATGCTCAGCACTAACCGACGGGAGCGGAAACGGCTGCTGGAAGAAAACCGGGATATGGATTATGTCCTTAAGGGGATGCCCCGGATCTTCGACCGTTTCGTTCTGATTGATCTGGAAGAAGGAACGTACCGTTACCTTCTCGGCAGTAAG
The DNA here is from genome assembly GCA_051866595.1 of Clostridia bacterium. Classification (GTDB taxonomy): domain Bacteria; phylum Bacillota; class Dehalobacteriia; order UBA7702; family UBA7702; genus UBA7702. Next base: position 21,085 of record JBJDXI010000166.1, read on the forward strand.
CCAACTCAGAACGAAGTGCCTCCCTCGGGTGACCGTGATGCTCTGGAAAATTATATTTTAGGCAATATTCTGGAGGATCGGGATCGTGAAAAGGTAAAGACATTCCTTGCCTCTGAGACCCTTCGCCGGGAACTGGCCGGAGATACCCATAACCTCAACATGGAGTACCGGATTCGGCAGAATGAGGGCAACTGGACGCTGCTGAACGCCGTGTGCGTGGAACGCCGCGACGGCGTTCCGGTCAAAGCTCTCATCGCCCATCAGGATGTGACGGAAATCAAACGGACGGAACAGGAGCGGCAGAACATCCTGACCGACGCCATGAAAACGGCGGAAAAGGCCAATCAGGCCAAAAGTACCTTTTTGTTCAATATGTCTCATGATATCCGCACCCCGATGAACGCCATTATCGGCTTCGCCAATCTGGCGGAAAAACATATCGAGGATCAGGAAGCTGTGATGGATTACATCGGCAAGATCCGCCGTTCCAGTGATGCCCTGCTTCGGATTATCAATGACGTGCTGGATCTGGCCCGGATTGAAAGCGGAAAATCCGAGCTTATGCTGGAACCCGTCGATATGGAACAGCGGCTCAGGGGCATTGAGGATATGTTCGCGGAGAGCATGGAAAAAGGAAAGCTCCGTTTTATCGCGGAGAGCGATCTGAAAAATTCCGTGGTGCTCTGCGACGACCTGAGGATGAATCAGATCGCCATCAATCTTCTTTCCAATGCCTGCAAGTTCACGCCGGCCGGCGGCGAGGTTCTGTTCCGGGTGGAACAGCCTGCCGAAGCGGTGGACGGCGTCGCTCTTTACCGATTTATCGTTCGGGATACCGGTGTGGGCATGAGTGAGGAATTTCTTTCTCATATGTTCGAGGCCTTTGAGCGGGAACGCTCTTCCACGGAAACGGGAATTGAAGGTACCGGCCTGGGGCTTTCCATCGTGAAGCATCTGGTGGAAATGATGGACGGAACCATTTCCGTAAAGAGTGCTCCGGGAAAAGGCACCGAATTTATTCTGGAAATTCCGCTGAAGGTCGTTTCCGGCGGCGCCGCCCCGGAATTGCCCTGTAACAGCGTGATGGAGGCCTACGTTGCCGGCAAGCACCTTCTGCTGGTGGAAGATAACGAACTGAACCGTGAAATCACCTGCTCCATTCTGGAAGACGCCAGTCTCACCGTGGAAACGGCGGAAAACGGCAGTGAAGCCATAGAAATGCTCCTCTCGGCGGGGGCTGGCCATTTTGATCTGATCCTGATGGATATTCAGATGCCGGTGATGGACGGTTTTGAAGCGACCCGGCGGATCCGCCGCCTGGACGATGAAGAGCTGGCGAAGATTCCCATTATCGCCATGACCGCCAACGCCTTTGACGAGGACCGGAAACGGTCCGCGGCCGCCGGCATGGACGGCTTTATCGCGAAACCTATCAATACGGAGGAAATGTGGTCTGTACTGGGCAGGGTCTTTTCGCCCCGCAGTCCGGAACAGGGAGAAACAGAAATATGAAACCAAAGAAAACAATCTTGATTGCGGAAGATAACGATCTCAACCGTGAGATTCTGAAAGAGATTCTTTCCGCCGAATACGATGTGCTGGAGGCGGAAAACGGCATGGCGGCGCTGGACTTGCTCCAAGCCCATAAAGACGACATCGCCCTGGTCTTTCTCGATGTGATGATGCCGGTGATGGACGGCTATACGTTTCTGAACATCGCGAAAAACGACCCGGAGCTGTCGCTGATTCCCATTATTGTGACGACGCAGAACGACAGCGAATCCGATGAGGTGTCGGCTCTGGCCCACGGCGCCACGGATTTTGTGTCCAAGCCTTACCGTCCCCGGGTAATTCTGCACCGGGCGGCCAGTCTGATCAAGCTGAGAGAAACCTCGGCGATGGTCAATCAGTTTCAGTATGACCGTCTCACCGGCCTTTACAGCAAGGATTTCTTCTATCAGAAAGTCCAGGAACAGCTTGCTCTGGAACCGGAAAAGGAATATACCATCGTCTGCTCCAATATTGAGAATTTTAAATTTATCAACGATATTTTCGGCGTTCATGAAGGCGACCGTCTTTTAAAAGAGGTGGCCCGGCTTGCCCGCCGTATGGTGGGAAAAAACGGCTTCTGCGGCCGTTACGGTGCCGACCGTTTCCTCTTTCTTCAAACCCGGGAGCAGGAGGAAAAAGACAGGAATAATTTCGGTGATGTTATGGAATCGGAGCTTTTACCGTTGTTGCGGAATGTGGTGATGCGCTGGGGCATTTATGAAATCGTTGACCGTTCTATTTCCGTGGAGCGGATGTGCGACCGGGCCATGCTGGCGGCGGACAGCATCAAAGGACAGTATCACCAGTTTTTCGCCGTCTACGATGATGCCATGCGGGAAGAGCTTATGCGGAAGCAGTCCATTGCCAGCGTCATGGGAACCGCGTTGAGGGAAGGACAGTTTGACGTCTATTTCCATCCTAAATACAATCTGAAAACCGGGGCCATGGCCGGAGCCGAGGCCCTGGTACGCTGGATTCATCCGGAATGGGGCATGATTCCCTGCGGAGAGTTTATTCCGCAGTTTGAAAAGAACGGTTTTATCTCCCGTCTGGATGAATATGTATGGGAGAAAGTCTGCGCCGAACTGAAGCGCTGGCGGGAGTTGGGGTATCCGGAAATTCCGGTGTCCGTCAACGTTTCCCGGGCGGATATTTACCACATGAATCTGGTGGATACGCTGACGAGGCTCACCGTCGCCTACGGCATCCCTCCCGACCGTCTCCATCTGGAAATTACCGAGAGCGCCTATACGGAAAATCCCGGTCAGATCACCGATACCATGAAGGAACTGCAAGAGCACGGATTCATCATTGAGATGGATGATTTCGGCAGCGGTTTTTCCTCGCTGAATATGTTCAGCCAGATGAAAGCGGATATTCTGAAACTGGATATGGCCTTTGTCCGCAATGAAACGGCCAAATCGGCAAACCAGAGTATCCTGAACGATGTGATTCGCATGGCCCACCGGATGTGTCTTGACGTTGTTGCCGAAGGCGTGGAACGAAAAGATCAGGTGGAACGTCTCCGTGATCTGGAATGCGATTATGTTCAGGGCTATTTCTTTGCCAAGCCCATGCCCTCGGCGGAATTTGAGGAACTTTTAAAGAAAGCCGGAACGGTGGTGCCGGCGCTTTCCGGGCGGAGCTGTGAGCTCTCCCCGCGGAAACTGCTCCTCGCCGATGAGGACGAAGCGTACCGACAGACGGTGCGCGACGCTTTTGCCGGGGAGTATACCGCTCTTGAGGCAACGGACGCGGAAAAAGGATCGGAGCTGCTCCTTTCCTCTTCCAAGGGGGAAATCGCCGCGGTGATTCTCAGCGCCACCCTGCCGGAAAACGGCGCGGAACGGCTTTTGAATCTGGTGCGGCAGAGTCCGGCTTATTGGCGGATCCCCGTTCTCTGCACCATTCCTACCCCCTGTGAGGAGCGGAGCAAAGAGCTGGATTTCGCCATGGGCGCCGATGACTTTCTCTGTAAATGTCATCCCGTTGCCGACCTGCGCAAGCGGGTGGAACGGCTCATTGAAATTGAGGATATGCAGGAAAGGGAAATCGTTCTTCAGGACGAGGCCAGCCATGATCCGCTGACCGGCTTACTGAACCGCCGCGGCCTTTCGCTGGCCATGGCTTCTATGCGGCTGGCGGATATGCCCATTGCCGTGTGTATGTTCGATCTTGATGATCTGAAGGGCATCAATGATACCTTCGGTCATAAAGTCGGCGACCGCGTCATCCGGGCTTTTTCCGATCTGATTCATAAAGAAACCAGAAATGACGATATTCTCTGCCGTTACGGCGGCGATGAGTTTATTGTGATATTAAAGCATATCGGCGATCCCGAGGTGATCGCGCGGAAAGGGAATACGATCTGCCGTAAATTCCACGAATCCATGGCGGAGGAACCTTTCCCCGTGCACTGCTCCGGAGGGATTGTGATGTGCGACACCGGAGAAATCTCCGATGAGGAACTGATTGAAAGGGCCGACCAGGCCATGTACCGTGCCAAGCGGGAAGACAAGGGACAATGTTGTTTGTGGGAAGAGGATTTGGCGTAAACGCCGGAAAGTAATTTTAAAAGAGGGAATTTAATGATGAAGACGGGCACCGCATCATCAATCTTCTGGGCCGGGACGTGACCGAAGCCCACGAAACCCAGGAACGTAATGAAAAGGAATTGAAAGCGGCGGCGGCGAAGAATCAGATTCTTTCGGAACTGACCAAAATGCTCTACAGCTATAACTTGACGCTGAACCTCCGCACAGGGAAGTACAGCCTCATCGTCGGTACCGGTATGACCAAATTCATGGAGATTTTCAAATCCACCGATGATTACGCCGAAGCCTATAACGAAAAGCTAAAGTACCTCGATCCGGAAACGAAAGAGCAGTTTACGAGTTTGGCCAGTCTGGAAGCGCTTCACGCCCGCCGAAACGCCAACGGTTTTATCGGCAGTGTGGAATACGGCGCTCTGACGGATAACGGGAAAGAATGGCATGAGGTCAATGTCTTTATCAGCACCGATGAAGCCGGAGAGCCCATCGCCAATATTCTGGGCCGGGACATCACCGACGCCCACCGCCGGCAGGAACAGCGGGAAAATTCCCAGAAAGCCGCGGTTGCCCGGGACCAGCTTCTTTCCGGCGTTACCAAAATGCTTTACAGCTATAACCTTTCGGTGAGCCTTGAAACCTGGCGGTACAGCCTGATCACCGGCACCGGGATGCCCGAGGCCGTGGCGCTGATGGAGTCCATGGACGATTATGTTTTGCTCTATTCCCGCCTGCAAAAGGCCATCGTCCCCGGAGATGTGGAAAAGCTGAACGGACTCATCGGCATTGAGGCGCTGCAAAAAGCCGAAAATACCAGCGGCTATGTGGGGTCCATTACCTATGAGGCGGTTTACGACGGCAAAAGCCAGTGGCACGAGGCCAACCTGTTTATCGGTATTGACGAAAACGGCCAGCCCCTTGCCAATATTCTGGGTCGTGATATTACCGAGGCCCAGCTCCGGCAGAAGAAGCACGAAATGGAACTCCAGGTTGCCTCCGCCAAGGACCAGATTCTTTCCGAAATCACCAAAACCATTTACAGTTACAATATCACACTGAATCTCCACACCGGCAAGTACAGCCTGATTATCGGTACCGGCATGGATGAGGCCGTGGCTTTCTTCAACTCCACCGATGACTATGAAACGGCGCTGGGCTATGTGAAAGACCGCGTTCTTCCCGAATATCTGGATCGCATCCATGAGCTCCAGTCTCTGGAATCTCTGCGGAAGAGAGAATACGCCCAGGGGTATATTGGCAATCTGGAATACGCTGTTCACGGCAGCCGCGGTAAAGAGTGGCATGAAGTGAACGTTTTCTGTTCCACCGGCAGTGACGGCGAACCTTTGGCCAATATTATCGGCCGGGATGTCACCGATATCCACGAGCGGCAGGAACAGCGGGAACGGGAGCTGAAAGCCGCCGCGGCCAAGGATCAGATCCTTTCCGAGATTACCAAGATGATGTACGGCTACAACCTGACGCTGAACCTGCAGACCGGGTATTACAGCCTGATTACCGGTACGGGAATGAAAAAATTTGTGGATATTTTCAATTCCACCAATCATTATCCCACGGCCTATGAGAAAAAAGTATCGTATATTCTGCCCGAATATAAAGAGGCCTTTGCCGCCGTGGCCGGTCTCGACGCCCTTCAGGCCCGTCGGGGCGAGCGGGGCTTTGTGGGCAGTCTGGAATATGCCGCCAAAGTGGATCGCGGCATCGAATGGCACGAGATCAATGTTTTTATCGGTACCAACGAAAACGACGAACCCGTCGCCAATGTGCTGGGCCGGGACATTACGGAAAGTCATAACAGCCGTGAACAGCGGGAAAAAGAACTGAAAGCCGCCGCGGCCAAGGACGAACTCCTTTCCGGCGTTACCAAAATGCTCTACAGCTTCAACGCCACCATCAATCTGAATACATGGAAATACACACTGATTACCGGTACCGGAATGAGTCCGGCGGTTTCGGTGATTGAGTCTTCGGACGATTACGGTCGTACCTTTGACGAGATGAAAAAGATGCTTCTTCCGGAATACCGTGAGATGCTGACGCGGCACCTCGGCAAAGAGGCGCTTTTGTCCGCCGCGGGGAAAAGCGGCCATATTGATACCATCACTACCGCGGCGAAAATCGACGGCAGTATTCACTGGCAGGAGCTGAACCTTTTTATGGGGACCGATGAAAACGGTGAACCCGTCGCTAACCTGCTGGGCCGGGATATTACGGAGGCCCACGAAAAAGCCGATACCAAAGCCCAGCTTGAAATCGCTCAGGCCGCCAATAAGGCGAAATCGCGGTTCCTTTCCAATATGTCGCACGACATCCGCACGCCGATCAACGGTATTATGGGGATGCTCACCATCGCCAAAACCCATCGGGACGAACCCTCCATTGTCAACGAAGCCCTGGATAAAATCGAAATCTCCTCCCACCATCTGCTGACGCTGATCAATGATATTCTGGATCTGAATAAGCTGGAAAGCGGCAAGATGGTCTTTGCCCGGGAACCGATGGATATTACCAAGCTGTCCAAAGAGGTTTTCGCCATCGTTGAGCCGATGGTCAACGAATCGGGTATTTCGATGGCAATACCTTCCTGTGCATCCTGTGTTCACACCCGGGTGATGGGCAGTCCGCTGCATATCCGTGAAGTGCTGGTCAATATTTTATCCAACGCGGCAAAATACAACAAACCCAACGGTTCCATCTGCTTTGATGTGGAGGAAACCGGCTTTACCGGAGATACCGTAACCTTTCGCTTTACTGTGTCCGATACGGGTATCGGCATGAGCGAGGATTTTCAGAAACATATGTTTGAGGCCTTCAATCAGGAGAGCTCTCAGGTCAAATCGAAATATCAGGGGTCCGGGCTGGGTCTTTCCATCGTCAAACGCATCGTCGATGAGATGAACGGAACCATAGATGTCCAGAGCGTTCAGGACGAAGGCTCCACTTTTACCGTGACGCTGACCTTCGAGGTGGATCCCGATCCGGTGATGGCGGAAGAACTGCCGGAACCGGAATATGCGGCGCCGGATATTTCCGGAACCCGGATTCTCCTTGTGGAAGATAACGAACTGAATATGGAAATCGCCCAGTTTATGCTGGATGAGGCCGGAGGTGTTGTCACCACCGCCGCCGACGGTCAGCTGGCGGTGGAAGCTTTTTCCGCTTCGGAGCCGGGTACCTTTGACGTGATCCTGATGGATGTTCAGATGCCCAATATGGACGGCATGAGCGCCACCCGGATGATCCGCCGCATGAAACGGCCCGACGCCAAAACCGTTCCCATTTTCGCTATGACCGCCAACGCTTTTGCCGAGGATGTGCAGAACAGCAAGGCGGCGGGGATGAACGAGCATCTGGCGAAGCCTCTCGATATCAAAAAGGTTTTGTCCATGATCGCGAAGTACAGAAAGTAGAACGCTGTTCTTTCTTTTCCTCCGGTAAAGAAAGAACGGAAGAAAAATATACCGAAAATGCTTTTGCGCCGAAAAGAAACAGCAAAAGCATCCCTTAAAACCGATAACCGACAAAAGGCCCCCTGACACAGGTTTCACTGTATCAGGGGGCAATTGTATGTTCAAAAAAGAATGAAACGATCCGGCGCTTTTTCGCTGTTCGTGTCATTGGGACCGCCGGGGAAGAAGCGCTTTGAATTTTTATGGGGTTGGTGGGTCTCTTTTTAAAGAAAAGCTCTTTATGAGCAGCTTCAGCATTTCTTCCGCGATGTTTTGTTCCTCTGTGTTCAGGGATTGGATCATTTCCATCAGAGGCGCATGTTTTTCTTCTTTGGTTCTCCCGAAAAGAAGGTAGTCTGTTGTAACCATAAGGGCGGCGGAAATATTGCAAAGGGTGGATGTTGTCATGCTTTTGCGCCCCATTTCAATGTCGGCAAGAAACTGTGTTGAAATATCCGCTTTTTCGGCCAGATGTTCCCGGCTTAATTTCTGATATTCCCGGATTTCCCGCACTCGTTTTCCTATGACGCGATTTCGTTCCTGACGCTCCATCATATCACCTCTGATCATAACTATGGTTATATTTTACCTGCAATAATTGTTGTAAAAAATAATCTATAGTTGTTTACAATTGATTACTTTAGTGATAAAATGGTTTATCATAAGTTGTAGTATGGTGAAAATTTCCGGTTTTATATGCACTTTCATGTGATTAACGGAGTTCTGCAGGCAAAAGAAGAGCGAATATGTCCGATTTTTACCAAATGGCTTGAAGTATTCCGCAGGTTTTTTTTGAAAGGGGAAAAGGATGATTGAAGACACTGCAAAAACGACTTTTATAAAAGATGAAATAGAATGTGAAATTCTTTTTACAACGGAAAATCCGGAAACAGGGAAAAAATATATGGCCTATACGGATCACAGTACAGATTCCCGCGGTCATATCCGAATGTATTTGGCTTCTTATACGGAAAGTGAAAACGGATTTGTGCTGAGCCCGATGGAAACAGAAGAATCCCAGGCGGTGATAAATAATGTCCTGGATTGTATATTGCCGGAGTTGGATGGAGAGGATGTGCGGGATTTTATATTGCCCGAATTGGCTGAATTTGAATAAAGAAATTTCATATCCGCCGTATAAGAAAGGAGAACCCGGTTTTCTGTTTCCGGCGTCGGTTTTTTTAAAGCACTTCGGCGGGAAGTGCTTCTTTAAATGATTATAAATAAAAATACGGGGAATCACTGTGTCGTTTTGTTAGATTGTGATATAATAAAGAGAGCAATAAAACATTTTATACGGCGCCGGCTGGATTCCCTTTGGAATGTTCCAGGCCGTTTCCGTCGAAAGGAGGCCGCGGATGATCCGTATAATCGTGGACAGCACTTGTGATATGCCGAAATCGGTGGTGGAAAAATATGGCATTGAGATTCTGCCCCTCCATGTTCTTGTGGAGGATGAGGAATATCTCGATGGCGTGACCATTACGACCCATGAGGTTTATGATCGGATGCGCCAAGGTGTGATGCCCAAAACCTCCCAGGTCAGCATTGCCGATACCCATAACCGCTTATCGGCCCTTGCCGCCGGCGGCGATGATCTGCTGTATCTGGGCTTTTCTGCCAAAATGTCGGGAACCTGCGGATTGGTGGCCCAAATCATGGACGATCTTGGGAAAAAGTTTCCGGAGCGATCCTTCTGCGCACTGGATGCCAAAGGGGGTTCTTTCGCCACGGGGCTTATCGCCATGGAGGCGGCGAAGGAAGCCGTCCGGGGTACGAGCTTTGAGGCGCTGACGGAACGCTGTCGGTTTCTCATCCGCCATGTGGAGCACGTTTTTGTCATCAGTGATCTGACCTGGATGATCCGGGGCGGCCGGATCTCCAGAACGTTGGGTTATACCGCCAACCTCCTGAATATCAAGCCACTGTTGGATGTGGATGACGGTGAGATGGAGGTCATTCAGAAAGTCCGGGGGCGGTGGAAATCCCTGGAGCGGGTGGCGGACATCGTGGCTCAGCGGGCCCGGAACTGCCCTGTTCAGACCATCGGCATCACCCACGCCGACGATCCGGAAGCGGCGGAGGAAATGCGCGCAATGCTGAAAAGCCGTCTGCCGGATTGCCGTTACCTCATCGAGGAAATCGGCGCGGTCCTTGGGGTTCATCTGGGGATCGGCGGTGTGGGGGTATTCTTCTTTAACGAGATGTGACCCGTTTCCGTGATGGAAATCCGTGAAAACAGTGGCTTCGTTGAGCCGTTTTCCATGGAGCGAAACAAAAAAGCAGTATCCGAAAGGATACTGCTTTCGTTTTCTATGATTTCAGACCGGGATCAGTCCAGACCTTTGACGAGATCGGTACCGACGGTATCCCGGAGGACTTCTTCCACATATTCCCGGGTGATGCCGGCGCCGTCGGTGGCTGCCAGCTCATCGGTATAGTCTTTGAAAAGCACCACGTGGATGTTGCTTTTGCCCGCGGTGAAGTAGTTTACCAGGGGGATGAATTCCTCATCGGCAATGGAAACGTTACCGCTGGCCTTGTCGAAGATCACGTTGCATTTGTAGAAGCCGCCCACATGGTTGGCTTTGTCGTTCATGGTGGAGGTAAAGTTCCCCAAAGAGTAGCATACCGGCACGGTGCGTCCGTCGGCGGAGGTCACGGTTTCGATTTCTTCCAGCACATGGGGATGATGGCCCAAAATGATGTCGGCGCCCCAGTCGGCGAATTTCTGGGCCAGGGAGCGCTGGGCGTCGGAAGCGGAAAAGACGTTTTCCTGACCCCAGTGAACGGAGACGATGACGACGTCGGCGTCGGCGTCGGCGGATTTAATGAGCTTTTCCATTTCCGTTTCATCGGAGGTGTAGGTAAATGCCAGCTCGGAACTGCTGTCCAGCACGAGGCCGTTGGTCATTTCCGTGAAACCCACAAAAGCCACTTCCACGCCGTTGACGGTGATGGTGTGGGTTTTTTCCATTTCTTCCTGATTTTTGTAGGCCCCCACATAGAGGCTGTCCGGTACCGTTTCCATGAAATCAATGGTGGCCTCCAGCCCCGCGGCGCCCTGATCGAGGGAGTGGTTGCTGGCGATGTTGAACACGTTAAAGCCGATTTCATGGAGGTCCGTCACACATTCCGAAGGGGTGTTGAACAGCGGATAGCTGGAAGGCGCTTTGATGGCGGTGGCCACGGGGGTCTCCTGATTGATAAAGGCGATGTCGGCGCTTTCCGTGATTTCGGTCACGCCTTCGTAAAGGGGATCAAAATCGTAGCCGCCGTTTCCGGCGCGGTCCGCCGCCTGGGTATAAAGTTTCGTGTGAAGCAGGTTATCACCGGTGGCAACCAGGCTGAAGCTGGCAAATCCGCTTTCCACCGGCAGCATTTCCTCGGTGACCACAGTGTTTTCTTCTTCCGCCGCGGTAAGGCCGGTCTGGGAAAAAGCGATAAAAACGCCGAGGGCGGCAACGATCAGTACGGAAACAACGGAGATGACAATGGCCTGGCGTTTTTTCTGTTCCCGCCGGCGGAGAAGGGCCTCCCGCTGTTTATACCGGTCTTCTTCTTTTCGGGAAGGACTTTCGTTTTCTTCGGTGTCTTCATGAAAGCGATAGCGTTCGTAATCCATAGAAATCATAACCTCCGTAAAGGATATATCCTTTTACAGTATAACAATTTTTTTGTCTAATTACAACGAAAATTCCCGTTGTTTTTTTATTGGTTTTTTGTATAATAATGTCATTATGATTTTTTAAGAAAAGCAGAGGATCAGTATCATGGAAAAAGAAACCAAAGTGATCTCCTTTCAGGGACAGTGTCCTT
>JBJDXI010000167.1:0-6489 GCA_051866595.1 Clostridia bacterium
TTTTATAAAAAAAGCTATTTTCCTGCGTTAAGACAAATTTTCTGCAATTTCACGCAGTTTTTTCAGACGGTGATTCATACCGCTTTTTCCCACCGGCGGATCGGCCAGCGCCGCCAGTTCCGCCAGGGACAGATCGGGATTTTCTTTCCGCAGCACCGCCGCTTCTTTCAGCGCCGGAGAAAGGCTGTCGATACCGATGGTTTCCTCAATCCGGCGGATGGCCTGGGTCTGGGACATTGCCGAGGCCACGGTCTTTTCCACATTGGCCATGTCGAAATTCCGCTGACGGTTGATGTTGTTGAACATCTCCTTCCGGACACGCTCGCTCTCGAAGGTCAGAAGGGCCTGATGGGCGCCGATATTGAGAAGAAATTCCGAAATCTGGTCGGCGTTTTTCAGATAGAGGACATACTGGTTTTTCCGGAGGCAGATTTTCCCGTGGATGCCAAAATCCTCCATCAGCCCCTGCATGGCTTCGACATGTTCCTTATAGGGGCTGACGATTTCCAGGTGATAAGCCCCTTCGGGATTGTTGACGGAGCCGCTGCCCAGAAAAGCGCCGCGGAGATAAGAACGTTTGCAGCAGTCCTTTTTCACCGAATCGAAAGGAAAGACATTTTTGGAGAGATCCCCCCAGCTTCCGTCGGGATTCATGATGCCCAGCCGGACGAAGAGGTCTTTCACATCCTCCTGATAGGGGATACGGATTTCATAGCGGTTGTTTTTTTTCAACCGCGTGTTTTTGTAAACGAGAAGGCGGCCGGGTTCCGCGAAAAGTTCCTTGGACAATTTATAAATTTTCTTGGCGACGGCGGCGTTTTCCGTCGTCACGGCGAGGACAAGACCGTCCCGGCCGTGGATGCCGATAGTGCCGTCGGTTTTGGTCAGGGCCAGAAACTCCGCCATCTGACAGCAGGCGCTGCCGCTGATCCGCTGAGAAATCTGTTTTTTCGTTTCCGAAGAAAAAGACATGACCTTCTCCTTTTAAAATTTTCCCGAGGCGATAAAATCCGCCAGCACCGAAGCGTCATGCTTCACGAAACCATCATTCTTGGCCAGGGGCAGGCCCACCACACGCAGGCCGTACTTTCTCACGGCGGCCATATCGTTTTCCACCTGGGAAAGGCCGCCTTTGCGGTAAGTATCCGCCGAGGAAATGCCCCCCACCTTTTTCGTATTGACAATGACGCCGGACAAAAAGGGTCGTTCCGACAGGCCGACAATGGCCTCAATATGATCGGAAAGATTATAGCCCTCGGTCTCACCCCGCTGAGTCATGATATTGGCCACATACCACACCGGCGCTTTGGTCTGAACCAGAGCGTCCACAATACCGGGAACGAGAAGATTCGGCAGAATACTGGTGTAGAGGCTGCCGGGACCCAGAAGCACCACGTCGGCGTCGATAATGGCGTCTACGGCATCGGCGTTGACCAGGGCGTTCCGGGGACGGAGAAAGACTTCACGGATACAGCGGGGATCCCGGACGATGGTGGTTTCCCCGTAAACTTCCTCCCCGTCGCTCATTTTCGCGCCCAGCTCCACATCGTCGAGGGTCACGGGAATCACATTGCCCCGGATATTCAGAATACGGCCAATATCCCGGATGGCGGTGGCGGTATCACCGGTGAGATCGGAAAGGCCGGCAATCATCAGATTACCCAGAGAATGGCCGCGGAGCTCTTCCGGATTTTCAAAACGGTAATTGAACATGGATTCCATGATCCCTTCCCGAGGGGAAAGCGCCACAAGACAGTTGCGGATGTCCCCCGGCGGCACCACGGTGTTGCCTTCCAGCAAACGGCCGGAACTGCCGCCGTCGTCGGTAACGGCCACCACGGCGTTGATATGACTGCTGATTTCCTTGAGTCCCCGAAGAATCGTGGAAAGACCGGTACCGCCGCCGATGGCGGTAATGTAGAGACCGCTGTCGGTGTTCATTCGCTCCCGGCGAGATCTCGCCGCGTCCCGGCGGCGGGCAAGCCGCTTGGAACGGCGATACTGATTCAGGGCAAGAAGGAAGAGTCCGAAACCGAGGCCGAGAAGAGCCACGGAACCGAAAATCACCAGAAAAGTGCCGAAAGCGTTTTCCGCCGCGGCGGAATCAAAAATCCGCCCAAAGCGCACCGCCAGCAGTCCGATGCCGGCAAAACAGAGGAAAACCGCCGCGGCAAAACAGGGAACCCACTCCCGGCTCCCGTGAATATTCCTTTTTCTCATCGCTGTCCTCCGCGCCAGACATCATTATGGTTTACCGTATAGATGTATCCGGCTTTTTCCAGAAATTCCCCGATCTTCTCGGCAAAAAACACACTGCGGTGCTGACCGCCGGTACAACCCACGCCGATGACGATATTATCCCGGGAACGGTGTTCAAACTGATCGAGAATAAAGGCCAGGAAATCCTCAAGCCGGGAGAGAAAGGCCTCGGACTCCGGCGAAGCCATGATATATTCCCCCACGGCCTCGTCTTTACCGGTGAGGGGTTTCAAAAACTCATCGTAAAAGGGATTGGGCAGAAAGCGCACGTCAAAGATGTAATCGGCATCCTGGGGAACACCGTATTTATAGCCGAAGGAGACCACGCTGACCATGAGACGACGTTTGACGGATCCGCCGTAGAGCGACCGCAGATAATCCCTTAAAATCGTTCCGCTCATATAAGTGGTATCAATGCGGCGGTGGGCGATTTTCCGCACCGGCGCCATAATCTGCTCTTCTTCCTCAATGGCGGTGAGCAGGCGAATGTCACTGCCCAGAGGATGACGGCGGCGGGTCTCGTGAAACCGTTTCAAAAGCACGTTTTTTTCCGCTTCGAGATAGATAATCTCCGCCTCCACGGCCTCGCCGGAAAGGCGTTCCATATTCTGGAAGAAGGAATGAAAATGACCGTTTTCCCGTATATCCACAACGATGGCGGCCTTTTCCACCTTACGCTCTTCGGAATTGAGCAGAGAAATCAGATCCACAATCAATTCCACCGGCAGATGGTCAATGGCGTAATACCCGAAATCCTCCATAATTCGCAGCATCTGGGTTTTTCCCGCCCCGGACATTCCGGTAATGATCTTTAATTCAAGCACGGCCGTCCCTCCTTTTTTTGATTTCTTACGTTATTTTATGTCCTCATCTTATCACAGGACAGAGGAAAAGAAAAGCGAAAGCGGTTTTTACGGAATTCCAGCATCCCCTCGTCCCGCATACGGCAAAGCTCCCAGGACATGGCGGAACGATCCACGCAGAGATAATCCGCCAGCTGCTGACGGTTTAAGGGAATGGTGAACCACTCCGTTCCGTCGCCGCCGCAGTGAGAGGAAAGATAAGAGAGCAGTTTTTCCTTGGTGGTGCGTTTGGAAAGATGTTCCATTTTCAGATTCAGCTGCTGATTTTTCCCGGCGATGTCCATCAGCAGATTTTCAATGATCCGCTGGTGGAAAGAGCACGCCGAAGAACAGGTCTTGACCACCCGGCCAATATCCAGAAACAGAATTTCCGACGGTTCCGCCGCCGTTACGTCGAGACTGCGGTTTCCCCCGCCGAGACAGGCCAGGGACTCGCCGAAAACCGCTCCTTCCTCAAGCTTATCCAGAAGCAGAGCGTTGCCCCGGTAATCCAGTTTGGAAAGGAGTACGCCGCCGCGCAGCACCAGCCCGATCCCGGGAACGCGGTCGCCGGCGGCAAAAATCAGCTCTCCCCGGGCAAAATGCCGTTTCCGGGCATCCAGACATTTCAGCACAGCCCCGATCTCCTCTCTTTCAATTCCCCGAAACAGAGAAGAAGCGGCAATGACATCCAAATATTTTTCCATCAAATATCTCCTGTTGTATTTCCAACATATTTTCCGGTTTTATTATACTATACTGATGCCAGAAAAACAAGGAGGAACCATTTTTATGAAAAGAGAAATGATCAAAATAGATAAAAACCGCTGCGACGGATGCGGTCTCTGCGTGGAAGCCTGCGCCGAAGGGGCATTGGCCATCGTCAACGGCAAAGCCGAGCTGATCCGGGAGGATTACTGCGACGGCCTCGGCAACTGCCTGCCCCACTGCCCCCAGGACGCCATCTCTATTGAAGTACGGGAAGCCCCGGCTTTTCAGAAGGAAGAAGCCGAAAAGCAGAAGCATCTCAAAAGAACACTGCCCAAAAAGCAGAAAAAAGAAGAAACCCTGGCCTGCGGCTGTCCCTCTCATTCTGTGCGAAGCCTGAAAAAGAGAGAAGCCACCGCCTGCCACTGCGGCACCGCCCCCAAAGGCATGCTCTCCCAGTGGCCGGTTCAGATCAAGCTCCTGCCCACGGAAGCCCCCTTCTATCAGGGTTCGCCGCTCCTCATCGCCGCCGACTGCACCGCCTACGCTTACCGCCGGTTTCATGAGGATTTCATCAAAGGCCGCGTCACGCTGGTGGGCTGCCCCAAGCTGGACTCCGTGGATTACAGCGAAAAGCTGACGGAAATTTTTGCCCGTAACGATATAAAGGACATTACCCTCACCCGGATGGAAGTCCCCTGCTGCGGCGGTATGGAAAAAATGGTAAAAACCGCCATCGCCCAAAGCGGAAAGGAACTGCCGCTGACGGTGGTTACCATCTCCGCCGAAGGGGAAATCCTCAAAACCCAACGATTTTAAGGAGGTTTTTTATGGAACATAACATGTTTTGCTATCAATGCGAACAGACCGCCGGCAAAGGCTGCGCGGGAAAAGCCGGCGCCTGCGGAAAAACCGCCGCCACCGCCGGAATACAGGACGACATCACCGGCGCGCTGATCGGTCTGGCCAAAACCGCTACCGACAAAGGCAGGGAAACGGAAATCGAAGATCTCCTCACCGAGAGCCTTTTCGCCACATTGACCAACGTCAATTTCGACGATGAAGCCTTGCAGAAGCTCCTCCGGCAGATCCGGGGCAAAAAAGCGGCCCTCACCGCCGGGGACTGCCGTCTCTGCGGCGACCCTTACGAAGAATACCGCCTCTCTCTGCTCTGGCAGACCGATGAGGATATTCGCGCTTTAAAATCCCTGCTTCTTTTCGGCATCCGCGGCATGGCGGCTTACGCATATCACGCCGCCCGGCTGGGCAGAAGAGACGCGGAAATCCCCCGCTTTCTCTGCAAGGCGCTGAAAGCCGTTGCCGAAAATCACACCATGGAAGAACTGCTGGAACTCAACATGGAGCTGGGAAAAGTCAATCTCACCGCCATGGCTCTGCTGGATGACGGCAATCACGCCACATACGGCGTGCCGGAACCTCAGACCATTGAGCTTACCATCGAGCCCGGCCCCTTTATCATCATCACCGGCCACGATTTAAGCGATCTGGAACAGCTGCTGATCCAGACCGAGGGCAAAGGCGTCAATGTCTACACCCACGGCGAGATGCTTCCGGCTCACAGTTACCCCCATCTGAAAAAATACCGCCATCTCAAAGGAAATTTCGGCACCGCCTGGCAGAACCAGCGGGAGGAATTTGACGGCGTCCCCGCTCCGATCCTCTTCACCACCAACTGCCTCACGCCGCAGAAACCGAGCTACAGTCAGAATATTTTCACCACCGGCCCCGTTTCCTGGCCCGGCGTTCCCCACATCGGCGAGGACAAGGACTTTTCCGCCGTCATTGAAAAAGCCCTGGAATTAAAGGGCTACGACAGCCCCCGAAAACAGACCGGCATCAACGGCGGCACCGCCGTGACCACCGGCTTCGGTCACGAAGCCATCCTTTCCCACGCCGAAGAAGTGGTTTCCGCCGTGAAAAGCGGCGCGCTGAAACATATCTTCCTCGTCGGCGGCTGCGACGGCGCGCGCAAAAGCCGGAGCTACTTCACGGAATTTGTCAAACAGACGCCGAAGGATTCCCTCATTCTGACGCTGGCCTGCGGAAAATACCGTTTCAACGACATCGATCCCGGCACCGTGGCAGGACTGCCCCGGCTGATGGACATGGGTCAGTGTAATGACGCTTACGGCGCCGTAAAAGTCGCCGCCGCCCTGGCCGAAGCCTTCCAATGCGGCGTCAACGACCTGCCGCTGACCCTGGTGCTCTCCTGGTACGAGCAGAAAGCCGTGGCCATTCTGATGTCCCTGCTTCATCTGGGCATCAAAAACATTTACCTCGGACCGACGCTTCCGGCCTGTCTCTCGCCGAAGGTCACCCAATTCCTTGTGGAGACCTTTAAGATACACCCCATCTCCACCCCGGAAGAAGATCTTAAAGCCATGCTGAAAACAGAATAAGATAATCGGAAAAGGCAAAAACCGCGGAAAGAAATCCCTTTCCGCGGTTTATTCATATCGGTCCGTCCATAAAAAAAGAAAGGCGGGGAAATTCCGCCGTCTTCCTTTTCTTCCCGGATTTCATTTTTTTCGTTTCCTGCGTCTTAAATCCACCACAGAAATGTGACGCCGGAAGGCATAAAAAATGTCCGGCAATAAAAATTGCCGGACATATCTGGAGCCGCCGAGCAGAGTCGAACTGCTGACCTCATCCTTACCAA
>JBJDXI010000168.1:0-6463 GCA_051866595.1 Clostridia bacterium
ATTTCGCCCGTGGCCATATTGAGATTTTCCTGACCTTCGGGACGAAGCCGGACTTCACCGGTGGCAGAAAGGACGTATTCGGGACGGACGCGCTCGGCAACGGCAAAATCATCGCCGGCAACGGCGGGGTCAAATACGAGCTGGACAAAACCGCTGCGGTCTCTTAAATCAATGAAGATAACGCCGCCATGGTCCCGTCTTCTCTGAATCCAACCGCAGACCGATACGGTTTCGCCAACGTGCTCTTTGCGGAAAGCTCCGCAGTTGTGTGTTCTTTTCATTTCTGAATCCTCCTGATTAACTCTTCAATCACTTTTTCCCGGGAGACCGCTTCCTGAGAGGAATCGGTCATATCTTTGATGATAATTTCATCTTTTTCCAGTTCATCATCGCCGCAGATCACAACGAATCTTGCCCCTTCCCGATCGGCGGCTTTCATCTGCGCCTTAAAGCTCTTGGCCATGTAATCCATTTCCGCTTTAAAACCACGGCGGCGCAGTTGGGTAATCCAGGCAAAAGCCTTTTCTCTGGCCTGTTCACCCAGGGCGACACAGTAAACATCGGTGCCCTTTTCCACGGGGATTTCAATGCCTCCGGCTTCCAGGGCGGCAAAAACACGCTCCATTCCCAAAGCGAAGCCGACACCGGGCATATCCTGACCGCCGATGTCGCGGATCAGACCATCGTAGCGTCCGCCGCCGCAAATGGCGCTTTGAGCGCCGATCTCCGTGAGAATGATTTCAAAGGCGGTTTTCGTGTAATAATCCAGACCGCGGACAAGGCGGGAATCCACTTCAAAAGGAATTTCCGCGGCGGTAAGATAGGTTTTGACTTTATCAAAATGATCCGCACATTCCTCGCAGAGACAGTCGGTAATAGAGGGAGCGTTTTCAATCAAGGCCTGGCACTTTTCATTTTTGCAGTCGAAAATGCGCAGCGGATTCTTCTCAAAGCGGCTGCGGCAATCTTCGCAGAGCTCATCGAGATGAGGGCGGAGCATTTCCTGGAGTTTGGCTTTATGCTCGGCGCGGCATTTCGGACAGCCAACACTGTTCAAACGCACCTTCAAACCGGTAAGACCGAGCTTTTTATAAAACTCCATGGCAAAAGCGATAATCTCACTGTCCAAGGCGGGATCATTGGACCCGAAGGCTTCGATGCCGAACTGATGGAACTGACGGAAACGTCCCTTTTGAGGGCGTTCATATCGAAACATGGGTCCCATATAATAAAGTTTTACCGGCATGGGACAGCCGTGCATTTTATGTTCAATAAAAGCCCTTGCCGTGGAGGCTGTGCCTTCGGGACGCAGGGTGATACTGCGGTTCCCCTTATCGTTGAAGGTATACATTTCTTTGTTGACAATATCGGTGGTTTCCCCAACACCACGGAGGAATAACTCCGTCGCTTCAAAAATCGGGGTGCGGATCTCCTCAAAACCATATTTTTTGGCGGATTCTCTTAAAATATTCTCGACATACTGCCATTTCACGGTATCTTCGGGCAGAAAGTCATTGGTACCTTTCGGTCGTGTCGTTGCCATAGTTCCTCCCATAAATTCCTTATCTTACAAACGGATTGCCGCTTTTTTCATCACAGATGCGGCTGGGGATGCCGTGACCGGTATAAACCGTCGTCTCATCCTCCAAAGTGAAAAGTTTGTTTTGTATACTTTCAATCAGCTGATTATAATTGCCTCCGGGCAGATCCGTCCGGCCGATGGAACGGAAAAAGAGGGTATCGCCGCTGAAAACGACACCTTCGCCGTAAAGGCTGATGCCTCCGGGAGTATGTCCCGGTGTATGCAACACCGTTAATGTACAGCCGCCGAAAGTAATTTTATCCCCTTCGTTCAACAGACAGTCCGCGCTGCCGGAAACCGACCGGGTTCCCATCATACTGCTGATATTCAGCGCGGCATCCGTCAGATAATTCTGATCAAGGGTATGGATACAGACCGGCGCTCCGGTTTTAGCCTTTATGGCATTGTTGGCACCGATGTGATCCCAGTGGCCGTGAGTATTGATGATCGCTGTCACATGAACGCCGAGTTTGTCAATGGCATTTGAAATCAGCTCCGGACTGCCACCGGGATCAACGACAACACCGTCTTTCGTATCGGCGTCGTAAGCGATATAGCAGTTTGTCCCTAAAGGCATAACTTCCATTCGGTAAACTTCCATGGTTCCTCCTATTTTTTACTTTCCAGTATGAAAGTGACCGGACCCCAATTGACGGAAGAAACCAGCATATCCGTTTGAAACACGCCGGTTTCCACAGAAATGCCATTTTCCCGCCATCGGGATACGAGGTCATCATAGATCCTTTTCGCCGGCTCCGGCGCCATGGCGTCGGAAAAGCCGGGACGGCGGCCGTGACGGCAGTCCCCCATCAGGGTGAACTGCGATACCGCCAGAATTTCACCTTTCACATCCAAAAGCGAACGGTTCATTTTATCATCTTCATCGGGAAAAATACGCAGTTCCGGCACTTTACCCGCGATATAATCCATATCTTTTTCCGTATCATCGGCGGCAACGCCGATATATAAAAGCAGGCCCATACCGATGGCACCGGCTTCTTTTCCTTCGGAAGAAACCGACGCCGAACGAACCCTTTGAATCACTACTCTCATTTTTTCCTCAATGCCGGCCGTGGATGACACGTTTTACTTCCACCACACCTTTGATCCGGCGAAGTTTATTACAGATATACTCAAAGTGACTGTTGCTTTTCACTTCGATTTTCAACGTAACAATGGCGGTGCCGTCCTTCATGGAGCGGCCGAAAACCTTGTTGATAACGGTTTTCGTATCGGAAATTGCCGTCATGACATCCATGGTGAGATGGTCGCGGTCCACAGAGACCACCTCCACCTCCGCTTGGAAATTGGTATTATAGACATCTTCCCATTCCACATCGATAAAACGGTGAGGATCAGCGTTTTCTCCCACATTGACGCAGTCCCGGCGGTGTACCGTAATACCGCTGCCCCGGGTAATGTAACCGACGATGGGATCTCCCGGCAGAGGATTACAGCAATGACCGAATTTCACCATGACGTTATCGGCGCCTTTGACGATAATACCGTGGTGGCCCTTTTTATCCACATAAGGTTTGACCTCGGGCACGGCTTTCGGTTCCTCATAACGGATTTCTTCTTTGATGCCGTTGATCACCGCGTTGATCGTCAGATGGTTTTCACCAATGGCAAGATAAAAATTTTCGGGACTCGCGAAGTTATAACGGCGAACGAGAGCGCTGAAGGGTTCACCCTTCAGATAAGAGGCCATCGTTTCGCCGTAAGTCTTCACTTCGCGCTCATAAATCTCTTTGCCTTTGGCAATGTTTTCATCCCGCTGTTCCTTTCGGAACCAATTGCGGATTTTATTTCTGGCCTGGGGCGTTTTGACAATTTTCAGCCAATCCCGGCTGGGTTTCCCGGTTTTGGAGGTAATGATCTCGATAATATCACCGTTTTGCAGTACATAATCAAAAGTCACCATCTTGCCGTTACAGCGGGCGCCGATGGCCTTGTGACCGACCTCGGTGTGGACACGATAGGCGAAATCCAAGGGAACAGAACCATAGGGCAGTTCATAAATATCGCCTTTGGGCGTGAATACGTAAACGAGCTGGTCCTCCAGATCGTATTTCATCGACGCCATAAATTCATCGGCATCTTTGACTTCTTTCTGCCAATCGAGCATCTGACGAAGCCAGGCCAGCTTCTGATCGGGTTTCACCCCGGATTTGCCCTCTTTATACTGCCAATGAGCCGCGATCCCGTGTTCAGCGATCTGATGCATTTCCTCGGTGCGGATCTGAACTTCCAGCGGACGGCCGTTGGGACTGATGATCGTTGTATGGATAGACTGATACATATTTTGCTTCGGCATGGCAATATAGTCTTTAAAACGACCGGGAACCGGCACGCAGAGACTGTGAACCACACCGAGAACGCTATAACATTCCGTGACGGTCTTCACAATAACACGGACAGCCAGAACATCGTAAATCTGAGACAGGTCTTTATTTTGCACCAGCATTTTACGGTAAATACTGTAAATATTTTTAGAACGTCCGTAAATATCCACATAATCGATGCCGGCTTCTTTCAATTTTTCACCGAGACGCTCGATAAAAGACTGGATATAAGAGAGACGGGAAGTTCGGGTCGAGGCCAGCTCTTCCACAATGGCAGTATATTTCTCCGGTTCGATGGTCTGAAGCGCGAGATCCTCCAATTCCCATTTGAACTGGAATACCCCGAGACGGTTGGCCAGGGGCGTATAGAGATCCAAGGTTTCCTGGGCAATTTCTTTGCGTTTCACTTCTGAAGAGTGAAATTGAAGAGTTCGCATATTATGAAGACGGTCAGCGAGTTTGACGATAATCACGCGGATGTCCGTGGCCATGGCCAGAATCATCTTGCGGATGTTCTCCATTTTCTGCTCGGACTTGGTGCGCCCTTTTACCTTTCCCAATTTGGTAACGCCTTCGGTAAGAACGGCAACATCATGACCAAAACGTTCCTCTACTTCCTCAATGGTGTGTTCCGTATCTTCCACCACATCATGAATCAAGCCGGCAATGATGGTTTTATCATCGGCTTCCACTTCGGTAAGGATTTCCGCCACAGCCAAAGGATGCGTGATATAGGGTTCACCGGAATGGCGTTTCTGACCTTCGTGAGCGTCTTTCGCAAAGAGATAGGCTTCGGTGATTTTATCCCAGTCGCAATTAGGATTATAGCGCGTTATTTTGCTTTTCAGTTCGTTTAATTCAACCGGTTCACTCATAGCCCAAATTCCCCCAATATAATTTCACATTATACCATAAAATCCCTGTTTTGAGAATAGTTTTCCCTTAAATAATAAAAAAGTATCACGGGAAAAGTGCGCCGCGAAAGATATTCTTTCTAAACGGATGTCATTCAAAATCTGAAGAAAGCAGATATTGTTTCGGAGAGATTGAAATTCTGCGGTTCATCATACTCAAAGAGGCTGTCCCTAAGGACAGCCTCTTTTCTGTTACGGCTCATAAAAACAAGCCGTGGAACTCATATGAATCTTATTTTTTCTTTTTGCCGAAATGACCCACCAGATCATAATAGAGAGAACCGGAAAGACATACGCTGGAATAGAAACCGGCTGTAATACCAACAATCATGGCGAGAACAAAAATCTTCGTCGTATCGCCGCCGAAAATAATCAAAGCGAAGAGCGTAAGCAACGTTGTAATGGTGGTATTCACCGAACGGGCAAAGGTCAGGGAAATACTGTCGTTCATCAAAGCGGCACGATCCGACGCCTTATAGTTCGGCTGGCTTTCTCTGATGCGGTCAAACACAACGATAGTGGCGTTGATGGAATAACCCACAACGGTAAGAATCGCCGCGATAAAGGAACTGGAAATTTCCAGCTGGAAGATGGAGAAAACAGACAGAACCACCAAAGCATCATGGAGCAATGTGATGATGGCCGCCACGCCAAACCAGAACTGGAAACGCACGGTGATGTAAATCAGCATCAGAGCGCAAGCCAAAGCCAGGGCGATAATGGCTTTCTGCGTCAGCTCATTCCCAATGGTGGGGCCGACAAGCTCATTGCGATCGATCTGATACGTACCGATTTCCGATTCGATGCCGTCCAGCATTTCCTGGACTTCTTCTTCCGTTGTCAATTCCGTACGAATCAGATACGCCGTATTTGTTTCGTCAAACTGAATCGTCGGCGTTTTATCTACATACTGATTTACAACTTCCCGAAGATCGGCCAGTTCAACCTTAACAGGGGTAATCCCGGTACCTTCTTTTTCTTCCTCAACGGCAGCTTCTTCCGCGTCCGCATCTTCCGCCCCATCGGTTTCCACCGCGGTACCTTCATAGAAAGTCAGCTGAACATAACTGCCGCCGGTAAAGTCAATACCGAAATTGAATCCCTGAATCGCGAAGGAAACAATACCGGCAAGAATAATGAGGAGCGAAACGGCATACCAGATTTTTCTTTTTCCGATAATATTTAATTTAAAATCTTTCTTACTCATTTCCCGCACCTCCTCAAGACCGATACAGACTGCGTTTACTCAGCGCAGAACTGTTGGCACACATTTTCAAAAGGTAACGGGTAAACACAACTGCCGTAAACATACTGGCGAGAACACCGATGCTCAGAGTAATCGCGAACCCTTTGATGGAGCTGACACCGAAGAAATAAAGAACAACGGTGGCGATGAGGGTGGTCACGTTGGAGTCGAGAATGGCCTTAAAAGCCCGCTGGAAACCGGAGCTGACCGCCGCCGACAAAGAACGTCCTTTGCGCAGCTCATCTTTGATACGCTCAAAGATAATAACGTTGGCGTCCACCGCCATCCCCAAGGAGAGCAGGAACGCGGCAATCCCCGGCAGCGTCCAGGTCACATTGATGGCACACTGCATCCAGAAAAGAATCGCGGCATATAA